>JAPLNP010000150.1 GCA_026401055.1 Planctomycetia bacterium
TCGCCGCCACCTGCGTCAGGCTGTGGGCGATGTTCGTCGCGCCCTCGGGCTTGAGGTTGGCCAGCAGGCTCAAGAGATCGCCCAGGTGGCTCCGCTTCGTCTTCGGCGCCAGGCTGCTACGGATCTTCTCGTCGAACGTCAGAAGCCCGACCGGGTCCTGCTGGTGGATCATCAGGTAGGCCAGCGCGGCGGCCAGGCAGATCGCGTATTCAAACTTGCTCAATTCCTGGCGATAGGTGTAGCCCATCGAACGGCTCAAGTCCATCACCAGGTAGCCGGTGATGTTCGTTTCGGCCTCGAATTTTTTGACGTAGTACTTGTCCGTCTTGGCGTAGACCAGCCAGTCGATGTCCTTGGGATCGTCGCCGGGCGTGTACTTGCGATGTTCGCTGAACTCGACCGAGAAGCCATGGAACGGGCTGGCGTGCAGCCCCTGCAAGAACCCCTTGACGATGAACTGCGCGCGCAAGTCCAGCCGCGAAATCTGGCGGATCACCTCCGGCTTCAGGTATTGCTCGACGTTGGGCATGGTTTGCTACGGCGAATTGCCGAGAAGAAACGTCTCGTCCAGAGACTCAGGCGGCACCTTACTCTCCCGAGGCAGGTAAATGGCCACCTCGAACCCGATTCGATGCAGGTATCGGCACATGAGTGGTCCCACCACGCGCCAGTCCAGGTTTCCCAGTCCGCACCCGAGCGCGGGAAGCGCCAGCGACTGGATCCCTTCCGACACGGCGTTCGTCCGCACCCAACTCAATCCGGCTTCGATGTCTTCCAACCTGGAGTTCTCTCTCCATTTTCGTTTTGTTGCAAACAGCAGGAACCATTTGACCGCGTTGGGTCTTTCAAGCGGACGTCCCAGGTCCTCGGCGAGGTCTTCCTCAAGGGAAGACTCGCGTTTGTACAAGAAGGGGCGATCGGATCGGAGTCGTCGCGAGCGACACGCATCTTGGTATTCCACGTAGACGTCCGGGAACTGGTACTTCGCGCGGGAAGCGAGGCCCTTTCCCATGATGCCCTGCAGGTTGACGCTTATCGTGAACGTCTGCCGATTGGAGAAGAACATGTCGCCTTCGATGAGCGAAATGTTCTCTCCGATCCGTCTGGTGAACCAGGGCCGGAAGAACATTCGTGGCTCGGGAATGACCGGCAATTTCGTGTTTCGCAACTCGCGATCAAGCTTCTTCTTGACGTCGTCGCGTTGCACGTAGATGGCCTCGATACATTCGGGGCCTACTCGCCCGGGAACGAGGCATTCCGCCATGATCTTTCGCTTGGAGCCGTCGTCCCCCCTCCACCATTCGTTTTGAATCGTTTTCCAGTTCGCTGAAAGGACGTTCATTCCCCGCGTGAGATCGAAGAACTGGGTGGGCTCGCTGGCCGCATTCCCATCTGTTATCACGACTCCCGTCGTGTTCATCACGTCACGACGAACCGCGATAACAGCCAGCGAGTCCGTTCCCTTTTCGTGGATCACACGGTACATCATGGGATTGCGCGCCTGAAAATACAGATTCGCATATTCCCACAGGCTCCTTCCCTCCGGCGTGCGTTTCTCTTTTCGCCGACTGACGATGGCATCGTCGTAAATCCGCGTGTAGGGCACCTGCTGACGGTCGATCTCGGCGTGGGACAGGAGCCCTCTCTCGACGATCGACGCCACATTGTCGATGTGCGTGATGTAATACAGGTTTCGGATGTCCGCTGCTTTCACGGCGTTCACGTCCTATCTAGCGACCACGGTTCGTGCTTCGATACCACCGGCGGTACGAACTCCTGCCGATCATAATCCGGCATCCGTCCCCTCCTTCGTGACTTTCATCTTGAAATGGACGGCGTCGGCCGGGTTGGCCAGCCGGGGGCTGTAGACGTGCGCCACTCGCGGAGCCTCGATCTCGACCACCTCCGGCACGACGACGTAGACCTTCGCCTTCTCCGGAAGCGACGCCCCCGGGGGCAACTCGACGCGGCCGTTCTCAACCACGCCTTCATAAGTTGTGACTTTCATGTTTCTTCCTCGCTCTTCGTACATGTGATCGGATCCTCAAGCTCCTCGCTCGTACTTCGGTATCACCGGCGGCGGCGTCTCGCGCAGCAGGCGTTCGATCACGTCCTCCGTGTTCAGGCCCTCGGCCTGGGCTTGGAAATTGGTGCTTATGCGGTGTCGCAGCACGGGCACGGCGATCTTCTGCACGTCTTCGATCGCCACGGAGAACCGGCCGTCCATCGCGGCCAGCGCCTTGCCGCCCTGGATCAAAAACTGCCCCGCCCGCGGGCCCGCGCCCCAATCGACCAGCTCGCGAATGAACCCCGGCGCCGTCTCGTCCTTGGGCCGGGTCGCGCGGACCAGCCGCGATACGTATTGAATGATGTACTGGCTCACCGCCACCGAGCCGACCAGCTTCTGCAGGTTGATGATCGCCTTGCCCGAGAGAACCTTGCGGACCTCAACCTTCTCGCTCCGGGTCGTGCTGGCCAGGATGCGTTCTTCCTCGTCGGCCGTCGGATAGTCGACCTTGATGTCAAACATGAAGCGGTCCAACTGCGCCTCCGGCAGCGGATACGTGCCCTCTTGCTCGATCGGGTTCTGCGTGGCGATGGTGAAAAACGGCTCGGGCAGCGGGTAGGTCTCCTGCCCGACCGTCACCTCCCGCTCCTGCATCGCTTGCAGCAGCGCGGCCTGCGTCTTGGGCGGCGTGCGGTTGATTTCGTCGGCCAGCAGGATGTTCGTGAACACCGGCCCCTCGACGAAACGGAAGTTCCGCCGGCCCGAGTCCTCTTCCTCCAACACGTTCGTGCCCGTGATGTCCGACGGCATCAGGTCCGGCGTAAACTGGATCCGTTTGAACCGGATGTCGAGGATCTGCGCGAGCGTGCTGACCATCAACGTCTTGGCCAGCCCGGGCACGCCCACCAGAAGGCAATGCCCGCGGGTGAAGACGGCGGCGAAGATCTGTTCGATCACCGCGCTTTGGCCGACGATGACTTTCTGCAATTCTTCCTGCATCAGCCGGCGGTGCTGGCTGAACTCTTGCAGGACGTCTCCGAGACTACGGGGCTTACTGGCCAAGGTTCGTCCTCCATAATTCTACCGACGCGGCAACCCCCTGGTCGGACTGGCTGTTGATGTTATAACGTCTTAATTCTAAGATACTTGTGACAAGCATGTCGACCCACCGTCCGGAAGGAGACAGATCATGACGCGAACGGCCGCCGGGCTCGTGATGGCCGGGGTGTTGATTGGGGGGGCTGCGTCGGCTTTGCGGGCGGACGTCACCGCCGAGCAGGTCCGGCAGGCCATGGATCGGGGGGTCGCCTACCTCAAGAGCCAGCAACTCGCCGACGGCTCCTGGCCCGACTTCGCCGTGAACCAGGTCGGCGGCATGTCCGGCCTGTGTACGCTGGCGCTGTTGAATGCCGGCGTCGGGCCCGAGGACGACAGCGTCCGCCGGGCGCTCGCGTGGCTGCGGCAGCATCGGTTCGAGAGTGGGTACTCGGTCTCCCTGCAAACCATGGTCTTCTGCAAGGCCGAGCCGGCCAAGGACATGTTGCTCATCCAGCGCAACGTCGAGTTCTTCGAGCGGAACCAGATCACCGTAGGGCCGACGAAGGGCTCCTGGGCGTATCCCGGCAGCTTCGGCGGTGGCGTCTCCGCCGACGGCGACAACTCCAATACCCAATTTGCCCTTTTGGCCCTGCACGAGGCGGAACGCCTCGGCGCCGAGGTCCGCCCCGCCACCTGGCGGATGTCCAAGGCGTATTTTGAAGACTGCCAGAACCCGGACGGCTCCTGGGGCTACAAGAAAGCCGTCTACGGCACCGGGAGCATGACCTGCGCCGGCATCACCTCGATGATTATCGTCGACGACGCGGTCCACCAGCCGGATGCCGGCGTTGATGGCGAGAAGATTCTCTGTTGCGGCCAGGGCAAGGCGGACGACGCCGCCGTCCGGCGCGGGTTTGAGTGGCTCGAACGGCATTTCTCGGTCACGCGCAACCCGGGCCAACGGGCCGAGCAATACGCGCTGTACTACCTCTACGGCGTCGAACGCGTCGGCCGCCTGACCGCCCAGCGATTCATCGGAGAGCACGATTGGTATCGCGAGGGGGCCGACCACCTGGTCAACGAAGAGATCGCCGGGGCGGACTACTGGAAGGGCGAAGGGTTCGCCGAAACCAACGAGATGGTCGCGACCAGCTTCGCACTGCTGTTCCTCTCCAAGGGCCGCCGGCCCGTGCTCCTCGCCAAGGCCAGGCATGACCCCGGCAACGACTGGAACCAGCACCGCGGCGACGTCGCCAACCTGACCGCGTACGTCGAGTCGAAGTGGAAACGGGACATGACCTGGCAGGTGATCGACCTGCGGCTGGCCACCGTCGACGACCTGCTGCAATCGCCCGTGCTTTACCTTTCGGGCAAGGAGGACCCGCTGCCGCGGGACGAGGCCGGGCAGCAGCGGCTGGCGCGGAACCTGCGCGACTACCTCGATCGCGGCGGCTTCCTCTTCGCCGAGTCCAACTGCGACGGCAAGGCGTTCGACAAGGCGTTTCGGGCGTTGATGGAGAAGGTCTTTCCCGAGCCGGAGTATCGGCTGCGGCTCTTGGATCCGGAACATCCGGTTTGGCACGCGGAACAGCCGGTGAAGCCGGATCAGCTTCGGCAGCTTTGGGGGATCGACTTCGGGTGCCGCACGAGCGTCGTCTACGCCCCGCCGGATCCGCCCGACGCGCCCCGAGCGTCGCTTTCCTGCCTGTGGGAGCTTTCCCGGCCCGGGCGGTTGGCGCGATCGCGGTCGCCGTATCCCGATTCGGTTCGCGCCCAGACCGACGGCGCGTTGGCGATCGGGATCAACGTTCTGGCCTACGCCACCAACCGGGAACTGCGGCCCAAGGACGAGATTCCACGCCAGTTGACCAAGGCGCCCAAGAGCGCCGTGCCCGGCCGCGGACAGGTGGCGATCGCCAACCTTCGTCACCCGGGCGGATGCAACGCGGCGCCTCGGGCACTGGCGACGCTGCTGGAGACGGCCGGCACGGAGTTGAAGATGAGGACTCCGGCCGAGGGCCCCACGATCAACATCACCGACGACGCGCTGTTCGACTACCACCTGGTCTTCATGCAGGGCCGGACGGCGTTCCGGCTGACGGACGCCGAGCGGCGACGTCTGCGCCAGTACGTCGATCGCGGGGGGATGGTGTTCGCCAATTCGATCTGCGCGAGCGAGGCGTTCACCGAGTCGTTTCGCCGCGAGATGGCCGCGGTTTTTGCGGACCATCCGCTGGAGCCCGTCGCGCCGACCGACGCGATGCTCACGCCGGCCTACGGCGGCTTCGACCTCTCGACGGTCACCCGGCACGACCCCGAGAAGTCCGCCGGCCCGGGGCCATTGAAGGCCACCGAGCGGAAGGTCGCGCCGACGCTGGAGGGCGTCAAGGTTGAGGATCGCTGGGTGGTGGTGTTCTCGCCGTACGACATCAGTTGCGCGTTGGAGAAGCACAACTCGTTGGAGTGCCGAGGCTACACCCGTCAGGACGCCGCGCGGATCGCCCTGAACGTGCTCTTGTACTCGCTGCAACAGTGACCTTCGCAAAAACCTCGGAACCCTGTCCGGCGACCGGGGTTTATATCGGCGTGAGGGGGCGGTGGGGTCGTCGTCCATATGCCGGTGGACTGGCTTCCGCCCGGTTTTCCCTTTTTCCCCAGACCACGGCACAGTAGAAAGGAGCCCGATGATGGCTCGAATCCCACGGTGGTTGGTAGTAATGGTGGCACTGGTTCTCGTGGCGGGCATGTTCGTCACCGCCCAGGCACAGCCCCCCGAGCGCGGCCCGGGCAGGCCGGGCGGCGGCTTCCGCGTCGGAATCACGCAGATTCTGCAAAACGAGGCGGTCCAAAAGGAGTTGAAGCTCGGCGAAGAGCAAATCAACCAACTCAAGGACATCCGTGACGAGATGAGCAAGTCCGAGGGAAGGCCCACGCCCGAGAAGCTCGCGGAAATCGAGAAGCAGGTCAAGGACATCCTCGAACCCGAGCAACTCAAGCGACTCGAAGAGATCCGACTGCAACTCAGCCTGAGGATGCAGGGGGTCCGAGCGATGAGCGAGGGGGACCTCGCCGAAAAGCTGGGCATTACCGACACGCAAAAAGAGCAACTCAAGAAGATCGGTGAGGAATCCCAAGCGAAGATCCGCGAGGCGTTCCCCCGGCCCGAAGGCGACCAACGGCCGCAACAGACCGACGAACAGCGCGCGGCGAGAATGACCAAAATGCAGGAACTCCGCAACGAGGCGTATGAGCAGGCGATCAAAGTCCTTACGCCCGAGCAGAAGGTGAAGCTCGACGGCATGACGGGCAAGGAGTTCAAGATCGACATGCAGGGGATGATGGGCGGCCGAGGCGGCCCCGGCCAGCGTCCTCCACGCGGAGAGCGCGGCCGAGATCGGCAGCCCGGACAGGATACCCCCGCGAAGTAGTACCCCGCTCGAATCCGACGGCCCGTGATCATCGAAGCCCGAGACGACCTTCGAGTTGTCTCGGGCTTTTTTGCGCACCCGGTTCGCCCAGCGTCGAAACCGAGCCGCGACCGTGAGGGAGCAGGATAACGGCGACGCCCTTGCGGGGCGCGCCAACCGGGCTGGTTGCCGCTGCCGGTGCCCCTCTTCAGTGGGGGGCTTGACCATCTAGACGAAGCCATCTTCCTGGCTCAGGAGATCTGCAAAGTCATCGCAACGGATTGAATCCCAACCGGTGGAGGATTGAGCCGGGTCGCCATTGGATTCGCTCGGCGGTTGCCCGAAGGGGCTCGCCTGGAGGGTGGATCAGGCGTAGCACGGCGAGAGCGGCG
>JAPLNP010000299.1 GCA_026401055.1 Planctomycetia bacterium
CATAGCTTCAGATAGATATTCTGCCGTTCCAGGCTCCGCACCAGCAAGTAAGTAATCGCGAGAAACAGGAGGCACGCGCTCCAAGCATACCAGGCGGGCGAGTCGCTTGGAACAAATGGCCGGATGGCGACTTCGACCAGCATGTGCAAAACGTAGGCTGCCAGGGCGTTCATCCCGAGCGTTCGCAGGACGCCCAGTTGCCGCCCCCATCGATCGCAGCAAAGGTAGAACAGCACGTACACCGCGAGCGAGAACCCGGAGGCGAACGTCAGGTAGGAAAGCGTTCCCGCCCGCTGACTCATCATCCAATAGTTTTCTTGCCGAAATTCGTAGCTTCGGCCGATTTCGCCCGGCGGATGGGGCGGCGGGACGAACGGCGGCTCGGCCAGGAGTTCCGGCCAGCGGCCCTCGGCCAGTTTCCGCCGCGCCGCGTCGAGTTGCTCGCCCGAGGGCACGACCGGCTCGGCGGCGAGTTTTTGCGCGGGCGGCGGCGCGGCCTGTCCGCCGGGGATGTCGTAGAGCCTCGCGCCGCACGAGAGCAGGTAGCCCAACGCCATGAGCGCCACGGACCAGAAGGCCAGCGGAAGCACGCGATGGCGATCCTCCGCCCGGACGATCACGTCGCACGCCAGCGTGCCGACGATCACGGGGATCGTCCACGTGAGGAACCCGAGCGGCCCGCCGTCGATCCCCGACGGAGCGGCGTGGAGCCAGTGGAAGTAGAACACGTGCGACAAAACGGCGTGCAGCCCGGCGGAAGCGAGCATGAAGGCGATCCGGACCGACGCCCTGGCGCGGATCACGGGCAAGACCCAGAGCGACGTGACGGCGATGTGCGTCAACGTCTGGAACCAATCCCGTTTCAGCGGCGTTTTGATCGCTTCCCAGAAGCCCGATTCGGTCAACTGCCGCCAGGTGTCGAAGCCGCGATCGACCGAGTAGACGACCAGTGCCAGGAGGATCAGCCCGAGGAGTCGGCGGATCACGCGGAAGTAGGCGGTCCGCGGTCCGTCGGACTCGATTCGGCGGCGGAACGTCAGGCGGAAGGCGAAGCCGACCGCGAAGAAGAACTGCGGCATGATCGTGTCGGCGTAGCTGCAGAACGTGTTGTGATGCCGCAGCAGGTAGTGGCTCGCCTCCAGAGAGCCGACGAAATTGACCAGAAACATCCCGAGAACCGTGTAGCCGCGGAATTGATCCAGGGAGACGATTCGCGGTTTGGTTGCGGCGCCGGTCGACATGGTGTTCCCAGGGCGGAGGGAAAAAGGGGACAGGCCCAATTTGCCGGAACGGCCCGAAGGGTGCTACGCACAAATTGGACCTGTCCCCTTTTTCCCGCGAAAGGTACTCAAAACTCGCCGATCGCTTCGCCGCCGTTGATGGTGGACGCCGCCTGCCACACGGTCAAGTCGACGTCGTTGACGACGAAACGGACCGAGCCGTCGCACAGCGCGGCGTTCACGCCGCCAGGGTGGCGGCTGCGCGAGGAGAAGTTCAGCGGCGTGTTGCTCGTGGTTCCCGCCTGCTCCGTGCAGGGCCATTGGGGCGTGTCGTTGAGGGCGGCGCACTTGGCGCCCCAGCCGGAGTCCATGTAGTCGGGAAAGGTGGTGTTGGGAGCATAGTGGGCGGTGAAGCCGGCGGCGGGCGCCCACCACGTCAAGCCCCGCAGGTCTTCGTCATGTTGACCCTGCCGGATCTCCGCGATCATGAGCGTGTGGCTAGTGCCGTCGGAGATGTCGCGGAAACCGTAGAGGGGCGTGTTGGGCACGCCGTAGTCCGTCGATTCAAGGAAGAACGGCCCGGTGACGAATTTCACGCCGTCCCATAAGTCCTTCCGGTAGTTCGACGTGTTGCCGAGATTGGCCGCGTAGTTGTATTTCGGCAGGTTCTGGCCGTTAACCAGCCAAGTCGCAGGCGTGTCGCTCGGGCAGGTGAACACGGGCAGGCGCGGCGCGATCAATACCAGGTTCTCTGGGTCGTAGTAAATGAGCGTCGTGTTGTACTTCCTTGCCGCGTCGGCCTGCTCGATGTAGGCGAGGATCGCGCCGTACCACGTGCCGGCGTAGCGGCCCCGCGCCCCGTAGGGCAGCGAATTCTTGGCCGCGTGGTAGTTGTGCATCGCCACGGCGATCTGCCGGAGGTTGTTCGAGCAGCCCATGCGGCGCGCCGCCTCCCGGGCCGCCTGCACCGCCGGCAACAGCAGCGCGATCAGGATGCCTATGATCGCGATCACCACCAATAGTTCCACCAACGTAAAACCTCGCCTCGTGTTCCGCATCGGGACTCCCTCACATCGTTGCGTTGCCTCGAGCGCCGCCGTTGAAGCCGGCGCCCATTCTGTTCCGTCGGGCTGTGTGGGAAGACGCGACCCCCGCTCTGTTCCAGCGGGTGGCACGTCCCTGAGCCTAAGCGAAGGGCGTGGCAGGTAGCGGTGGGGATACACTCACGCCCTTCGCCGCGCTCGGGGCGTGCCACCCGACCGAATACCACTGCCACCCGCTCACCAGAATCGGGATACCCAACCAAGCCCGGTGCCAAACGGTAGTCTAACGGAAAGAGGGTGTTCCCGCAAGGATGGAGCGTTCGATTTGCCCTGAGAGCGACGACGGCCGCCTGCCATAAGGGGGGCTGAGCAATCCGTGTCTCTCGAAATCAAGGCGTCCCGCTCGGGCGGTCCGCCGAACCGCCTTTCCGGCCTCAGGAAAGGGGGACAGGCACCGTCGCCGCAGCGCGTATCAGCCGCACCCGACCGTGTCGGGGCGACGGAGCCAGTCCCCCCTTCCACGGCCGCCTAGACGACGCCTTGTGCCAGCATGGCGTCGGCCACCTTGACGAAGCCGGCGATGTTCGCGCCTTGGACGTAGTTGGTGAAGCCGTTGGTCGTGCCGTACTTCTGGCAGTTTTCGTGGATCGAATGCATGATCTGCCGCAGCCGGCCATCGACCTCGTCGCGCGGCCAGTGGAGGAATCCGCGGTTCTGGGCCATTTCCAGCCCGGAAACCGCCACGCCGCCGGCATTGGCGGCCTTGCCCGGCCCGTAGAGGATCTTGGCGTCCAGGAAGACGTCGACGCCGCCGGGGACGGTCGGCATGTTGGCGCCCTCGGAGACGCAGATGCAGCCGTTGTCCACGAGCGTCTTGGCGTCGTCGGCGTCGATTTCGTTTTGGGTGGCGCTAGGGAATGCCATGTCGCATTCGATGCCCCAGGGCCGCTCGCCCGGCAGATACTTCGCCGACTTGTACTGGTCGGCGTACTCGCTGATCCGTCCGCGCCGGACGTTCTTGAGCTGGCTGACCCAGGCGAGCTTCTCGGCGTTGATCCCGTTGGGATCGAAGATCGTGCCGTTGGAATCGGACAGGGTGACGACCTTGGCGCCGAGGTCGTTGAGCTTCTCGACGGTGTATTGGGCGACGTTGCCCGAGCCGGAAACGACGGCGGTCTTTCCGGCGATTGCCTCATCGCGCGTGGCGAGCATCTCCTGGGCGAAATAGACGGCGCCGTAGCCGGTGGCCTCGGGCCGAATGAGCGAACCACCCCAACTCATTCCCTTGCCGGTCAGCACGGCGCTGAACCGGTTGTCCAGACGCTTGTACTGTCC
Organism: Planctomycetia bacterium; assembly: GCA_026401055.1. GTDB lineage: Bacteria > Planctomycetota > Planctomycetia > Pirellulales > Thermoguttaceae > JAPLNP01. The sequence goes on from JAPLNP010000299.1 coordinate 3,599, forward strand.
GAACAGGAAGCCGATCTCGCGTCCGCCGACGCCGATGTCGCCGGCGGGGACGTCGGTGTCGAACCCGATGTGGCGGTACAACTCGGACATGAACGACTGGCAGAACCGCATGACTTCGTTGTCGCTCTTGCCCTTGGGATCGAAGTCGGAGCCGCCCTTGGCGCCGCCCATGGACAACGTCGTCAGGCTGTTCTTGAAGACCTGCTCGAAGGCGAGAAACTTCAAGACGCCGAGGTTCACCGTGGGATGAAAGCGGAGTCCGCCCTTGTAGGGGCCGATCGCGCTGTTCATCTGGACGCGGAAGCCGCGGTTGATCTGGATCTCGCCTTGATCGTCAACCCAGGGGACGCGGAACAGGATGACGCGCTCGGGCTCGACGAGCCGTTCGAGGATCTTGGCTTTGCGATAGGCGGGCGTGGCGTCGACGACCGGCATCACCGATTCGACGACCTCCTTGACCGCCTGATGAAATTCGATCTGGCCCGGATTCGCGGTCACGACGCGCTGCATGAACGCATCGACGCTGTTGGAGTAACCGCCGCCTTTGGCCTCAACAGATTTCCCAGACATGATTTTCCTTCCGAAAAGGTGACTGCACGGGATTCCAGGGTGAAGTCGCGCGGGTGGGCGCCGAGAGTCCGCCTTCCCTTGAACGGACCGCGGCGGACAAGCCGCCTCGGGCACCCCGCCCCTTACTGCCGATCGCGCGGAGGATCGGCCCAATCACGTATTGTACCCGTCGCGGAACTATTGCGATAGCCCATTTTACCTAATACTTAGTATGAGCATTGCTAATATAAGGTTTGCCGTTCACCGCCAGCCAACCGCGCGCGGCGCCTGGGTGGCTGTATCGCGCGGCGGATTCGGGTATGTTGGTGCTTGAGGGGACTGTCCCCCTCGCGGCACGGACAACTCCAAGTCCGGTCCTACATGGGAGGCGACGGAGCGACATGGTTCAAGTCAACGCGCAATTGAGCACGGGGCTTCCCGGGTTGGACCGAGTCCTGCGGGGAGTGATTCCCGGCGACAATATCGTCTGGCAAATCGATTCGATCGACGACTACGCCGCGTTCATCGGGCCTTATTGCGAAAGTGCTCGCCGGCTGGGGCGACGCCTGACGTACTTCCGCTTCGCCGAACACCCCCCGTTGGTCGCGGATCAGCCGGGCGTCGAGATCCATCGGCTCAATCCGGCGGACGGGTTCGAGGCGTTCATCGCCGAGGTGCATCAAGCGATCGGGGAGGCCGGCCGGGGGGCCTGGCACGTTTTCGATTGTCTCTCCGATCTCGCCTCGGCGTGGCGCAGCGACACGATGCTGGGCAACTTCTTCCTGCTCACGTGCCCTTATCTCTACGATGTCGACGCCATCGCCTACTTCTCGCTGGTGCGCCGGTTCCACGCCCCGGAAGCCGTCGCCCCGATCATGGACACGACGCAGGTCTTCCTCGACGTCTACCATCACAAAGGCCAGCGTTACCTCCACCCGCTCAAGGTCCAACACCGGCACTCCCCCACCATGTACATGCTGCACGTCTGGCAAGGCGAGCAGTTCCTGCCCGTCGCCGAAAGCTCCACCACCGGCGAGATTCTCAGCGTCGCTCCTTGCCTGCCGACCGCGGCGCACCGGGCGGGGCGGGGGATCTGGCACGACACGTTTCGCCGCGCCGAAGAGACCCTGCGGCCCCGGAGCCCCGAGGCAACGCCCGAGCACGAGGTCGACCAGGTCCTCGACCAACTGCTGCGGACGGTCGTCACGCGGGATCCGCGAATGCTCGAATTGCTGCGCCGCTATCTGACCCTCGAAGACGTCATGGCGATCGGCAACCGGGTCATCGGCACCGGCCTGATCGGGGGCAAGGCCGTGGGAATGCTGCTCGGCCGGGCGGTCCTGAAACAGGCGGATCCGCGATGGCAAGATCGGTTGGAAATCCACGACTCGTTCTACATCGGTTCCGACGTCTTTTACTCGTTCCTGGTGCAGAACGGCCTCTGGTGGGAGTCCCAAAAACACCGCCATTCGCCGGAGTTCCTCCACGAAGCCGATTACGCCCGGCGCCGGACCGTGGTGGGCAAGTTCCCCGACGCCGTTGTCGAACAGTTCCGCGCGATGCTCGATTACTTCGGCCAATCGCCGATCATCGTCCGCTCCAGCAGCTTGCTCGAGGACAGTTTCGGCCATTCGTTCGCGGGCAAGTACGCGAGCGTGTTTCTGGCCAGCCAGGGGTCGCCCACCCAGCGATTGCAGGACTTCATGGCGGCCGTGCGGACGATCTACGCCAGCACCATGAGCGAGGAGGCGCTGACCTATCGCCACCGACGCGGAATGCTCGCCCAGGATGAACAGATGGCGCTGTTGGTGCAGCGCGTTTCTGGCGCGATGCACGACCACCTGTTCTTCCCCGACCTCGGCGGCGTCGGCTTCTCCTACAACCCCTATGTCTGGAGCAACAAGATCGACCCCCGCGCGGGCGTGCTGCGGCTTGTGTTCGGGCTGGGCACTCGGGCGGTGGACCGCACGGACGACGATTTTCCGCGAGTCGTCGCCCTGAACGCCCCCGAGCGGCGGCCGACGGCCGACTACGACGACGTGGTCCAGTACGCCCAGCGCCGCGTCGACGTGCTCGATCTCGAGGCGAATCAGTTGGTGGCGATGGAGTTCGAGGACGTCGTCGGGCGGTGCGATCATCTGCCGATCGAGCTGGTGGCCTCGCGCGACGAGCGACTCGAACACTTTCCCCCGACGGCGGAGCGCGAGGCGGAGCGGTTTCCATGGGTATTGACGTTTGACAAGCTGCTCGGCGAGACGGAGTTCGTGGCCGACATGCGCGCGATGCTCCGAACGCTCGAGGAAGCGTACGGCGGTCCGGTGGACGTCGAATACACGACGAATTTTCGGCCCGACGGCGACTATCTCATCAACCTCGTCCAGTGCCGGCCGTTGCAGGTCCAAAGCGAGGGCGCCGTCACCGAGGCGCCCGAGCGGATCCCAGCGGAGGACCTCGTGCTGGAAGCCCACGGCGCGATCATCGGCCATAGTCGCGTCCTCGACGTTCACCGCGTCATCTACGTGGTCCCGTCGGTCTACGGGCAGATGCCGCCGCGCGACCGCTACGCCATCGCCCGGCTTATCGGACGCCTGGTCCACCACGACGCCTCGCCGGGCGTCGAGAACATCATGCTGCTCGGGCCGGGGCGCTGGGGAACGTCGATGCCGTCGCTGGGCGTGCCGATCACGTTCCACGAGATCAGCGCGGTGACGGTTCTGAGCGAGCTGGTGATGATGCACGACCACCTGGTGCCGGACGTTTCACTGGGAACGCACCTGTTCAACGAACTGGTCGAAGCCGACATCCTCTATTTCGCCCTGTTCCACGGCCACGAGGGCAATCGCCTGAACATGGCGTTCCTCGATCAAGCCCCCAACCGCCTCGCCGACCTGCTGCCGGACGAAGCCGCCTGGGCCCAGGCCGTCCGCGTGATCGACGCCGCCGACACCGGCCCCCTGCTCTTGAACGCCAACACGCCGAGCCAAACCGTCGTCTGCTATCGAGAGAGCCCGGACCGGGTGGCACGACCCTGAGCCTCGGGCGAAGGGCGTGGCGGAGGTTTTCGGAAGAGCCGATCTTCTCGTGAAGAGTGCTTTCCCCGACAGGCCGCGGCACGCCTCCGCCCACTGGGCGGTGAGCGGCAGGAACCCAACGGCGACAAGGGCGAGTTCGGTCATCATAATCCGCCTGCCCCTGGAATCGTACCGATGGCTTTGACGTGGGGCATCCGCCCCGAAGGGGCCTCGTTCACCCAGCCCAGGGCATCGCCCTAATGGCACTTCCTGGGTTTCAAGTGGTTATCGTGAAACGTTTTCGGGCTTCAGCGCGGCGTTGCGTGAGAAGGGGGTAGTTCTTCTTGCGGCGTTTCTTTGCGCGGGGTTCGATGCGATT
>JAPLNP010000451.1 GCA_026401055.1 Planctomycetia bacterium
CGCGCAGTTCGACCGTATCCATGATAAAGTCCTCCAAAAGACTTCCATGACACGCCGAACCGGCCAGTTCGATTCACCATCCCTCCTGTATGCCTCAAACCGCGAAAACCTCCAATAGCAAAATGATGTTGTAGAACTAGGAAGTCGTCTGTGAAACGGAGGATGAACTCCGGCGTAGCGCCTCGGAAACCATAAATGCTTTGGGCGTCATCCCCTACAACAAAAAGGCCGTCGAGGGTCTCCCGGCTTAGCAACTCAATCAGCCTGAATTGAGCGGCGTTGATGTCCTGATACTCATCAACCAGCAAGTGCCGACACTCGGTTCTGTACTTCGCGAGAATCGCCGCGTCTTCCTCGAGAATTTGGCACGCGAAGAGCACTTGGTCGTCGAAGTCAAGGCAGTTGCACTTCGACATGATGTCCCTGTAAGCATGGCAGACGGAGCACCTATTCTCGCTCTCGCTCTGCCTACAGTCACCACGTGCCTTGCACAAACGGGCGGCGCCCCCATCCGCTTCGGCAAGCCCGGCGCTCAACGCCGCATCTCTGAACAGGAGTGCCGTTACCAAGGAATCCGGCTGAACGCGCAGGTTCGTCTTGCGTAGGCCGACGGCCTTCGGCTTGGCGTTCACAATTTCGAAGCCGAGCGAATGCAAAGTCGAGACACGCGGGAGTTGGTTGTACTCTAGCCCGAACCCGTGTTTGGGATCGAGCAACTTGTTCCGCATGTTCTGGCTTGCATCCTTGGCGAAAGTGAGCAGAGTGATAGCGCCGTGGTCCACCCCAGCATCGAGCAGTCGCTTGACTCGATCGCCGAGAAGATACGTCTTGCCCGCGCCAGGACCCGCCAGAACGAGAGTCGGGCGCGTCATCTCTGCGACGATGTGCTCGTAGGAGATGGTGGGCATCGGAGGTTCCCGCCGTTCCGTCCTTCACCGGGATCAGAACCACCCGGCTTATCCGTTAATTCAATTTCCACTTCCGCTATTGTAGGCGCCAGAATACTACTCCACAAGCGGGGTGCGACCGGCTCTTTTGCCGGTGTTCCCGCCCCCTCCCGACTTGAGAACTCCAACTCCATAGGTTTCCGAAAAGTTGGACAGCCGTCGCGTAGATCGCCGGGTTTCAACCCGACCTGCTTGCGTGCCCGCGAGAGCGCCAAAAGAAAATGGCCCGGAGCCGTGCCGATCAAAGCGTTTTTAGGTGGGATGCGCGAAAAGAGATGGGGAGGGGAAACTTGCGGGAAGGACGCGCCACGCGGCCGCGGGAATGGCCCGGCACGCCCTGTCTTCTTCTACCTTTCCCTCGATCGGCACGGATGCTCCGGGACCGACAACATTAAGGGTCACCTCCTTGTGTCTGGGACTTGCGATGGGGAAACCATCGCCGGGGACCGCGGGAGGTCGACCGGCGACTCCGATTGCACGGTTTCGCGCCGCGGGGAAGGCACCACGTCGGGCCTTACCAACGATACGAGGATCAGCTTGTTTCGGTTCGCGAATTCGATCACGTCGGGCTGTTGCAGCAGGATCGTCCGGGCGGCCTCGATCGCCAGAACCTTGCCCCCGGCGCCGAGCATGGTTTCGAGCGTGCGGAGTCCGACCGTGGGCACGTCGAACCGCATGTCCTGCCGCGGCTTGGCCACTTTGACCACGGTGAAACCGCCGGCCCCGCAGAGCGTGCCGGCGCGTAGAATGCACAGGTCCGTGCCCTCGACCGCCTCGACGGCCATCACGGCCTGGTCCTTCACACAAACGCTCTGGCCTATGTCCAGCCGGCCCATCCGCTTGGCCATCTCCCAGCCGAACTCGATGTCGCGCCACTGGGCGGCCGAAGGGCCGCGCTCGGTCAGTTGGCCTTCCTCGGCCAGGAGGCCCGGCGCGTAGTCGGTGGCCGGGCCGAAGCGGATGCCCTCGGCGGCGAACGCCTCGACGACCGCGCCCAAGAGGGTGTCGTCGCGGCAGTCCTTGCGCCGGGTGAAAAAATGCGGGAGGAAGATGCGGATCGTCGCGAGGTCGGGCAGATGCTTGAGCCAGCGCCACGGCTGGTAGAGGACGACTTTGTGGATCTTGCCGACCATGGTGACTTCGCTGACACCGTGCCGCTTGAAGTAGCGGATCGCCCGGCCGATCTTGCACAGTCCGATCCAGCCGAACGCATCGCAGACTTCTTCGAGCCCCGGCTCGGCATGGCCGCTGACGCCGAGGCAATAGACCTCGACGCCCTGGCGGCGGAGGCTTTCGGCGATCACAAACGGATAGCGTCCCCAGCCGGCCAGAATGCCCACCCTCCGCGGCGGCCGTCCATGACCGGCGTCGATGCGCGTCGTTCTGTCAGCCCCCGCATTCACGCAACGTCACTCCATTGTCGCCTTTCGCTCCGCGAAAGTAGCGTTGGTTCGTTGAACGAGAGGCGAAATCGCTACTTTCGCGGAGCGAAAGGCGACACTCGTTTCCGCGCCAATCCTAACCACTGACCACTTCTTACGCCACCGCCCGGCGGCCAGGCGGGCAGTCCTTCCGAGTATCCTGCGGCGGGGCTTCGCCCAACTGCCGGCTAAGCTGCTCGACGGCCGCGCGGAGTTTCTTGAATTCGCGGCGCATTTCGGGCAGCTTGGCGAAGGCGGCTTGTTTGACTTTTTGTTCTCGCTCGGGCGTGGCGGGGACGCCGATCATGACGCACCCGTCGGGCACGTTGTTAATCACGCCCGCCATGGCCCCCAGCACCGCCCGATTGCCGATGTGAACGTGGTCGCGCACTCCCACCTGGCCGGCCATGACGACGTAGTCGCCAGTGGTCGTGCTGCCGGCGATGCCGACCTGGGAGCAGAGCATGTTGTGTTTTCCGATGCGGCAGTTGTGGGCGATCATCACGAGGTCGTCGATCTTGGTGCCCTCGCCGATGCTCGTCGGCCCGTAGGTCCCCCGGTCGATCGTCGTGCCGGCGCCGATCTCGACGTCGTCGCCGAGGATGACGTTGCCCAACTGGGCCGAAAGGACGTGCCGCCCGTCGACCAGCGAGTAGCCGAAGCCGTACGCTCCGAGGACCGCGCCGGCGTGAAGGATGCACCGGTCGCCGACCACCGTGTTTTCGTAGAGCACGGCGTTGGGAAAGACCGTCGCGTCGCGGCCGATCACGGAGCCGGCCATGATCCGCACGCCCGAGTGAATCGTCGTGCCCGAGCCGATCCGGACGTCGTCGCCCACGGTCGCGAGGGGTTGGACGTCGACGTCGTCGGCCAAGATCGCGGTGGGGCTGACGACGGCCAGCGGGCTGACCCCGGTGCGGCGTTGGCTCCGCGGCGGGTCGAAGTACCGGATGATCGCCGCAAACGCCGCGTGGACCTCGTCGACCACAATCGCCGGAATCCCACCCGGCACGGCGGACTGGGAGATCAAGACCGCCGAAATCCGGGTCGGGTCCAGTCGCGCCAGACGGTCAACGCAGCCGTCCAGCAGCGTGATCTGGCCGGGCCGGGCATTGCACAGTGGAACGGCCCCCTGGATTACCAGGTTACCGTCCCCCACCAGACGGCCGTCGACCAACACCGCAAGCTCCGCGAGTGTGGCTTGCATCAGATCGGAATCCTTTCCGTGACGAGTCGTTCCCCGACCAGGTCCGCACGCCAGATTCCCCCACCCGAGTGGGATGGGAATCCGAGTCGCCCCATGCTATCCCATCCGCCAAAACCACACAAGAGCAGTCGCTACATCTTCTCGACCACCTCGATGCCCAAGATCTCCAGGCCCTTGTGGAGCACCCGGGCGGTCAGATCGCACAGCAAGAGACGGCTTGTGCGCAGCGCGTCGGTCTCGGCTTTGAGCACGGGGCAGTTCTCGAAGAACGTCGAGTAGCAGCCGGCCAACTCGAAGAGATAGGCGGTCAACTGGTTCGGGCGATAGTCCAACAGGGCCAGATCGAGCGCTTCGCCGAACCGCAGCACCTCGAGCCCCAACGCCCGTTCCGCCGGCGTGCCCAACAGGATCGCCGCGCCCGACGCTCGCAGGGCTTCGACGTCGACGTTGCCTTTGGCAAAGATGCTTCTCACCCGGGCGTAGGCGTATTGCATGTACGTCGCCGTGTTGCCGTTCATCGCCAGCATCTTGTCGTAGCTGAAAACGTAGTCGCTCGTGCGATTCTGCGAGAGATCGGCGTACTTCAGCGCGGCGATGCCGACTCGTTCGGCGATTCGCACGCGCTCGTCGGGGGAAAGCTCGGGGCCGCCGGGCTTGGCGTCGTCGTTGTCGGCGACGATCCTGCCCGCGCGGCAGACCGCCTCGTCCAAAAGCCCCTCCAGGCCGACGGTATCGCCCGATCGGGTCCGAAACGGTCGCCCGTCGCTACCCAGCACGGTGCCGAAGCTGACGTGCTGGAGTTCGACGTCCGTGATGCCCATCCGCCGCACCGTGGCGAACAGATGCTCGAAGTGCATGCTCTGGCGATGATCGACCACGTAGAGAATTGCGTCGGGGCGCCACGTTTCGAGCCGGTACTCGATCGTGGCCAGGTCGGTCGTGGCGTAGAGGAACGCGCCGTCCTGCTTGCGGACGAGCATGGGGGCCGGCTGCCCTTCGAGGAAGACGCAGACCGCCCCTTGGCTTTCCTGGGCGATGCCGCGGTCGATCAGGTCCTGGACCGTGGCGGCGAGTCGATCCTGATAGAAGCTCTCGCCGAGCGTGTGGTCGAACGTGACGTTGAGCCGGGCGTAGACCCGCTGGATCTCGTCGCGACAGTGGGGCGAAAACTCGCGCCACAGCCGCCGGCTGTCTTCGTCGCCCGCGTGAAGCTTCGCCGTCTCGGCCAACACGGCGGCGCCGACGTCGGCATGGTCGGCCGCCAGCGTGGAAAACTGTGGATCGGCATCCACGGCCGCAAGCGAGGCTTCGAGCGATTCGATCTCGTCGCGCGTCTGGGCAAGATCGCCTTCGGCGCGGCGGAGGTTCTTGGCGGCTTTCTTGGGAGCGGCGGAAGAAGGCCCCCTCACCCCGGCCCTCTCCCCAACGGGGAGAGGGAGATTGTCGCCCGCCGCGGCACGCTCGACCGCCAGGGCATCCTCTTGCTGACGCAGCTTCTCGCGGAGCCCGGGCAGTCGGGCCTTGCCGTCGTGGTAGTCCATCAACCGGCGGACCAGCCGGTACAGCCGGGCGAGTTCCTCGACGGGGGCCTTCTGGTAGGCCGCGTCGTCGCGGAAATTGCGGTAGCCGTGGAGAATCATCCCGAACTGGGTGCCCCAGTCGCCGATGTGGTTGTCGCTCGTGACCGCATGGCCGAGAAATCGAAGCATCCGGCACAAAGCGTCGCCGATCACCGTCGAGCGGATGTGCCCGACGTGCATCGGCTTCGCCACATTGGGAGCGGAATAGTCGACCACGTGCGTCCTGGGCGTCTCGACACTGGGGACGCCAAGCCGCGGATCAGTCACGGCGGCGGACAGTCGCTCGGCAAGCCACTCGTCCTTGAGCGTGAGGTTGATGAAGCCCGGCCCGTCGACCTTCACCACCTCGCAAGAATCCTTGAGGTCGAGTTGCGTGACAACATCGAGGGCGATTTCGCGCGGCGACCGACCGAGCCGCTTGCCCAAGGGCATGGCGAAATTCGCCTGGTAGTCGCCGAACTTCGAGTCCTGGCTCCGGCGGACCATCTCCAACAGCGGTTCCGGCTGTTTGTCCAGTTTGGCCAAGGGGCCACGGAGACGGTCTTTGAGTTCCGAGAGAATGCTCATACCGGCTTCGGCTCGAACGGCACGCGTTTGGCGTGGGCCCAGAGTTCCTCCAGGGCGTAGTACTCGCGAGTTTCCGGCTCGAAGAGGTGGATGACGATGTCGCCGTAGTCCAGGAGGATCCAGCGGCTTTCGATGTAGCCTTCGATGCCCAGCCGCTTGTCACCCAGCCCCTCTTCCAAGGCGTGGTCGATCTCCTCGCTCATCGCGTGCAACTGCCGCCGACTCGAGCCGGTGGCCAGAACGAAGTAGTCGAACATGGGCGTGATCGCCCGCATGTCCAGAACGGCGATATCCCGACCCCGGTTGGCTTCCGCGGTCCGGGCGGCGACCATGGCCCGCTCGAGAGCCCGATTGCCGCTTTCCACCGCGGGCGACCGAGGCCGGGCGTTTATCTCTTCCACATTAACCCTCTTGGGGGGACTTCTTACTGGAGACGTTTCTGGTGTTTGTAGGAGGTGACTCCGTTGCCGACGGATCCCTGGGTTGCTGGCAGTCGGCGAAAGAGTCGCCTCCTACATTGCCCTCCCATTGTACCCGGCGGGGGTTGGGGAGGAAGTGTGCCGGCCGGGTTTCTTGGGCTTCTTCCCCCCGGGTGCGTATAATTCCACGCTTGGACAAATCACACCCCCTCGACGGAGGTTGCGCATGAGCGACTGGATCGAACCCGGCCAGAAGGCCCCCGGATTCACGCTCGCCGACACCGACGGCAACCCGGTGACGCTGAGCGTGCTGCGGGGATCGCCCGTGGTGCTGTATTTCTATCCCAAGGACGACACGCCCGGCTGTACGAAGGAGGCGTGTTCGTTCCGCGACCGCAAGGACGACTTGGCCCGATTGGGGGCGACGCTCCTTGGCGTCAGCCCGGACACGGTCGACAGCCACGTCCGATTCCGCGACAAGTTCGCTCTGAACTTCCCCCTGCTGGCCGACCCGGAGCACGAGGTGGCCGAGCGGTACGGCGCGTGGCGCGAAAAGACCCGCTTTGGCAAGACGTCGATGGGCATCCAGCGTTCGACGTACCTGATCGACGCCGAGGGCACCGTCCGCAAAGTCTGGAAGAACGTCCAGGTGGACGACCACGATCGGCGTGTCCTCGCGGCGCTGGACGAGTTGGGTTAGGGTTTGGGTGGCACGGCCCTGAGCGCAGCGAAGGGCGTGGTTTGCACGTCTGCCACGCCCTTCGCTGCGCTCAGGGACGTGCCACCCTTGCAGGCCGGTCGGCACGAAAAGAGCCCACGGGCCGAAGCCCATGGGCTCTTTGATTATCCGCGACCGGGTTTGTCCGGGCAGGACCAGCCGGCACGCTAGTCGGTGCCGTGTTTGCCTTCCCGTTTCGACTGCCAGACCGCCCAGACGAGCCCCACGACGGCGATGCCGATCACGATCCAATACGTCTGGTCGAGCGGCTTGCCGGTGATGTTAACGTTCTTGCCCTTCAAGGCATCGACGACCTTGGTGTCGTAGGGCAGGATGAGGCCGATGATCAACAGGCTGACCATGTTCATGACCTTGATCAGCGGGTTGATGGCGGGACCGGCGGTGTCCTTGAGCGGATCGCCCACGGTGTCGCCCGTCACCGCGGCCCGATGCTTCTCGCTGCCCTTGCCGGTCGTTTCCGTTTTGGGTTCGTCCTCGATCATCTTCTTGGCGTTGTCCCAAGCGCCGCCGGCATTGGCCATGAAGACCGCCAGCAACTGGCCGACGACGATCATGCCGCCAAGGAAACCGGCCAGGGCGACCACGCCGAGGCCGTAACCGACCAGAATCGGCACGAGCATGGCCAAGAGGGCCGGGCCGATCAACTCTTTCTGGGCTTCGCCGGTGCAGATGTTGACGACGCGCCCGTAGTCGGGCTTCTTCGTGCCGGCCCAAATCTCCTTGTCGCGGAACTGAATGCGGCATTCCTTGACGATGAGGAAGGCGGCCCGGCCCACGGCGCGGATGGTCATCGAGCTGAACAGGAAGGGCACGGCCCCGCCGATCAACATGCCGATGAAGAGCGTCGGATCGGAGATGGTCAGCATCGACGCGACCATCTTGTAGACGGTGTCGGTAATTTGTCCCATCTCGCCCTTGCCGCCCGATCCGACCGAAACAATGTAGCTGTTGAACAGCGATACGGCGGCGATCACGGCCGAACCAATGGCAATGCCCTTGGTAATGGCCTTGGTCGTATTGCCGACGGCGTCGAGGTCGGCGAGGATTTGCCGGGCTTCCTTGTACTTCGCCTCGCCCATTTCCTTGCGGTCGTAGCCCATCTCGCCGATGCCGTTGGCGTTGTCGGCCACCGGCCCGAACACGTCCATCGAAATGGTGTTTCCGGTGAGGGTCAACATGCCGATGCCGCACATGGCGACGCCGAAGGCGACAAACGTCGGATTCGTGCCGGCGTAGATCAACGCGCTGGCCATGATCGCCGCGGCGATGATCAAGACGGCGGCCACGGTGCTCTCATAGCCGACGGCCAGACCCTGGATGATGTTGGTGGCATGGCCCGTTTCGCACGCTTTGGCCAGGCCCTTGACCGGCTTGTACTCGGTGCCCGTGTAGTACTCGGTGCATTTGTTCAGCGCCACGGCGAGGATGATGCCGATCAAGCAGGTCCACGCCGCCCGCATGTCGAGCCCGACAATGCCGAAGTTCGCCCACGTGGGAAGCCCCGCGGTGATGTTGTCCGCCGTGGCTCTGGGGAAACCGGCGATGGCTTGCGGATAGGCTTGGGTGTAGGCAACCTCGACGCCGTTTTGCATCACCGTCGTCTGGAAATTCAGGTAACCGAGGCCCAAGAGGATGAAGCCCGCAATGCTCAGGCAGGAGCCGATGACGAAGCCGCGGTTGACGCTCTTCATGGCTCCGGCGACGCTGCCCTTATCGCCCGCCCGGACGCTGTAGGTGCTGATGATGCTGGCCACCACGCCGATGGCGCGGACCAGCAGCGGGAAGATCACGCCCTTGTGGCCGAAGCTGGCGATGCCGAGGATCATCGCGGCGACGATGGTGACTTCGTAGCTCTCGAAGATGTCGGCGGCCATTCCGGCGCAGTCGCCGACGTTGTCGCCCACGTTGTCGGCGATCGTGGCGGCGTTTCGCGGATCGTCTTCGGGTATACCGGCCTCGACCTTGCCGACCAGGTCGGCGCCGACGTCGGCGGCCTTGGTGTAGATACCGCCGCCAACCCGCATGAACAAGGCCAACAGCGTGCCGCCGAAGCCGAAGCCGAGCAAGGCTTCATAGGCCATTTCGCCGAAGGTCAAGAAGATGATCGTGCCGCCCAAGAGGCCGAGCCCATCGGTCAACATGCCGGTGATCGTGCCGGTGCGGTAGCCCAATTGGAGCGCCCGGCCGAAGCTGGTCTTGGCGGCCGCGGCAACGCGGAGGTTGCCCACCGTGGCCAGCCGCATACCGACAAAGCCCACCGTCGCCGAGAAGAACGCCCCGACGAAGAAGGCAATGGCGCGTCCGTAACAGAACGCCTCGGGCAGATCGGACGCCTTGGCGCCGTAGAACAGGAGGGCCGTGATCGCCACGATCAAGACGAACACGACGCGGAACTGGCGATACAGGTAGGCGTTGGCGCCCTCGCGGATGGCCTGGGCGATCTCCTGCATCTTTTTGGTGCCTTGCGGGGCTCGCATCACCTGACCGACGAGCATCATCGCGTAGGCCAATCCACCCAAGGCAATGACGACGTTCGCCACCAGGGCGATCTTCTCGTAGATGCTAAACTTCTCCCCGAAGAGCGGTTCAAAAAGCAGAACGCCGCCGATCATGACGCCGTTGGATACCGCCGCGTCCCCGGCAGCTTCGGCCGGCTCCTGCACGCTCATCCAACCGACCGCCGCCAACAAACCGACAGCCAAAAACGCCAACCAAGCCACATAGAGACGGTTTGTGAGCCGGCTACGGGGTTTCCGGCCTGGCTTGCCGGAGTCGCTGATTCGCACCATGGGGAAGACTCCTGGGAAAAAAGTGGGGACGCACTGTCATCCGACAGTTCGGGTGCAAAAAACTCCGCCGCTACGAAACGCTCCGGTTCGACTTCACCCAGCTTGGCCGGGGATCGCGCCCGTGACGCTCACAGGGAGCCTCGAACCGGCGATTCACAAAATTGTAGAGTTTACCGAATCGCTCTTCCGGCTGTCAACCGTAGCACGCGGGCGGCTGCCGTGGGGGGGCAGCGGCGCGCAATCACCCCGCAAGATCGCTCGCCAGACGCCGCAAAGGCGGATTAACCCGATCCCGATCCCCCGAAGGTCGCTCTTTCGCCGACTACCATGGCGGGTGGTCATGTACCACCGAATGAGACTGGCCGGTTCTACGGCGACGGTGCCGAAAGTCCTGTTTTTTTGCTTGGATTTCCCCGCCGGATGGATTACCCTAAAGGGATACTCAGGTGCCGTATCGCCACACAAAGGGTATTCTCGCGTCTGGCTGGGGACCGGTCCCTTTTTCGGCGACGAGACGTGTTTTGTCCAGAAGACGTCGGCCGAAAAAGGGACCTGTCCCCTTCCGCGTTGCAAAGGGATAGTCGAAACAGAGAACCGCTTGGGAGGGTTTGGATGATGTCGCGTATTCATGGAATTCCGCGTGGGTCGTGGCTGGCATGGGCCGTGGTCGCGATGGTGCTACCGACCCTTGCCACGGCCGCCCCGCGGCAGAAGAAGCTCAAGCCCGGCGAATACAATCCGTCGGACCGGTCGGTCGAGATGTTCCAGGCCATGGATACCGGGGACATCGAGGTCAAGGTGATTCCCAAGGATTCGACGGAGTGTCGCGTCTTGATCACGAACAAGACGGACAAGCCGCTGAACGTCAAGTTGCCCGAGACGTTCGCCGCCGTGCCCGTCCTGGCGCAGTTCGGCGGTGGCGGCATGGGCGGCATGGGCGGCATGGCTGGCGGCGGCATGGGCGGCAACCGTGGCGGCGGCGGCATGGGCGGTGGAGGAAGCCAAGGCATGGGCGGTGGCATGGGCGGCATGGGTGGCATGGGCGGCGGCGGCATGGGCGGCGGCGGGATGTTCAACGTCGCGCCGGAGAAAGTCGGCGACTTGACGGCCACCGCCGTCTGCCTCGAACATGGCAAGGACGAGCCGAAGCCCAAGATCCCCTACGTCATCAAGCCGATCGAGACGTTGACCACCAAGGCCGATGTCCGCGAGTTGTGCCGGATGCTCGGAACCGGACAGCTCGACCAACGCGCCGCGCAGGCGGCCGCGTGGCATCTGAACAACGGCATGAGTTGGGAAGAGTTGACCGCCAAACGCGTGCGATACGCCAACGGCGCCAGCCGTCCCTACTTCAGCCCCCAAGAGCTTCGAGCCGCCGTCCAGATCACCGCGACCGCCGTGAACCAGGCGAAACAGCGTGAAACCACCTCGCCCGGCAAAAGCGACTCGCTGAGCCAACAGTAGACCGGGTTTCAACCGGCCTACGCGCCCGTCGCCAAGTCAAACCGAGCCGCGCCCGTAAGGAAGCGACCTGACGGGCGACTTTCTCACCCCACTCCCTCACGGTCGCGGCTCGGCTTTGGCTGAAGCACGCGGACTGTTTTCTTGCCGACTGCTTGCTCTTTCGGCGCAAACTGCTACCCTGCATGATGGTGGGGCTTGGGCCCCGTCGTGTCTTGGCAACACAACAACCGGAACGGGAGGTACCAGTCATGCTTGGGAACTGTCTGAGTCGCTGGTGGTTGGCGGTGGCATTGGCTCCAGGGGTCTTGACCGCCGCGCAAGGAGCCGAGGGGGTCGCCCGGCTTGGGAAACCCGACCCCAAGTTCGAGACCGTCGAGTTGTTCGCCGCCATCGAAGGCGGAAAGATCGAGGCGCGGCTGATCCCGAGGGACTCGAAGCATTGTCGCGTGCTGGTGGAGAACAAGACGGATCGGCCGCTGAACGTGCAATTCCCGGCGGCGTTTGCCGGCGTGCCCGTCCTGGCGCAGTTCGTTCCGCCGAACCCGATGGACGGCCAGCAGCCGCCCCAAGACGGCCAGAAGCCGCAGCCGATCGGCGGCCCGTTCACGAACCCGCAGATGAATCCGCGGATGAACCCGGGCAACCAGGGGCCGATGTTCAATCCGCGCGGCAACGGCCCGCTGTTTAGCGTCTCGCCCGAGAAGGTCGGCGAACTCAAGCTCGCCACCATTTGTCTTGAGTACGGCAAGCCGGAACCCAAGGCGAAGATCCCCTACCAGATCAAGCCGATCGAGGAGGTCACCGACAAGCCGGGTGTGCTGGAACTGTGCTGTCTGATGGCCCGGTCCGACGTCACTCAGCAGGCGGCGCAGGTGGCGGCCTGGCATCTGAACAACGCGAAGACGTGGGAGGAACTGCGCGACATGAAGACGAGTTCCCTGGTTCCCGTCACGCCGATGTTCACGCGGGAGGAAATCGAGGCCGGCAAGAAGCTGGCCGAAGAAGCCCTTCGCCTGGCCAAGGAGCACCCCGAGAAATCGTCGGTAGGGCGGGCCGAGCGGAGCGAGTCCGGCCAATAGCCCGTCGACCCTACTTCATTTGCCCGACTTCGGAGGCCGTTTGCCTCTCCAAGCGTAGGCGGCGAATCTCCTGCTGGAAACCGAGCCGGTCGACCTGCCACTGTTCGGCTTGCCGTCGCAACTCCGACTCCTGGCGATCGAGTTCCTGTTCCCGCGCGACCAGCCGGGAGGCTTGCGACTGAACTTCCTGCTCGCGCCGGACGGCCCATTGCTCCAGCCGGCGCTTCTCGTCGGCCAAGCTCTCGTGCTGACGGCAGAGCTCCAATCGCAGCGCCGCGAGTTCCTGCTTCCGCTCGGCCAACTCCGTGTTGGCCAGCCGATAATCGTCGGCAAGCCGGGCGCGGATCTGCCCAAGCGACCGCGTCAGGGCGGCCGGCGGCGCCGCGCCGGCCAATTGCATCCAGAGTTCCTCGGTGGCAAGGCGGATCTCCAACGTCGCGCGGTGCGTCCGCAGCAGTTCCGCCCGAAGTTGCTCCAAGGCCACCCGGCCTTGATCGACCTGTTCGGCCCGCCGGGCCAACGCCGCGCGCCGCTCGGCCAACTCGGCCTGCTCGCGGCGGTGCTCGGCGGCGAGCCGCTGCTCTTGGTCGCGGGCGCGGCGATCCAGTTCGCGGCGGTCCTCGAGGAGTTTCTCGCGCAGCCGGTCGGCCTCGCGACGCGCCTCGTCCAGTTGGAGTCCCGCCTCGCGACCCTCTTGTTGCCGACGGCAAATCGCTTCAGCCGACTCGCGAGGGTCGTCAGCCTGCCGACGACGACGCTCGGCCGCGTTCTCGGCGGCGGCCAATCGCGCCAGACATCGCTGGATTTCCGCCTCCTGCCGGGCGAACTCCGCGTGTCGCTCGTCCAGCTCGGCCTGCCGTTCGGCAAGCCACAGCCGGGAACCTCGGGCGTCACTGTCCAGTTGGGCGGCCCGGGTGTTCAGTTGGGCCTCGCGATGGTCCAGGTCTCGCTGCCGCGCGCGCAAATGATCCGCCAGTTGCGCGGCCTGCGCCCGGAGCTGTTGTGCCGTGGCGACGCCCTCGGCCGCCAACTCGCCCGACACAGCCGCGGCGGAGACCCTGGCCGGCTGCGACTCGCGGCATGACGGTCTGGCCGCCACCGCGTGCGGCGGGTCGATCCGGGTCTCGACCACCGGCTCTTCGTCGGTCGAGGAGGATTCGGCCGTCGCGCGGTTCGGATCGGGTTCGGACATATTCGAGACACCTCCGGGCGACTAGGGTGTCGGTACACTCGGCGCAATCGGCAAAGTCTGCCCAGTATCCTTAATCGGCACGGATGACGTTCAAGTTGACGCCAAATCGCCCGAGCGTTCGCTGCGGCGTTTATTCACCCCCCCCCCCCATGGGCTATGGGTAGTGGCTCGTGCCGACGCTGCCGTCCACGACAAGGGACAGAGGTTGGCTGCCGGGTCACGACCTGGCCTACCGGCGAACCGCGCAATAGCGGGCCGCGTATCGAGTGATGGTATAATGGAGGAATCGTCGTCGCCGGATCGCTGGTTCCGGGGCAGGGCTCCTTCTGACTCGGCTCATCCCCCCTGGATCTGCCGCATCGGCCTTGCTCCGCAAGAGGTAGAAGGATAGTATTTGGTCAAGTTTAACGGTTAGGGCTGGAAGAGCCGAGTTCATTCACGGGTTTTGTGGCTTTAATCAGGGTTTCCGCTGTTCCAAAACGACAGGACAAGAGGTGTTGCATGATTCGTCCGACCGCTTCGACCCGGCCACGATGGGCCGGTTTCCTGGGTCTGCTGGCGTTGGTGGCGTGGAGTTTGGGTTCGGCGTCCTGGGCGGATCCGGTGGGCCCCACGCCGATGGATCGCAACGTCACGAGGACCGTCACCCTTCTGTTGAAGCAGCAACACCTCTCGAAGCATCCGCTGGACGACGAGATTTCCGAGCGCTGCCTGAAGTCGTTCCTGAAGATGCTCGACCCGATGAAGGTCTATTTCTACCAGTCGGACATCGACGAGTTCAACAAGTCGTCCAAGCTGTTGGACGACATGGCCCGCGCGGGCGACATCAGCTTCGGCTACAAGGTCTTTCAGGTCTTCCTGAAGCGGGTGGACGAGCGCATGGCGTCGGTTGAGAAAGCGTTGGCCATGAAGCACGACTTCACGGTCGACGAAGAGATGGTGATCGACCGCGACGCCGCGCAGTATCCCAAGACTCCGGAGGAGGCCTGGGACCGCTGGCGCATGCGGATCAAGTACGACTTGCTCGCGCTCAAGACGGAGGAGGAGGTGCTCGAGGGCGATAAGGCGGTCGAGAAGCTCGGTCGCCGATACCACAGCTTCGCCAAACGGATGCACCAAACCGACAGCGAGGACCTGTTGGAGATGTACCTCACGTCGTTGACCACCGCCTACGACCCGCACACCAGCTACATGTCGCCCGGCACGTACGAAAACTTCGAGATTGCGATGCGTCTGGAGCTTGAGGGCATCGGGGCGGAGTTGCAGTCCGAGGACGGCGCGACCATCGTTCGCCGCGTCGTGCCCGGCGGCGCCGCCGACAAGGACGGCCGGTTGAAGGACAAGGACAAGATCGTCGGCGCGGGCGAAGGCGCCGAGGGCGAAATCGTCGACGTGGTCGACATGAAACTCGACGACGTGGTCAAGCTGATACGCGGCCAGGCCGGTACCGTCGTCCGCCTCCAAGTGGTCGACGCGGAGAGCGCGAAGCAGAAGATCATCAACATCACCCGGGCAAAGATCGAGTTGAAGGACGAGGAGGCGCAAGGGGAGGTGTTCGAGGTGGGACGGAAGTCCGACGGCAAGCCGTACAAGCTCGGCGTGATCGCGCTGCCCAGCTTCTACATGGACATGGAGGGCGCCCGGCGCGGCCTGACCGAGTTCAAGAGCACCACCCGCGACGTCCGCCGGCTACTGGAGAAATTCACCGCCGAGGGGGTCGACGCCGTGATTCTCGACCTGCGGCGCAACGGCGGCGGGTCGCTGACCGAGGCGATCAACTTGACGGGCCTGTTCATCGACGAGGGGCCGGTCGTCCAGGTCAAGGGGCCGGACGGCAAGATCAGCGCCTATCCCGACACCGAGCCCGGCACCGCCTGGAGCGGCCCGTTGGTCGTCCTGACCAGCAAGTTCAGCGCCAGCGCCAGCGAGATCCTCGCCGGGGCGATCCAGGACTACGGTCGCGGGCTGATCGTCGGCGATCATGCCACGCACGGCAAGGGCACCGTGCAGAGCCTGATGAACCTGGCGCGGCAGTTGTTCGGCTCCGGCCAGCTCGGCGCGTTGAAGATCACGATGCAGCAGTTTTATCGTCCCAACGGCGATAGCACGCAAAATCGCGGCGTTCTGGCCGACGTCGAGTTGCCGAGCCTCACCACGCACCTGGACGTCGGCGAGTCCGACCTCGACTATCCGGTCGCGTTCGACAAGGTGGACTCCGCGGCGTTCCATCGCCTCGGGCTGGTGAGCAAGCCGATCTGCGACCGCCTGAAGGATCTCTCCGCCCAGCGCTGTCAGGACTCCGAGGACTTCAAGAAAGTCGCCCGGAACATCCAACGCTACGAGGAGCAGAAACAGCGAAAGGTCGTCACGCTCAACGAGAAGAAGTTTCTCGAGGAGCGAGCGGAACTCAACGCCGACAAGGAAGAGCAGAAGAAACTCGAGGAACTCAACAGCCGCAACCACAAGGCCATCGAGCGCGACTACTATCTGAACGAAGCGCTGGCCGTCACCCTGGATTACATCCAGTTGATGCACGTCGCCCAGGCAAACTGAATCGGATGCGTGGCACGGATGTGTAGCGGGGATGTGTGGCTCAGCCGCCCTCGGCTGTGTTGGACGATTCTGTGCAGCCGAGGGCGGCTGGGCCACATCGAGCCCGACGACCGCCGAGGTTCAACCCGCCCTATGGCAACGGCGGCGCGGTCGGGCGAGCCATGCCGTGGCGGCGCCGAGCAGGAGAACGGGCGCGGACGGCTCCGGCACTGTGCCGTTTCCCTCGCCGGGGTCGAAGGTCCAATGCATGGCGAGGATCGCCGCGTCCTTGTCGTCGACGGCGTGGTCGTTGTTGAAGTCGCCGTCTTCCCAGTTGGCGCCGGACGTTTGATGCCAGTGGGCCCCGAGAATCGAGGCGTCCGCGTCGTCCACCACGCCATCGTCATTCGCGTCGCCCAACCCGGGCGGCAGGGAAACGACGAGGCTGTCGTAGTACAGGCTCGCCGGCTCGGACGAGATGTATTCATCGCAAAAGACGTCCAGTTGGGCTAGGCTGCTGGCGGCAGTCATGGCCTCGTTCTCGGCGATCAGGTTCTCATCGACGTAAACGTCGAAGGTTGCGCTGGAGTAATCGAGCGCGAACTTCACATTGTACCACAATCCCGCCTCCCAATTGGCGCCGGTGTCGCGCCCGCTTTCTCCGGCCCCGACCAGGATGTTGCCCTCGTAGGTGAACCACACGAGGACGGAGTTCTTGGTCTCGTCCCACAGCACCAGCAGCCAGTCGGCCTCGTTGACGTGCGTGATCATGATGCGCTGGCTGACGATGACCTCCGGTTCGCTCGTGGCGACGGCCGGAGTGCCCATCTTCCAAGAGACATAGCCTTCCCGGTACGAGCCGTTCGCGGTGGCTTGCACGGCCTGGACGCCGTCATACGCTTGGCCCGCTTCGACCACCGTGGGCGACGCGACCGGGCCGAACCATCCTCCCTGCCCGTTCAAGTTGCCCGGGGCGAAACCCTCGCTTGGCTCGAATCCACAGGTGTAAATCGGGGCGGCCCCGGCCGACGCCGCCAGGATCAGACCAACCGTCAAGACAGCCACGACTGCAATCGTCCCGGACAATCGGTTCATGGCAATGCTCCCTTTGCTGGCGCCAGTGAGGAAGGACAGCGGCGGCGCGCCCCGCGGATGCCGCGTGAATCGAGACGACGACGATTCTCGACGACACCCACTTATCCTAGCCAACCCGTTGCCCATGTCAACGCTTTTGAGGGGAAAACTCCCCTTTTTCAGCCGGGAACGGGGAACGCCACCCGCAAAAGGGCTTTGCCCGCGTGGTCCGCGTGAGTTATCATGGCCCAGGCGGCAGGCGCTTCGGCTGACGGCGACTCAACCACAACCCTAGGGAGCGGATCATGCAGCAGCCAAGTCAACCTGTTCGGGGAACCGCAAGCGAAGCCGTCGGGTCGCGCCGTGATTTTCTCCGGGCGTCGACGGCGGCGGCCGGCGTGGCGGTGGCCGCCGGTTTGGCGACCGCGGCGGAGAACGACACCCCGAAGCCACCGGCGGCCCCGCGGCGCGCGGCCAAGGCGACGCTCGATTTGTCGCGAGGTTGCCCGGCGGAAATTCGCGCGGCCTTCGCCGGCCCGTGGCCTTCGATCCGCACGCCGTTTACCAAGGATGGCCGGATCGACGACGCGGCCCTGCGCGGGCAGCTCGATTTCGCCATCGAGGCGAAGGCCAAGGCGGTCGTGCTCACCTGGGGCGACAGCCTATTTTCGCTCCTAACCGACGACGAGATCGCCGGGGTGACCAAAACGGTGGTCGAGCACGTGAACCATCGGGCGCTGGTCGTCGCGGCGACGGATCGTTGGTGGACCGGCAAGGCCGCCGAGTTCGCGGCGTACTGCGCCGAGCTTGGGGCCGACGTGGTGATGGGGCTTCCGCCGGACTGGGCCGCGTCCACCACGGTCGACATGCTCGTGCCCTACTACGGCGCGTTGGCCGAGCATCTGCCGGTGATGATCGTCACGAACTACCTCGGCAGCCGCGGGACGCCGTTCGCGTTGGACCTTTGCCGGCGGCTCTTGAAGGAGGTGCCCGGCGTGATCGCGGTGAAGGACGATCTCTGCGACGATACGATCCTCAAGATTTGTCTGTTGACGCACGACCGTTGGGCGTTGTCGGCGGGCGGGCAGAAGAAGAACCACTTGTTCATGCTCCCCTACGGCGTCGACGGCTACCTCTCGACGTTCATCACGTTCAAGCCCGAGATCGCGTGGCGCTACTGGGACGCCGTCGAGGCCAACGATCTGGACGCCGCCACCAAGGTGATTCGCGATTTCGACATCCCGTTTTTCGACCACATCCTCGGATACGAAGGCGGTTTCGACGCGGCGATCCACGGCATCGACGAGATCCGCGGCCGGGGCCAGCGCTATCGCCGGCCGCCCTACCACTCGCTCGGCGACAAACAACTCGAAGGACTCGCCGAATTCCTCAAGACGCACGGGATGCTCTGAGGACCGGCGAGGAAACAAGTGTCGCCTTTCGCTCCGCGAAAGAACGCCACTTTCGCGGAGCGAAAGGCGACAGCACGACAGTTGTTGATTCGCCGACCCGAAGGGCTCTCGGTAGACTGGTTCATCCGGGTCGCTCACGTCGTCAATCTCCTTGAGAGAAGCGTTCGCCACGGAACCGGGAGCTTCACTCAGCGGCCCGGTTCCACATATTGTCTCCCGTGACGCGACCCCTTCCGTGGTGGAAACCCATGAGCATTCTTGTAATCAATGCGGGCTCGAGCAGCGTGAAGTTCGGGCTGTTCGACGAGGAGACGCTCGCGCCGGTCGCCCGGGGGCTGCTGGATTGGGCCGGCGAGGCGCGCCGGGCAACGATCACGTTGCACGCGGGCGATGGGGAGGAGATTCGCAAACAACTTGACGTGCCGGACTATCGCTCCGGCGTCGTCGAGGCGCTGAAGCTCCTCGGAAGCCTGCCCGGCGCCGGGGCGGGCTTGGAGATCCGCGCGGTCGGCCACCGTCTGATCCACGGAGGCGAAGAAATCCGCCGGCCCGTGCGAATCGACGACGAAATGAAACGCAAGATCGCCAAGGTCGCCCATCTCGCGCCGCTGCACATTCCGGCGGGGCTCGAAGCGATCGAAGCCGTCGAGGCCGCGTTGCCGGGCGTGCCGCAGGTCGGCCTGTTCGACACCGCCTTCTTCGGCGACATTCCGCCCTGCGCGTACCTCTATCCCGTGCCGTACCGGTGGTACGAAGAGTGGGGCATCCGACGCTTCGGTTTCCACGGGACCAGCCACGCCTACTGCACCCAACGGGCGGCCGAAATGCTCGGCCGCGATCGGAACGGCCCGCGGTTGGTGATCTGCCATCTCGGCCAGGGCGGCTCCGCCACGGCGGTTCGCGGCGGCGTCGCCGTCACGAACACGATGGGATTCACCCCCTTGGAAGGCTTTATGATGGGCACGCGCAGCGGCACGCTCGACCCGGGCTTGCTGCTTTACGTCCTGCGCGAGCACGGCCTCTCGGTCGACCAACTCGACCACATCCTGCACCACGAGTCCGGTTTGCTGGGTCTCTCGGGCGTCTCGTCCGATTTTCGCCAGGTCGAAGCCGCCGCGGCCGAGGGACATCAGCGGTCGAAGTTGGCCCTGGACGTCTACGCCTACCGCGTTCGCGCGATGGTCGGCGCGCTGGCCGTGACGATCGGCGGGCTGGACGCGTTGGTCTTCACCGGCGGGATCGGCGAGAACTCGCCTTGGCTGCGGTCCGAAGTCTGCACCGGCCTGGAGTGTCTCGGGGTCGAGTTGGACGCCTCGCGCAACGCCGATTGCCACCCCGACCAGGACATCGCGACACCGGGCTCTCCCGCCCGGGTGCTGGTGATCCACACGCGCGAGGATTTCATGATCGCCCGGGAAACCCGGCGGTTGGTGTTCGGTTCGATTTAGCCGAAATTGGAAAATCGTCGGCAGGCTGCGGCGCCAGGAGGATACAAAACCGAGCCGCGACCGTAAGGGAGCGGTGTTGCGGACATCCCCGTCGCACCGCTCCCTTACGGTCGCGGCTCGGTTTCCGTCGGACGCACCCTACTGCCGAGATATCCTTCGGTCGATTGCGTAGATGGGCAGGCCAAGTAGGAAGATGGCCAGGGCGCCCAACGCGATCCAGGGCTGGTAGTGGACGGCACTGTAGATCAAGAAGCCGCAAGTGCCGCAGAACAGGATCGTGGGGCGAGCGACCCCGGGCTCTCGGTACCGCAGGACGATCACCGCTAGACTGGTCGCCAGATAGAACGTGTAGACGGCCGCGGCAGTGTAGAGGATCGCGTTGACGAACGAGCCCAGCAGCAGGACCAGCGCGATGGCGATCGCGCCCTGCACGAGCAGGGCCCGGACAGGCGTGCCGGTTCGCGGATGCCATTGGCCGAGGGGTCGGAAGACGGGGTGTTCGGCGCCGACGGCGTAGGAGATTCGCGCCCCGGCGAAGATGAGCCCGTTGGCCGCGCCCAGTGCGGAAATGCACACCAGCGCGGCGATCATCGCGGCGCCGATGGTGGGAAACACGGTCGAGACGGCGTCGGTGGCGACGGCTTTGGAGCCGGCGATGCCGCCAAGGCCCAACGTGTGGAGGAACGCCCAGGCGACCAGCAGGTAGACGAGCGACACGGCCGCCGTACCCAGCACCAGCGCGCGGACGATGTTGCGGTCGGGGTTCTTCACCTCCGCGGCCACGTAGGCCATCTCGTTCCACCCGCCGAAGGTGAACAGCACGAAGATCAGCGCGAGACTCAGCGACGCGAGACTCAACGGCGCGGGCTCGGCGACGACCGGCCCGGACGGACTGGCCGGCGAAAACACCGCGACCGCGACGATTGCCAGAAGCCCCAGAATCTTGAGCGTCGTGAGCACGTTCTGCGTCCACTTGCCCTGGCTCACGCCGATGACGTTGATCGCCGTGAGGACGACGACGGCCGCCACGGCGTAGAGCACCTGGCTCAGCGGGACGGCCTCGGCGGCCAGCCCCTCGCCGAACCACCGGTCGTAGGGAACCGTCACGCCAGCGAAGGGATCGTAGAGCGCTCGTCCGTAGTGGGCGAAGATGAAGACCATCCCGGCGATATCCCCGGGCCGGACGACGACAAGCTGCATCCAGCCGAACAGGAAGCCCGCCCAAGGGCCATACGCTCGGGTCAGGTAAACGTAGTCGCCGCCTTCGCGGGGATAGGCGGTGGCCAGTTCGGCGTAGCCCAGCGCGCCGCAGAGTGAGAGGAATCCGCCGAGCAGCCAGATCGCCAGAAACGCCCACCACGTGCCCGTGCCCTTGGCCACCGTCGGCACCACCTCGTAGATGCCTGCGCCGATAATGATCCCCACGATCAGGCACGTGGAATCGAACAGCGAGAGGGCTTTCTTGGGCGTGGCTTGCACGGGCAGTCTCCTACCGCTTCTTCATCGAGATACTCATCCCGCCGCCCTCGAGGTAGAAGAGCGTCTCCAACTCGGGATTCTTGGTGATCGCCTCGACGAACCGCTCATCGGCCATCCGGGGGTTCATGTTGTGGGCCAAAATCAGCCCGCCGGGACGCACCAGCGGCAACAGCTTCTCAAGATAATCCAAATACCCTTGCTTGTCAGCATCAATGAACACCAAATCGATCGGCCCGGCGAGCTTCGAGACCGTCTCGTGGGCGTTGCCCTCGACGACGGTGACGACGTCGGCCACGCCGGCTTTTTCAAAATTCTTTCGGGCCAACGCGACGGTGTCGGGATCGATTTCGTAGGTGACAAGTTTCCCGTCGGTCTTCCGTAGGGCCATGGCCATCCAAATGGCGGAGATCCCGTTGGAGGTGCCGATCTCGACCACGTTCTTGGCGCCCATCGCCTCGCTGAACAGACGCAGCAACCGCCCATCGGCATCGGGCACGTTCATCCTGCGACCTTGCTCTTGCTGGATTTCCGCAAGCGCCGCGAGGGCCTTCTTCTCGGCGTCGTCCTTGGGGAGCGTCGTGCTGTCGAACGACGAGGCCAGGTCGGCGCCGCGCCGGCCGGTTCGACTTGGGGGTCCGCCCGGTCCGTCGGGGCTGCCAGGGCCGCGCCGTCCGGCAAACCGGGGCCGGAGTTCGTCGCCCGAAAGCTTCCCGTCGCCGTTGGCGTCCAGTTTCTTCAGTGCGGCCGTGGCGTCCTGGATTTCGGCCGCCGAGATTTCACCGTTCTGATCCTTGTCCAGGGCGGTCATCAGGGGGATGGCGGGCGGCCGGAAGTCGCCGCTGGGTCGGGGGGGTTCGGCTTGTCGACCGCCGCCGGCCGGCACCGGCGCTTGCGCCGGCGCAAGACACGCCAGGAATTCGAGTACGATCACCGCGATTGCCGCTACGATGAGTTTTTGCATCGAGACTCTCCCTTTTGCTGGGGTGTGTGGAACCTCCGTCCAGGGACGGCGGTTGTCCTTGTTTTCTACCTGTTTTGGATCCCCGTCGCTTCGTGGTCGGGTCGATCCATGGGAGGAGGTGTTCAACGCGGCCACGCGCCGGCGGGGTTGCCCGATTCACTCCGGCAACCGGCCTCCCGCGAGGAATTCCCGTCCCTCAAAAACATGTCCCAGGATCTCCATGCCGTGTACGCCGTTCTCGGCCGCGATTTCGCGGAGCGTTTGGCGACCGTCGCGGACGCGAATGCCCCGGGCTTCGAGCTTCTCGATAAGCGACTCCGGGCTTGCATTCGCGACTTGGGCCACGACGTCCAACGGCGCAAGTTCCAGGGCCGCGGAGGCCTGCATCATGGGAGGGCCGCCATGCCCGCCCGACGGAAAGAACGACGTTGCGCCGAGCACTACGAGGACGCTCACGATGGCGACGGCCGACGGTTTGCGAAAATAGCCGACGAAGGGCTTCCAGTTGACGGCGACGTGGGCGATGCCGCCAACGACCAGAAGCAAGCCGATCCACTCGTGGGCGAGCTTGACCAGGCCGGCGTTCATGTGGAAGAGCATCAGAACACCGGTCACCGCGACGACGCCGAACGACCCTATAGTGAGGGGGCCTGCCCAACTCTTGAGATGAAGTACCCTACTCATGATTCTGCCTTTCGCATCTTCTCCAGGTTTCCGAGACGGGGGACATCCGCCCCATGCGGGTGCCCACCTGTTGCGGCGAAGACGTCCTTCTCCGCGGCGAGATTGTTCACGCCACAAGATTGAACCCGGATCCCGGCGAATGGTTCCGGTCCGCATTGCGGCCGTCAGGGGGAACAGCCCTCGATGAACGATTACCGGCCCAACCAGCCGCGACGACGGAAGAACAACAGTTGCGCCACGGCGACCGCCGTCATCAACGCCAGCGCCCAGGGATAGCCGAATCGCCACAGCAGTTCCGGCATGTTCCACGGGGAGACGCTGGGGTCGAAATTCATGCCATACAGCCCGGCAATGAACGTCAACGGCATGAAAATCGTCGCGATCACGGTCAGCACCTTCATGATCTCGCTCATGCGGTTGTTGACCGCGGAAAGGTAGAAATCGCGCAAATCGGAGCACATCTCGCGGCAGGTTTCGATCAGATCGATGATTTGAACCGTGTGGTCCTGACAGTCCCGCAGATACACCCGCGTCTTGTCGGCGACGAACTCGCCGGGGTGGCTCGCCAACAGGTTCAGGGCATCGCGAAGCGGCCAGATCGCGCGGCGCAGCGTCAAGAGTTCCCTGCGGAGGTCGCGGACCTCCACCATCGTGTTGGGCGTCGGACGCAACGACAACTCGTCGTCGATCTCGTCGAGCCGCTCGCCGCACTGCTCCAGGACGGGAAAGTAGCCGTCCACCGCCGCATCCAGCAAGGCGTAGGCCAAGTGGTCCGCGCCGGCGCCGCGAATACTACATTGGGCCAGCCGGATGCGCTTGAGGATCGGATCGAACACCTCACACGGCTTCTCCTGAAACGTGACCACGAAATCCTTGCCCAGGAACATACTGATCTGTTCGGTCTGGAGTTGGCCGTTGGGCACGGGAATGCGAGCGACGACGAACAGGTGGTTGCCGTAGTCCTCGACCTTGGCGCGTTGGTGCGTGTTGACGACGTCCTCCAGGGCCAGCGAATGGAAGGAGAAAAGCTCTCCAAGCCGGTGAATCGTCTGGGCGTCCCCGAGCCCCTGGACGTCGACCCAGGTCACCCGGCGGCGGCCGACAAACTCCGCCAGATGATCGAGATTGGTGACGACCTCTTCGGCCAAATCGTCCGGCCCGTAGCTGACCACCCGGACGACGGGGTGCGGCGCCCCCGGATCGACGACGACGGCGCCGGGCGCGTTGCCCGGCGCCGTGCGGCGGCGGAATCGAAGGTTGGAACCGCGACGCTTGCCGTGTTTTGATTGCCGGTTCGACATGGTACGCCTCCGAGAATCGCTGTCGGCGACGGAGTCGCTTGAGGGGGACAGCCCCTACAAACGGTCGCGCGGTCCCACGGGTTTATCGCAAGAGTCTACGCTTTCGTCAAGGTTTCCCGCAGCCGGTGCATCGGGGACGGTTTGGGGGGATTCCGCCGCTTTTCAGCCTAATGTCGGCATTTACGCCGACCCGATAGCACTTTTGCCGACGGGTCGGTTGTCGGTTGTCCGTTGTCGGTTGCCGACTGTCCGTGGTCAGGGTTGGCTTGGCGGCACTGGTGCTTGGTCACCGGTCATTGCCGCTTTCGGCCCTTTCCACTGGCCGTTTGCCGGCAGCCGCCTTTATGCCCCTCGTACTTCGTAGCGACAAGGAACGTCCTAAAATGAGCAAGATGCCACTAATTCTGTCTCTGTGTCTGGCGGTGGTGCTGTCTTATGGAGCGGCTGTCGTGGCCGACGACGGGTTCCCAAGCCTGCAACAGCCGGCGAGCTCCCGCACCATTTCGTTCGGCTATCAAGAGCCGGCGGCGAACGCTCCCGCCGCGGCCGCTCCCGCCGCGGATGCCCCGGCGGCGAAGTCCCCCAGCGACGTGGCGCCCCCGGTGGCGAAGCCGGCGACGGAGCCCGGCTGTGCCACGTGTGCCGAGCCGGTTTGCCCCTCTTGCGGTTGCGGCAAGGACGCGGCTGGCCTCGGTTGTCGATGCGGCGCCGGCGCGGCGCCATGGACTATCCCGCAGCCGTGCGTCTTGCAGAACATGGGCATCAAGGCGGGCGGATGGCTCCAACAGGGCGTCACCGCCAACAACCAATATCCTTTGAGCCACTTCAACGGCCCGGTCGCGCTGAACGATCGCGACGAGTATGAGATGAACCAGGCGTGGTTCTTCCTCGATCGTCCGACCAACACCCGCGGATACGGCTGGGACATCGGCGGCCACCTCGACGTCGTCTACGGCACGGACTGGCGTTTCGGACAAGGATGGGGCCTGGAAAACCACATCAACAGCGAGGACCAACTCTACGGTTGGGTGCTGCCGCAAATGTACGGCGAAGTGGCGGTCAACAACCTGACGGTCCGCGGCGGACGCATGGCCGGTCTGCTGTGCTATGAGCAGGTGCCCGCCGTGGCCAACTTCTTCTACTCCCACTCCTACACCATGACCTACACCGAGCCGCAACTGATCACCGGCGTGGTCGGCGACTACAAGCTCTCCGACGAGTTGTCCGTGCAGGCGGGCATCCACCAGGGATGGTACATGTGGGAAGACGTCAACGACCACAAGGACTTCATCGGCGGAGTGAATTGGGCCAGCAGCGACAAGAAAACACAGATCGGCTACCACCTCGACAACGGCTGGCAAAACAATCTCGCGCAGATGGCCCAGATGAAGAACTGGTTCGCCCACTCGTTCGTCTTCCAGCAACAACTCTCCGGCGACCTGAAGTACGTCTTCCAGCACAACCTGGGCGCCGCCCAGGACATGGCCCCCGGCGACGAGCCGGGAACCTTCAAAGACGCCAGGTGGTACACCATCAACCAGTACCTGTTCTATACGATCAATCCTCGTTGGTCCGCGGGCGCGCGGATCGAGTGGATGCGCGACCGCGACGGCGTCAAGGTATCCGGCCTGGCCGCGAATCCCGACTTCGCCGGCGTTCGGGCATGGGACGGGTTTGGCTATGCCGGCGACTTCTACGAGTTCACCATGGGCTTGAACTACCGCCCGAGCCCCAACTGGGTGATCCGGCCCGAGTGCCGTTGGGACTGGTACAACGGCGCCAGAAGCTGGGCGCTGGACAACCTTCCGTTCGGCGACGGCACGAGCGACAACCAGTTCACCTTCGCGGTCGACGCCATCGTGACGTTCTGATCGCCCGGCCCGGCCAGCGGACTCCGAACGCGGCCGTCCGCCGTATCCGCACTGGGGACAGAGTCTTCCTGTCCCCAGTGGACGGAACCACGAAATACGCGAGCTACCTGAAAGGAAGAGCGTCGGCTCGGCGGGATCACGACAAGCCGCCTCGCGCGGAGGCGTTGTCGCCCGACGAGCCTGACTCCAAATTTCGTGGTCGGCAATCGGTTCGGCGGCCTTGCCAAGGCAACGACACCGGAGCTTCGGGCGTCCCGTTTAAGGGTCGATTGATGACGCATTTGAGTATACGGTTGAGATTTCGCGACAACAACGCGGGATAGCCTACACCGAGCATGCCGCGGATCTCGCGACTGATAGGGTTGGCCAAGCCATCAGAAAAGTCTCCCAATTACCCAGGGGAATTCTTGCTCGTGCGCAGTTATTTGGAAAGCGGCTTCCGGAGTTTCTTCGGCAGACGCCCGCCGTAGCCAGTCGCGCGTGTGATGCTGGTGTTGGGCAGCGCATCTTCGAGCGCGTCCAACTCGCCATCGTTGACGTTGCACATCATGAAGGAGAGTTGACGAAGCTGCTTGATCTCCTTGAGACCGATGTAACCACCTCCGGGAAGGTCGAAATTCGTCAAATACAGCGTGTCCAGCTTAGGAAGGGCTTTCAGTGCCTGCAGACCGGCAATGCTGAAGTTCCTACCGGCTGCGACGCCAGTCTGACCGCTGCCATAAAGGTCCAGCCGCGTCAGGGTGGGGATCTGAGCCAGATACCGCAGCGATTCGTCCGACACGTCCGTCGCCCGCAGGCTGACGTGCTCAAGCCCCGGATGTGCCCGGAAAGCCTTGACTCCTTCATCGGTAATGACGCCGCTGCTGATGTCCAATCGACGTAGCTCGGGCAATGTCGCGATCTGTTTCAGGCCGGAGTCGCGAATGCCGCAGTACGACAGTATCAGGCTGCGCAGTTGACGGAGTTGACTGACAC
Source organism: Planctomycetia bacterium (assembly GCA_026401055.1). Classification (GTDB taxonomy): domain Bacteria; phylum Planctomycetota; class Planctomycetia; order Pirellulales; family Thermoguttaceae; genus JAPLNP01. The sequence goes on from JAPLNP010000451.1 coordinate 27,142, forward strand.
GAGTGGCCACGGCGTCATCGACCAACGGGTGGCCCAGGCTCAGCGAAGTCAGCTTGGGGAAGGCGAGCGCGTCGGCCGGCACTTCATGGCCAACCAGCCCCAGGGTTTCCAGCTCTTTCAGCCCGCCGAGACGCCTGATTCCGACGGCCGAGAACCGCATGCGTCCCAGTTGCTGCGTGCCGCCATAACTGGTAAGCGACAGCGACTTGAGCCGTGCCAACTTGCCGATCGACTCCAATGCTGCGTCGGTCAGACGACCTTCCTGGTACAAACTGAGCGTGGTCAGTTGCGGCAGTTGCTCTAACAGCTTGGCGCCGTCATCCGTCATCCCGCATTCAATGATGGACAATTCGCGCAAGGCCGGCAAACCAACAACGCTGCGAATTGCGGCATCGCCCAGCCGAGGTCCTTCCTCGTTGACCGCGCAGAGCGTGAGCTTTTCCAAGTTTCGCAGTTCGGCGAGGTGTGCCAGTCCGGCGGGCGTGATTCCCCGGGTGACCTCGATGTCCAACTCGCGCAGCTTCGGCAGCGTCTTGAGACGCTCCAGCAGATCGTCGTTCATGACGCGGCTGGTAGTCAAGGTTGCCACCTCGTCGTTGTCGTCCAGCGTCGCGAGCAAGCCTTGGTTGTAAAGCGGCTTGATCCACGCGGGCAGGCGCTCGACAATGCGGGTCTGCCAGGCATCGAGCGTCGTGAATACCAACTTGCCGCGGTGGACCTCGTGCATGACCCCAAAATGCGATTGCCAATCGATCAATTGACCGAGTGCCTTCGAGAGCGGCACGTTCTGAAAACTCAAGGATACCGGTTTCTCCAGATCCAACCCCACGTGTTTCAGCGCTTCGCTATCGAACTCCACCCCCAAGCCGACGTCCGCTGCAACCTTCTCGAGCGCGGTTTTGAGAGGCACGTTCTTCGCCGCCAGGGAGACTTCGCGTTCCAATGGATCATCGGTGACTGGCGTTGCTCCTGCGCCGGTCGATTCCGCCGCCGGCTTCGGCGCGCCGGGCACGTCGAGCACGGCCGGCAGGGCGTTGAGGATGGACTTGGGCACTTTTTCGAGATTTGCCGGTTCTCTGAAAGTCGTTTCCTTCACCTGCGCGGGGTCGGTGAAGTCGTAGCTGCGGACCATGCCTTTCTGTTTGATCCACAGCACGCCCGCGCCGCGCTCCCACGCGATGGCATACGTGAGCAGCCCCTCGGGGAGCGCGATTTCGTAGGGCTTGCCCGGTGGGTCGGCTTTCGGGGCGGAGGAGAAGAATCGGATCGTTGCCCTATTCGTGCGGCGATTGCCGTTGGGTGTCTGCTCGACCTGCAATCGCTGGTTGTCGCCGAGGATGAAGTAGCCCGGGCCGGTCGCGACGCGCGGCTTTTTCGCGGCGTCCGGGTCGGCGGCGAGAACGCGGAATTGGATGTCGCCCGGCGGCAGCGTGCCCGTAAACGGCGCCATGCCGGGCCTGTCCGCGAGGCGTTTCTGCAGCGAGGCCCGCGCTGTGGGCGCATCGTCGGCGACGAACGCAGCTATTTCCTCCGGCGTTGGTGCCTCGCCGAAAAGGTCGAGCGTCACGCGTCGGATAATCTGCTCGCGTTCGGCTGCTGCGGCTGGAAGCGGCAGTTCGCGTTCGACACGCTCGGCGATGGTCTTTTCCCACAAATCCGCCGCGTCCTTTGGATCTACGTTCAAAGGACGTCCGTCCATCATCATGGTGCCGACAACGGATGGCGAACAACGCACTTCGACAGCGCCTGGCGAGAAACGCACTTCGTCGCCCTGTTTCACGTCGATCCACGCGCCGACGCGCACGCTGGCCCAGTCCTCGCCTTCGGTCTTGGCGCCAACGCCGATGCCAGGGGCCGGCGTTTCGCAGTATTCGCCGGGTGCAAGCCGGTAGGTCATCTTCCGCGCCATGGTCGTCCAATACGTCGAGGAGACATTGATTGCCGTGCCCTTCGCATCGTGCGCGGTATGGTTGGAGGATTGCTGCCACGACGGCATGATGAAGATCGCCGTCTTCTTGCCCGAGTTGTGGACAAGGATGCGAGACTTGAGCGATGTGCCGAGCGGATACTCCTTTGCACGCGGCTCCAAAAGCCACGCCACACGCAGGCCGACCGGCCCGGGCTGGCCCCATGCGGCGCCAGCCAGTTCCGCTGGCAGTGGCTCGCCGGCGCGGATAATGTTCTCCTCGGCAGCTTCCAACGTGGTCCTCAGCGGGATTCTGTGGATGGCGGAGATGTCGTCGAGCAACGCGATGGCATCCGACTGCGTCCAGTCGCCCGCTGCATCGAAACGGGGCAGCAGCTTCTCAAACTTCACGGCCAAGTCGTGGCCCGCTCCATCGTCCTTATTGAGCGAGATAAAGTATCTCACCTTCGCGCCTAGCTTCCCAATCAGCGCGCCGGGAATCCTCCCGTCCGTCCGTGCACTGGCCTGCCATTGTCTGAAAATCGCCTGCGCCTCTTTATCTTTCGGCTGCGGCTTGCCCGCCGCCACTGCTCCGCTTGTCTCGCCGGTGACGAGCTTGCCCGTCCATGCTCCTGCCGGCGCGTTCTCGATCTGCATCTCCGCGACCATGGTCTGATGCGTGTCTTTAAGCGAGTCCTCCGCGAAGATTGCCCCCGAGGTGCGTCCGTCCCCGCTCTTCCAGTCAGACACGAACATAAGCAGGAAAACAACCTCGCGAGGCTGGAGCATGACATCGGTCCCTGTCGGGTCCTTGGACACGACTCCCGCCAGAATTCGAGCGTCGCGTTTGAGATACAACTCGCGGAGCTTCGGTGCTGCGGTGTTGTCGCTGAGACGGATCGGTGCATCCGACACATTTTGCACCACCAGGTAGAGATCCGGCAAGTCCCCCGCCGTCGGCTTGCCAAGAGCAGGGCGGATGACAATCGCCGCCCGCAGCCCATTCACCGGTTCGCCCCACCGCAGCTTCTCCTCCGTACCGGAATTGAGCTTCTCGCCGCCTTTCGGCTTCATGTCGGTGGTCGTGGGTTTCGGTTTTTCGCCGGGCTTTTCATCCGCCGCACGGAGCATCGTGATCGGCACGGCGATACCAACAGTCATTGCCAGGGCGATTGCGGCGAGGGCCACCGACACCCCGCGACGGTTGAGCTTTTCACTGAGGACGGCGTGGAGGCGGCCTTCGAGTGAGGACTTGCGCGCCATGGCCAGGCCGCAGGCGGACGTCCAACGTGCGGGTGAAAGCTTCGTCGCTATGTTAAGCAGATGCTCCGCATAGGCTGATGCTCGCACACCATTGGCGAGCACCAGATCGTCGCACGCTCGTTCACCTTCCACACCAAGACGCCAGGCCGCGAACCACACCACGGGATTGAACCAGTGCAGAGCACATGCGATCTGCGCCAGCGGTTGAGCCATCGTGTCGCGACGCTTGATGTGGGCGAGTTCGTGCAACAGAACAGATCGCAGTTGCTCGCCACTCCAATGCCTCGCCGCTGCGGGAAGCAACAGACGACATCGAAGAATGCCCCAGACCACGGGAATCGTCTTGTCCGGGCGAATCAACAGGGTGACAGGGCGACAGATCCCGAGTTGCAGACATACGGCTTCAAGGGCCGTTACAATGGGATCATAACTTGCCTTCGCAGGTTGCCTTGACGACCAAATAACCGTCCCCTGTCGCTCGGTATTCCAGAGCACCAATCGAGCGGCCATCAGCCTCAGGATGAGCACGCAAAAGCCAATTGCCCAAACGAATGGCAATGCGTTAAACCAGTTCCAACTCCAAACCGCCGACTCAGGAATGACTTCCGGTGTCACCAACCCGGGCCGTAAATCGGGGAGTCCAGCAGCAGGTTGATACGCAGTTGCGGATGGCCGCTCGACCTCCTCGGGATCCGCATTCTGCGGCAATTCAACGGCGCCATCTGCGGGCCTGGCGATTGAGGACGGGCTTCTGTCCACGACGACCGTTTCCGGTGGAACACCCGCCCACCCTGGTAGCACTCGCCATTGAGGCAACATCGTCGACAACACCGGCACAACCAGCATCGCGACAATCGCAAGCAACCAGACAAGATGTCGAGTCGCCGCCGAGTCACGCCTCAGAATCATGGCCGCGACAGCCGCCAACACCAGCAGCGCTGTGCCTTTGACGGCGGAATCCACCAGCACCAGATTCGATGCGCTGAACAGCGCAGCAGCAAGTAACGTGCGATTCATCTCAGCGACCCTCATGATGTGCTTGTTCGATTAGCGCAATCAAGCGCTCACGCTCATCGATCGACACTTGGTCCTTTCGTGAATGCAAATGCGCGGCAAGTGCTTCTTCCAGAGAGCCGCCAAAGAACGTCTCCAGCACTCGCTCAAATGCGAGGCGTCCGGCCTTGTGTTTGGCCTGGCGAGGAGCATAGATTACTTCCCGACCGCTCTCCCGTCGTCGAAGATGCCCCTTTTGTTCCAGGATGTGCATCATTCTTCGAACCGCCATCGCCGTCGGTGGCGAGGGAATGGTTTCGACGACTTTGTTCACAGTCGCCTCCCCGAGCGAAAAGACAGCATCCATGATCTGTCGCTCGCGTCGACTGAGTTCGGCCGGTTCACGCATCATCAGCTCCTGCAGTGACAGTGTTCCAATACGGCACCCAGAATGAGCGGCACCGCGTAACGTTAATATTTTAACGCTCAGTGGCGCGAATGCAATGGCTATTCCGTTAAAATTTTAACGTGTCGTCGAATTGCAGCCGGCGGGTCCCCTTGAGCACCGGCCGGTGTGTCTCATCAGACGTTCCTTTCTCGACGCTCGCCCCACGACTCCACGCTACGCTTGAATTCCGCGCCGAACGACTCCGAGATCGCCATCTCGGAAATCGAGACGCCGAGAACCCGTGCGAACGATCTCTTTGTGCGGTGCTCTCCATACCCATCGTAACGGTGGGCAAAAATCACCCGTTCGCACCCCACCTGAGGGTGGAATGGCTAAGACTAACCCAGCGGTGCTTGCTACGCTGCCGACAGGTATAGCTGACCTTACCGAGCAGATCTGGCCGGAATCTTGCGCCGACGCGATTCTTGTCTTGCCCCCCAGCGGTTGATTCGGCACGGCGAACTCCGACAACGCAGCCGGCGATGGCCTCGCGCCTCATCAAAGGGTCGATGATTGAGACGCCCCGGGAAACATGCTGGTCCTGCCCGAAAAGGTTACTATAATCAGGCTTACTCCGGACCTGGCCCTTCCCCCGCAATCCGCACGTTTTCAAGGAGCAATCACCGTGAGCAACTCGACATCGCGACGTTCATTCCTGCAAGCCGTTGGCCTTGGCACCGCTGCTTTGGGGCTAGGCGGGTCGGCCCTTGCTCAACAGCAGGAGAAGCCGATCCCGGGTTTCGAGAAAGCCCCCACCGACCCCAACGCCTCGAAGGCGTGGAAGCCCGTCTCCGACCGCAAGATCCGCGTGGGCATTGTCGGATACGGCACCTGCCAATTTGGCGCGGCGTTCAGCTTCCAGGACCACCCGAACGTCGAGATCGTGGCGGTCAGCGACTTGTTCCCCGATCGGTGCGCGGCGTTGGCGAAGGCGTGTCGCTGCGAGAAAACGTATCCGTCCCTCGAAGAACTCGTCAAGGACGACAAGATCGAGGCCGTCTTCGTGGCCACCGACGCTCCGAGCCACCCGCGGCACTGCATCGAGGTCCTCAAGCACGGCAAGCACGTCGCCTCCGCCGTCCCGGCGGTCTACGGGTCGCTCGAGGACGCCGACCGACTGTTCGAGGCCGTTAAGGCCAGCGGTCTCAAATACATGATGTTCGAGACGTCGTGTTTCCACGCCGACTGCTACGCAATGCGGCAGATCTACAAGGCGGGCGGGTTCGGCCGGCTCGTCTACTCCGAGGGCGAGTACTACCACTTCCACTCCGAGCAGATCGGCTCGTACAAGAACTGGCGCGTCGGCAGCATCCCCTTGTGGTATCCCACGCATTCCACGGCGTACTACGTCGGCGTCACCGACAAGCCATTCACGTCGGTGTCCTGCACGGGGTCCAGCGCGGCGTCCAACCCGGGCTTCGAGTCGTGGAAGCCCGGCGCCAACCAGTACAACAACGTCTTCACGGATCAGATCGCCCTGCTCCAAACCGCCGAGGGCGGCACGTCCCGCATGCTCATGTGCATCGGCGTCCACAGCAAGGGCGGCGAAACCGGACGCGTGTTCGGCGAGAAAGGCTGGATGGATGGCATGGAGTACCACGGCGCCATGAAGGACCTGCCCGACCTCTCGCGTCCGCCGCTTCCGCCGGGCGTGGACGTCGGCGGCCACGGCGGCTCGCACGGGTACTTGATGAACGAGTTCGTCCTCTCCATACTCGAGAACCGCAAACCGCTGGTGGATATTGTTCAGGCGCTGAGCATGACCGTCTGCGGCGTCGTCGCCAACCAGTCGGCTCTCAAGGACGGCGAACGAATGAAGGTGCCTCAGTACAAGATCTGACGAACGGGGAGCCCGCGCGGCGGTGGGTTTTTCGGACACCCCGCCTTTCCTTCTGCTGGGGTGTCTCTTCTTTGAGTTTGTCGCGTATCGAGACGCCTCACCGGACCCTCGCCGCAAAGACGCTGGACCCGATCCCATGCGTGGCCCCGGGCGGTTGCCCGCCCGGAGCCTCCCGGTCCGGAGTTTTGCCCGGAATTCTGTCTAGGCCCGCGACGGGGGCTTTGGCGGTGCGTCGCGGTGCGCATCTACCTACTGTTTGTTCTTCTTCTCCTTCTTCAATTGTCGCTTTTCCTTTGGCGTATGCTGGGCCTTCTTCTGTTGTTCCCTTTTGCCTTTATCCTTGCTTCCCTTGTCGCCCATGTCGCGTTCTCCGTGGTTGAAAATGAATGTTTCTCTCAGACCCGTCAGACCGGTTTGACGTTTTCGGCTCTTGGCCCGTTCGGTCCGCGTCCTTCGTTTCCCGGAACGCCCGGAACTTTTCGTTCCCACCAATTTAGCGGGTCTCCGTGGGGCGTCAAGGTACGTTCCATTTCCTACAGAGACCGTGCTCCGGACAACCGCCGGTCTCGCGGCGGGGTCCCTCCGGATCATGGGTGGGACAAACGCCTCCGCGGCTGCTACAATGACGGCAATGCGCCGGAGCGGGACGCCGCAAGCGACGGTCTCGCACCACGGACGGCGCTGGGCGGGACGGCGGGTAGCTCTGCGCGCCACGCCGGAGCCTTGCCGATGGAAATCACTAACCGTAGAGACGCTGGACCCGATCCGATGGAATGCAAGAAACCGAGAAACGTCGACGTCTGCAATTGCAGTTACGAGCCCTGTCCGCGCAAGGGGGTCTGTTGTGATTGCCTTGCGTATCATCTTCGCTCGCGGGAGTTGCCGGCGTGCTGTTTCCCCGACGCCGCCGAGCGAACCTACGACCGGTCGTTTGCGCATTTCGCGCGACTGGTCAGTGCGAACAAGATCTGATCCACCCCCTCGCGATGCCGCCAAGGCGTGCCCCGAATGGCCGCCAGTCTCGAAAGAAATGCCGTCTCGCCGGCCGGTTCCGCGGGTTCCGCCCGGGCCGCGCGGGATTTCCGCTTCTCCGGCCACCCAACGGCGTAAAATTCAATAGGCAAGGGTGAATTTCGATCGCACGCCTCGGAAAAACAGAAGGGAGGTGGATTATGGCAACCGCACCGCGGACACCTCACAAGAGCGAGGTGCCCTCCGGCGATATGCCCCGGAGCAGAGAGCAGCTTCGCCGCGACCGGATCAATCTGACGATCGTCATCGCCGTCTTCGCGGCGGTGGTCGGCCTGATGATCTGGCTGGCCACGCTGTCGCCCCCGACGGGCGGAATGAATCTCGGGTACCCGCCGATGCCCTAAAGCATTGACATGTGGCACAGCCGCACCATCACGGTGCCCGACGGCGTGAACGACGGCGTGGGCGATTCGTATTCGACCTTTCGGGCGAAGACGTAGGCAACCTCGAGCCGGTAATCGACTCCGAAGAGGACTCTTCGTTCCAGTCCGAGGATCACACGCAGATCGCGGTACGTCAGGACGTCGTTGACGCCGCTCTCGCGCCGGATCGCCCAACTGCCGCCGCCGAGTTCGCCGGCCAGGTAGAGCCAGTCCTGCACTTCCTCGCCCAGTTCGCCGGTCCAGTAGATTCGCTTGGCGATCATCGGGCGCGGGACCATCAACTCGAGCTTCAGGTCCGGCGTCGGCTCCCAGATGATGCCGGCGAACGGCAGGATCCGCAGGTCCTCGCGATCGAGATAGGCCACGCCCAGGGCGATCTTCGCCATCGGCGTCCAGTCCCACATCGCGCCGAAATGGCCCGTGATCCGCAGGGCCTCGTCCGAACTCTGCTCGAAGTCGCTGAACACGCCCGGCGTGACCGACAGATCGGCCGACCAGCGGGGCGAGAGCTTGTGCAGCCAGCGAAACTGCACGTAGGTGTCGTAGAGCCGGGCGGGCACGTCGGACACCCGCGGGCCGTCGAGAAAATGCACCGCGTAGCCAGGCGTAATCAGCAGCGGGTGCCGCTTCGAGGGCAACGGCAGCACGAACGTGCCGCGGATCTCGATCTCGGTGTCGCCGAAACACTCCGGCCCGCGGCCGTCGGCCAGGTAGGTCGTGTCGAAGTTGAGGTACTGGAAGAAGCCGTTTCGCGCGTCGATCGGCCGATCCCAGATGTTCTCGTCCTCCGGCTCGACCGTCGGCTCGAGCTTGATGACCGTTTCCGGATGCGACGTGAGCACGCCCGGGTAAGGCTCCCCGGCCGGCATGACCGTCGGCAGGCGAACGACCTCGTCGCCCAGCGCCGCCGCGCCGACGATGACCGCCAGCAAGAAAGAAAAAGGGGACAGGCGCATATAATGGGGATCTGTGGGTGTTTCGGATATTTACGAAGCGTCCATGTCGGGGCGACCACAACAACCCGGCGCGATTCCTGCAATGCGAGGCATGGCCGAGAGTCTGCTAAGATCCCCTATCCTCGCCAATATATGCGCCTGTCCCCTTTTTTCACTCAATAGACCAGACCGGCTCGGAAATAGAGGGTGGTGCTGGGGGTGTACTTGTCGTGCGTGCTGCGCAGCAGCAACTCGCGCTCGAACGCCGTGCCGATCTCGATCAGGCCGCCAATGCCCGCGTTCCGGTTGAACTCCAGCCCCACGCCGAATCGAATGTCGTTGTAGTCGATTTGGTCCATCGGCCCGGGCGCCTTGTGCGGCGTGACCGTCCACGAGCCGCCGCCGTACTCGCCCCGGGCGTAAAGCCACCACTCGGTGTTGCCCATGGTCGTGAGTCGCCGGGCGATCTTCGGATCGGGGAAGAGAATGTCGAACCGGACGTCGCTGTTGGGCGTCCAGACGATCCCGCCCGCCGGCAGGATCTTGACGCGAATCCTATCCAGGTAGAAGATGCCGGCCTTGACCTTGACGGCGGGGTTAAACGTCAACACGACCAGCCCCCTGCCCGTGTAACGAAGGCTCTCCGTGGTGACCTTGCTGAAGTCGGAATAGACGCCGACGCGAAAGTCCAACTCGCCCCCGAACCACGGCGTCACCTGGGGATTCCACCTGGTATCGAGATAGGCGTCGTACACCCGGGGCGGCAGCGCCGCGAAAAGCCCGGTCGGCGGCGAACTGGTCGACGTCGGGCCGTTCCACCAGTGAAACGTGAAGCCGGGCGTGACAAAGACGGACGTGCCGGTACTGAAAAACGGGAACGCGAACGACGCGCTGAGGTCCAGGTCGTCCGTGCCGAACTTCTTGTCGCCCAGCGGCGAGATGTGATCGTAGTCCAGCCGCAACTCGTCCAAAAACCGCTGCACCTTCTCCGTCATGCCGCCGAAACTGGGAATGACCGGGGGAGTCGAGGGATACGCGGGATTCGTGGGACTCGCGGGATAAGACCCCTGGGGGAACAACGCGGGCGACTGCATGCTGCCCGGCGGAGCGTAGGGGTCCCAATTCGTCGGCGGCGGCTGCACGCCCGAGCCGTAGGGCAACGGTCCCGGCACGCTGCCCGGCGTGACCGGCACCGTCTCGGACAGCGCCGGCGCCGCGAGGGTCTCGGCCGGCACCGTCGTGGGAAACCGCTCACGTTGCGCCATCGCCAGCGAGGGCAACAGCACCACGATCGCGACCGCCGGTCCAATCCGTCGAAGCACGCTCACCGCCGATTCCTTCGCGCGGGTGAAGATGGGCAATGTGTCCAAACTGGGCACCAACAGAAAAAGCTCCCGCCAAGCGGTGCTTTCAATACCAGTCCCCGCCCGTCCGGTCAAGAGCGGTTCGGGCCGGTGATTCCGATGGGGGGACTACGAACGGGCGTGAATCAACGCGAATGGCAGCGAAGCCTTCGACACCGTTCAATGAGGGGTGCTGGAGTGACTTCAGCACGAAATATCGGGCAACGTCTGGATGTTTCACGCAAAGGCGCCAAGGCGCAGAGAGTCTTCTGGCGGGCGGGAACCCCTGGCAGAAGTCGATCAAAGCCCTTCGACCTTTCAGACTCTCAAGGCCGGCTTTCTTTGCGTCTTGGCGCCTTTGCGTGAGCCCTTCTCCCGATACTCGTCCGCGTTCATCCGCGTTCATTTGCGTTCATTCGCGGTTCCCTTCCCTCCTTCCCCCGGCTCTTTCTTCGTCGGCGTTTCGATGCCGGCTGCCAGGGCTTTTTGCATCGCCTCGACCTCCGCCATCTCGAAGTTGCCGGTGATCGCGACCTTGGCGGCGATGGCGGACTTGATCGTCGGGGCCGTGACGACGCGGTCGTCGACCAGAATGGCCATCTGCCGGTCGGGGTGTTCGCCGGTCAGTTTGGCCAGACGCTTTCCGCCGGCCTCGTCGAGTTCCAGTTGCAGCATCGGCTTACCCCGTTCATCCCGGGCGAGCCCGACGGACGAGAGCTTCCAGTCCGGCGGGCCGTAGCGTCCCCCGAGCAGCACCTCGTCCGCCTTGGTCGAGAGCAACACGTATCGCCGGCCCTCGTGCTCAGCCGTGACCAGGTTCTGCCCGACGCCGTCCCGCGTCTCGAACCACGCCAGCCCACTCTCGGGTCGCTTCTGAAGGTCGAACGCCGGTGGCTGGGGCATCGTCTCCCGCGTCGGCGCAAGCCGGAAATCGAGATGGTCCGCCGGGACCAGCACCACCGGCTTCTCGGCCGGCTTCTTGCGCGAGAGAACCAGTTCGAACTCGTCCTCGCCGAGTTCCGTGTCGAAGCCGACGGGTCGCGGAGCGCCGGCGTAGTCCACGGTCGTGTGGCTCAGGGCCAGCCGAAGTGTCAGCACGTCTCCGTCGAGTCGGTAGATCCCTCGTATCGAACACGTGGCGGGCCTTGGCGGCGACCAATACATCAGACCCAGCGCCCCGCGGCTGCTCACGTCGATCGTTGCCGGCTTCGCCGTCGGGTCGATCGCATACGGCGGCGACACACTTGTTCTCTCGTCCAGTCGGGCCCCACCTATCCCGGGCGCAACGTCCGGGTCGCGAAGGAAAGCGAGGGAAGACTTGTCGAACACGACGCCGCTCGTCATGGACAGCCACATCGAGAACGCGAAGGTCTCCCGACCGACCTCGCCACCGAAGGAATTTCGCTCTGTGACGCGATAGTGGTCTGAGATCCGATCGGCCGTGATCTTCACGACGTGCCAGTCGCCCAGGATGGCCTTCTCGTCCGGGTGGGTTTCCACGTCGCCGACGCGGCGCAAGACGAGGAGCACTCGCTGGGAGCCGAACTCGGGCCAGAAGTCGGTCGGGCGGTCCTTTTCGGCGAGGCACAGCGTCAAGCGATCGCCTTCGAGCTTGTAGATGCCCAGGAGGTTGGTGCGGTCGGCTTTGCCGATGTCAATCCGCTTCGGCTCCGAGCCGGGGTTGATCTGGTACTTGCCCGAGGTCATCCAGACGCCGCTGCCGCGCAGCGTGAACGTGTCGCCGGTGAAGACGAACCTGGCCACGTCGCCGGTCGCTTGGGCCGGATCGTCGTAGTCTTGCCCGGTCGCCGTCTGATGCGGCAGCACGTCCCGCGGAATGAAGTAACTCGCCCCGCCGCCATACGACTGGCTCACCACCGCCCACGTGCCCCGGAGGGACTGCTGGTCGTCGTTGGCCACGGCGTCGGCGGCGGGCGGGTTGGCCTCGGGCTTGGCGGGGGCGGCCTCCGGAGCGGCGGGTGTGGCCGGCTCGGCCTTCTCGCCCGAAGCGCGAATCTCCAGATACGTCTCGGCCTCGGCCCGAATACCATTCGACGCCGTCACGGTCACCTGATGACGGGCCTTGGCCGCCGTTGTCAGGCAACGAAAGTGGATATCCAGGCGAGTCGACTTGCCGGCGGGCAGACTGCGAAGCATCCAGGTGAGCTTCTCGTTCTCGATGCGGTACCCCGGCGTCGCCAGGAATGCCTTAAGGGGCGCGTCATAACGGTCGACAACCTTCAGGTTCTCCAGCGGTTTCGTTCCCGTGTTCGTTACTTCAAAGTTGAACTGCACCTTGTCGCCCACGACGCCATGTGCGGGGCCGGATATCTTCAGGCGGAGGGGGGACAGCGTTGCCGCGGTCGGCGGCGCGAGAGTTTGGGCTTCGACCGCATGCTCGTCGGCTTTGGCGCGGCCGACCGTTGAGCCGGCACGAACGGACCGCGCGTCGGGCGGCAGGGTGACGTTCACATTGCCGTCTTCGCCGATGTCGACTCTGGCGCCGTCGGGGACGTGGACGGCGGTTTGCTGGTCGCCGCGGCGGATCGTGATGAGGACGCCGCAAGCCGTGCCGAGGGCGAAGGAGAAGAGCATCAGGGCGATCACCGTCGTGATGAGCTTCCAGCGACGGCCGGCGGGGAGCGTCTGGGGCGTTGCGCGCTCGGCGGCTTGGGGCGACGACTGGGCTTCGGCGCGGCGGAGGAGTTCCACCAGGTCGTGACCCTTCGAGAACGGGGCCAGCGCCGCAGCTACGGCGGCCGGCGTTTCGGGCCGATCGTCCGGCGATTTCGCGAGCATCCGGTCGACGGCGGCGGCCAACGCCTCGGGCACGTCGACCATGTCGGCGATTCGCGGGACGGGCCGATCGGTGTGGGCCGCGAGCTTTTCGAGCGTCCCCCCGCAGTCCGTCCCGTCATACGGCGCCCGGCCCGACAGGAGCTTGAACAGCGTGCAGCCGAGGCTGTAAATGTCCGCCCGAATATCGACCGTCTGCGGCGCGGCGACCTGCTCCGGCGCCATGTAGTCGGCCGTGCCCATCGCCTGGCCGGTGTTGGTCAGCACGGACCGTCCGACATGGGATTGTGGTGCAGGCGTCCCGCCTGCATGGCTTTCGGCAGGCGAGACGCCTGCACCACAAGAAGGTGTCTCCGGGCCGCGCGCGAGCCCCAGGTCCAGGAGCTTCACGTCGCCGGAGCGGGTGAGCATCACGTTTGACGGCTTGACGTCGCGGTGGACCAGGCCGTGTTCGTGGGCGTATAGCAGGGCCAGGGCCTTCCGGCGCACGAGCTCGCAGGCGTCGGCCACCGCGATCGGCCCGTGGCGGCGGACCAGACGGCCGAGGTCCATGCCGTCGACGTATTCCATGACGAGCACCGGCACGCCGTCGATCTCCCGGGCGTCGAAGGCCGCGACGATGCCCGGGTGGTCGAGCTGGCCGATCGCTTTCATTTCGCGCCCGAATCGGGCGACGGCCTGGGGGTCGTTCATCCGCTCTTTGGCGATGACCTTCAGCGCGACGACGCGGTCGAGCTTGGTGTGCAGGGCCTTGTAGACGGTGCCCATGCCGCCCTGGCCGAGTTTCTCCAACAGGCGATACTCGCCGAGCGTGCCCAGGGCGAGCGATGCGGCCGAGGCGGCGTCGGGTTCAGTCATACCCTTTGCCCGGGCGAGGGCCGCGTCGCACTGCGACTCGGCGGCGAAGGGGTCGTCGGCCTCCGGCAGCCGCAGTTGGCCGACCAGGGTGTCGTCCGTGCCGTCGAGCGTGGCCAGCATCGCCTGGCAGTCGGGGTCACTTTCGACGTAAGCGGCCACCCGCTCGGAGTCGGCGTCCGAGAGCTTTCCAACGGCGTAGGCCAGAAGTTCTTCACGAGTGGGGCGTGCGGAGACGGTCATGGCACGGGTTCCTGCCGGGGTGGTGAGTAGGCGAGTTGGGCCGGGGACTGTCGCATTTTCGCGGCGGCGAGAACGTCGCCTCGCCAACCGGCGCTATCGCCGCGAAAATGGGGCTGTCCCCCTCGGGGCCCGCATTCGGTTTCTATTAGATTAACGCGGGCGTCTGACAGGAGTTCTGCGAGCGGGGCGGATCTTGCGGCGATTCTGGTGGGGCTTCGGCCGCCGTCGAACGGCATTTCCCCGACAGTCGGCAATTCGACGCGAGGTCGGTTTGGAGACCATACCGAGAATACGGTGGCCTCGGCCCACCCTACGGGGTTAATCCGCCCAATTCCTGCCGCAGGCGACGCAGCACGCGGGATTTGGCCTGATAGACGGCGGCGACGCTCATGCCGAGGTCCGCGGCGACGTCGGCCGGGGATTGACCGTCGACCGTGGTTCGCCAAAAGGCATCCCACGTGCGGGCCTCGAACTCCGAGCGGACCAACTCCAGGACGCGACGCGGGAGCGAACTCTCGGC
>JAPLNP010000287.1 GCA_026401055.1 Planctomycetia bacterium
GACCGTAAGGGAGCGATGGTGGAGCATTGCCCACCACACCGCTTCCTAACGGGCGCGGCTCGGTCTTTGCGATTCCCATCGGGCGCGGCATCGGATTGACCGACGCCCGCTACGTCCCCTCCGACACGTTCTCCCACCGGATGCCGAGCTTCCAGGCGGCGTAGCCGAGTTCTCGCAGGTGGTCGCCGTAGGCCATCATCCAGTGGGAGTCGCGGGTTTCGGCCACCAGCCGCTTCCAGTCGCCGAGGATCTCGACGTCCTGCTGGCTGCGGCAGATCGGCAGGAAGGGGTTGTCGCGGACGATGCCCTTCATGCCCAGCCACCGGCCCGTGGCGTATTGCGGGTCGATGAACGTGACCTGCTGGCCGACGGGAATCTCGACCTTCGGCGCGGCGCCGAAATCGGATTCGTAATGGGTCATGATCCTGGCCGGCTCGTAACGCTTGCCGTCCATACGCCGTGGGGCCGTGCAGTGGGCGCAGGTGACGATGCCCTTGTGCGGGAAGGTCGAGTTGTGCATGAAGACCGGCTTGCCGGCGACGTAGTGCAGTAGGATGCCCGGCGGAATGATTACGAAGTCCGACTCGCAGAACGCCAGCAGCCCCTCGTCGTTGAGCCAACCGAGCGTCAGGCAGGCCGTCGTGTCCGACATGGGGATGACCGTGTTCATGCACGCGCCGATGGTCATCGCCGTGGCGTCGTGGTCGCGCATCCACTCCTTGAAGATCACATAGAGCACGAAAGCGTTGCGGATAAACTCCTTCTTCGTCTCGAGCTTCGTGTCGGGCAACTTGAGGTAGCGGTCGGTCCAGGCGTCGGCCTGGGCGAGGAGCTTCGCGTCGCCGGCCGCCGTCTTGAGCCGGGCATCGAGCACGTCGTAGCTGATCGGGACGATGTCCAGGAGGTACTTCTCCTTGGCGACCGCCGGCGCGTTGGCGTCGTACTTCCCTCCCGGGCCGCCCAGCGCGATGATCCGCTTGCCCACGAAGTTCTTCAGCCCGTAAAGCGACCGCAGCCGCCAGAGCACCTCGTCCTGGTCGTCGACCACGGCGTCGTCGAGCGTGACGCCGCCATGGTCCCGGGCGTGGTTTTTGATGCCGTTTTCGGCGGTCGGCGTCTTGAGCTGCCGCGTGCCCATGCACTCGTACCAGTAGTAGGTTGGCCCGGAGCGGTGACGGACGAAGGCCACGGTGTCGCGCTCGGGCGCCTTGGCCGCGCAGGCGCGGAACAGGTCCCCGCCGCCGGAAGCGGCGTGGAGCAAAACGGCGTCGAACTGGCCGTCCTGGATTTTCGCGCCTTCCTCGGGCGACGTGGCTTTGGCCAACGGCAGGATCTCCAGCGGGAAGTCGGCCCGCTTGGCCAGGGCGTCGAGTTCGCTGCGGATGCGGTTCATTTCCTCGGCGGCGGCTTCGTCGTTGATGACGCTGCTCCAGGACCGCCAGGAGGTCTTCTCGCGCGGCTGGCACCGGGTGTGCATGAGCACCGGCTGGACGCGAAGCGGCTTGCCGGTGACCAGGAGCGGCTTGTCGGGGTCCCAGGGCTCGATGGCCTTGGTGTCGGCCGCCAGGGCGGAGGATAGTGCCCACGCCGAGCCCGCCACGCCCGCCACGCCCGCCGCCGCCAGAGACGTGAATTCCCGCCGGTTCATGCAATGCTCACACATGGTTTGCTCCTGGAAACAGCGTGTGGGTGGCACGCCCTGAGAGGGCGTGGTCTGCCGTTCTGCGATTTGTCTTAGGTTGCCCCATTTTCACGACGTTTATCGTACCAAGCGAACGGCCGCGGGTCCACACTCGGGTCAAGCAGCCCCTCGATTGAGTGGCACGACCAAGGTACGGCGACTCGCTTGTTTCTCGAACGCCGGGCTGCTAAACTCCGGAGAGCGTCCTCAACTCGGCGACGCGGTCGCCTCCCACCATTTTGGATTTGCCATGAAACGATTCCTAGTCCTGTTGGTTGCCCTCCTGGCCGCCGCGATCGCGCGGGCCGAAGAAGCGGGCAAACCCTGGCAGTTTTCGGCCGCAAGCTTGCAGCCCTTCTGGGCCTCCACGACGATGGAGGGCGAAAGCGTCTTGTTCCTCAAAGACTCCGACGCGCCGCCCAAGGCGTCGCTGCTGTTCGTGCCCACGCGAATCCTGGCGGTTCGCAGTTCCTCGGGCGAAGTGACTTACGAGGAGGGGCGCGATTACACGTGGCAATCCGGCACGCGCGAGATCGTGTTGCCGCCGGGCTCCCGGATCGTAGTCAAGACGCCCCAGGATATCCGCCGGGCGCCCGGATCGCAGCCTTACCGCCTGACCCACCGCGACGGCGGCGACGAGATCCTTTTCGGCGCGACGCACGAGTACCACGACATGCAGACCGAGGTCACCTACGAGCACGCGCCCGGCGACTGGGCCGGTCCCAAGCCCGGCTTCGCCGCCGAGTTGCTGCCGCGAACCCTAAAACGCCTCGCCGAGAAACAGCCCGTCACGATCGCGCTCTTGGGCGACAGTATTTCGACGGGCTGCAATGCGTCGGGCTGGGCGAACGTGGCTCCCCGGCAACCGCCGTACCAGGACCTTCTGGTGCTGAATCTTGAGGCCGCCTACGGCGCCAAGGTGACGCTGAAGAATCTCGCCGTCGGCGGCATGGACACCTCCTGGGGCGTGACGCAGATGGGCAAGGTGATCGAGGTCCAGCCCGACCTGGTGATCCTCGCCTTCGGCATGAACGATTCGGCGGGCCGGCCGGCCGCGGAGTTCCAGGCCAACACCCAGCGGATGATCGACGAAGTCCGCAAGGCCCGGCCGGACACCGAGTTCATCCTCGTTGCCACGATGCTGGGCAACAAGGACTGGACGACGCTCCACCACGAACTGTTCCCCCAATTTCGCGACGCCCTGGCCGCGCTGGCGAAGCCCGGCGTCGCGCTGGCCGACATGACTTCCGTCTGGGCCGAGATGCTCAAGCACAAGAAGGATTGCGACTTGACGGGCAACGGCGTCAACCACCCGAACGACTTCGGCCACCGCGTGTATGCGCAGGTTCTGTCGGCGCTGTTGATCCCGGCACGGGAGAAGCAGCCATGACGAGGCAAGAATGACCGTTCACGCGGATGACCGTTCACGGGGCTGAGCGTTCGCCGGCAGGCTGGGGACGGGTCCATTTCTCGGCGAGAAAACGTGTACCATTCCCATTCAACGCGCCTCACGCGCCGGTTGCTTTCCCCGCGTGTCCCGGGGATACTATACCGATACTGACCCACCCCCCCAAACAAGGAGAACCTCCACCATGACACCACAAAACCCATCGGCCCCGCGACGGGCAAATCGTCGCGACTTCTTGAAGGCTTCGGCGGCCGGGGCGGCGGCGCTCGGCGGGCTCTCGCTTGCGCGATCCGCGCACGCGGCGGGCACGGGGACCATCAAGATCGGCATGGTCGGCTGCGGCGGGCGGTGCTCCGGCGCGGCGTCCCAGGCCATGCAAGCCGGGCCCGACGTCAAACTCGTCGCCATGTGCGACCTGTTCGACGGTCGGCTCCGGGCCGGCCTCGCGGCGCTGAAGAAGGAACGCGGCGACCAGGTGGCCGTCGACGACGCGCACTCGTTCGTCGGCTTCGACGGCTACCAGAAGGTGATCGACTCGGCCGACGTCGTGCTGATCGCCTGCGCGTCGAAGTTCCACCCGATGTACGCCGAAGCGGCGATCAAGGCCGGCAAACACGTCTTCGTCGAAAAGCCGCACGCCATCGATCCCGTCGGCGCCCGGCGGATGGACGCCGTCTGTGAATTGGCCAAGCAGAAGAACCTTAGCATCCTCTCCGGGCTGCAAAGCCGGTTCGACAACGGCTGGCAGGAGACCGTCAAGCGGATCCACGACGGCATCATGGGCAACGTGGTCGCCATGCAGTCGATGTTCCTCCGCGGGCCGTACCGGCTGGTCGAGCGCGACCCGAAGCTGACCGAAATTCAGTACCAGTTCAGCAACTGGTATCATTTCCGTTGGCTGTCGGGCGACGACGTGCCGCAATCGCTGGTACACAACGTCGATCGCATGTCGTGGATCATGAAGGAGGAAATGCCGGCCTGGGCGTTCGGGCTGGCCGGCCGCTCGGCGTCCTTCGGCGACGTCTACGGCGACATGTTCGACCATCACACGGCCGTGTACGAGTACAAGAGTGGCGCCCGGCTTTACGCTCTGTGCCGCACCGAGGTCGGGTGCTACGACAACTCGGGCGACGTCATCATGGGCACCAAGGGGCAGTGCGACCTGTTGAAGTGCGAGATTCGCGGCGAGACCAACTGGAAATTCGAGGGCCAGCGGAACGACCCCTACGTCGCCGAGCAGAAGGCCCTGATCGACTCCGTCCGCGACGGCAAGCCCATCAACAGCGGCTACCACATGGTCAACAGCACGCGGATCGGGATTCTGGGGCAGATCGCCTGTTACACGGGCAAGGACACGACGTGGGAGGCGGCTCGCGACGCGGAGTTGTCTTACGGGCCCGCGCCGGAGGCGTCGAATTTCGAGATCGAGCCGCCCACCAAGCCCGGCCCCGACGGCAACTATCCCTTGCTCATGCCGGGCGTCACGAAGCTTCTGTGACGGTTGCAGTTGTAGGGTGGGTCGAGCAAACCGAACTCGGGCAAGACGTTGTTTTGCGAGAGAAGGTGCCGCGCCGGAAGGGCGGTTTGCGAGGCCCACCATGCGATTTTCTTCCGCGCGACTCGTAGCGTCCCCTGTGAAGGATCGCCCATCATGTCCCTGAAACGTATCTTCGCGGCGTTGGCAACCGTTGCGACGGCCTTGTCGGCGACCTTCGCCGGCGCGGCCGACGCAACGCCGCCGGCCCGCCCGACGTTCGTCGCTCCCAGGACGTTTTCGTTCAGCGCGGCGGCCGATCCGGAGACCATTTTCTGGCCATGCTACTTCTGGTGGTGGAACGGTCCGCTGGAGCCCGAGGTGCTTCACCGGCAAATCGCCGACATGAAAGCTCACGACATCCGCAGCGTCGTATTGTGGGCGCTCGCGCGCGATTTCCGGCCCGGCGACTACGACATGGAGCCCGACTACCTCACGCCCGAGTTCTTCCAGCGGGTGAAGTTGGTGGTCGACGACGCGGCGCGGCTGAAGATGTTCTGTTGGCTCGTCGATGACGCGGCGTGGCCGGCGGGGTTCGCCCTACGCAAACGGCCCGAGCTGGCTTCGCATCTGATGGTCCGCGGCGCCGGCGGCCAATGGACGCCCGGGCGCGGCTGGCTCCGCGACTTCCTCGATCCCGCGACAACCGCGGCGTTCGTGGCGACGACGCACGAGCCCTACTACCAGGCCCTCGGGCCGGCGTTCGGTCCGACCGTCAAGTTCATGTTCACCGACGAGCCGTCGTTCGGCAGCGTCGCGCCGGGCAGCATCCCGTGGACCGTCGACCTGAACGAGGCATTTCAGCGGCAATTCGGCTACGACGTGTCGAAGCGGCTCGATGCGTTTCGGGCGGCCGATACGCGAACGCTCACGCCGGATGAGAAGAAGGTCCGCGTGGACCTGTTCGACTTCTGGTCGGGGCGGTTCCACGACGCCTTTTTCCTGCCCAAGCAACAGTGGTGCTGGAAGCACGGCGTGGCGCAGTGCGGGCACCTCGGCGGCGAAGATGAGACCGTCGGCGCGGTGAAGTACGGCTTCGGCCACGTGATGCGGCAGCTCCGGGCGATGGACATGCCGGGCGTCGACGCAATCTGGCGCCAACTGTTTCCCGGCCGGCAGAATCATCACTTCCCCAAGTTCGCTTCGTCGGCCGCCCATCAAAACGGCACCGCCCTGGCGTTCAGCGAAGCGTTCGCCATCTACGGCAGCGGGCTGACGCCGGCCGAGATGAAATGGGTGCTGGATTATCAGTTTGTCCGCGGGATCAACATCTATCTGGGGAGCCACTATCCGATTTCGACGCGCGATCATTCGATGAGCGGGGAGCGGCCGCGACTCTCGCCCGTCGAGCCGCTGTGGGACTTCCTGCCGGAGTTGCACCGGTACGCGGCACGGCTGGGCTACGTGCTCGCCTGCGGCCAGCCGGACATCGCGACGGGACTCTATTATCCGGTGCGCGACATCTGGGCCAACGGCGACCCCGCCGATCCGGCGGTCCGCGGCCACGATGCCCTGGCCCAATCGCTCGCTTGCCGCCAGTGCGATTTCGACGTCGTTGACGACGACGTGCTCTCCGATCCGGCTACCCGGGTAGAGAGTGGCCGGATGGCCATCGGGCCGATGCGCTATCGGACCATTGTGGTCGGCCCGACGCAGTGGATGGCCGAAGCGTCGAAGAAGCGGCTCGATGAGTTCCAAGCGTCCGGCGGCCAGGTGGTTCGCGTGGACGATCTCGCCGAGATCGACGCCGCGGCGGCCAAGGTCGCGCCGACGGTGCAACTCGATCCGCCCTCGCCCCATATCCGCGTGTTGGTTCGTCGCTGGCCCGGCGGCGGGGCGGCGTTTCTGTTCAACGAGGGACAGGAACCCTACAAGGGAACCGCCTCGCTTGCGATCGAGGGAAAAATGCGCGAGATCGAGCCGGCGACGGGCTTGGTCCGGGGCGTCGAAATGCGCCCTCCTCCCGCCGGGAAGCCCGCGGAGGCTCCGAGCGGCGGCGAGACGGAGCTTCCCCATCACGCTATCGAACTCGATCTTGCCGGCTGGCAGTCGCTGTTGCTGGTCGTGGGTCCGACAGAGGCGCCGGCCGGCGTCGCCCCGCCCTCGGCCCACCGGATCGCCCAGTCCGTCGATCTGGCCGACGGTTGGACGGCCCGCGTCGATCGGCGATACGTGGTTGGCGAGCACGATTTTGAGATCCACCCGGCGGACAGCGCCGAATTCAAGCCTGTCGCGCCTGGTCGGTGGGCGGAAACACTTGGCCAGACCGACGATTTCTCGGGCCACGTGACCTATCGGCGGAAGGTGACGGTTCCCGCGCCGATGCGAGCCGGGCGACTGCTGCTGGAACTCCGCGGCGTCGAGTACGCCGCCCGCGTGAAAATCGACGGCCGCGCCATCGGCTGCGTGCTTTGGAGCCCGTGGCAAATCGAGCTGCCGGCCAGCGGCCCGGCCGAGTTCGTCCTGGAGATCGAGGTCTCCACTACGCTGGCCAACGACTAGACCTCGCAGCGGGTCCGCGACGCCTGGGCGAAGAAGCCGCCGGGGAGGATCAACGCGAACTATCATAAGACCGCGCTCGGTTTCGAGATGGAATCGCGCGGCGGTGG
>JAPLNP010000438.1 GCA_026401055.1 Planctomycetia bacterium
CGTTGCTGGCCAAGCTCCGAGTTGCCCTGGTCCAACGCGCCCGAGTACAACGCCGCCGGAAACATCCAAGTCTGTTCCAACTCCTTGAAAATCCAGAACTTCTAAACTACACCGTTTCTTAACTTCGTGCGTATGGGGCCGGCCCGCCGCGACCCCCTGGCCGCAAGAATCGGCTTCGGTTATGCTGCCCATGTGGTGGTTTCGCCCGCCCCGTCACCTCCAGCCCTGGATCCAGCCATGAAAGAATCCGAAATCTCCGAGATCACCTACAGTCCATCGGGCGCGATGATCCGCGCCACGGGCGTGTCGGCGGCCGACTTGGCCTGGCTTTCCACCCGGCTCGTCGCGGCGCGCAACGAAGTGCTCGACGACCTGGCCCTGTGGCACTCCGACGGGGCGGTGCCCAAGGAGAAAATCCCCCTGGACGCCGGCTTCATCGACCTGCCCGAACGCCTGCTGGACGAACACGCCAAACGCGGCGAGAACAGTGAGTTGGGGCGAATCCAAGCCGCCGCCGGGCGTCTGGCCGGCCAGGTCGATCGCGTCGTCGTGCTCGGCATCGGCGGCTCGTACATGGGCGCCCGGGCGCTGTTCGAGGCGTGCTGCCGCCCGTACCACAACGAGTTGGACCGCATCGGGCGGGGGATGCATCCGCGGATGTATTTCGAGGGCAACAACGTCGACAACGACGCGGTGACCGGCCTGCTGCGGCTCTTGGGCCAGCACGGCCACGAGCGTTGGGGCCTCGTCGTCATCAGCAAGAGCGGCGGGACGCTCGAAACGGCGGTCGCCTTTCGCATCTTCCTCGAAGCCCTCCGCGAGTCGTGCGGCGATGACGTCGAGAAGTGCAACAGCCTGATCCTGCCCGTCACCGGCCAGAAAAGCCGCCTCCGGAGCCTCTCGACCGCCCTGGGCTGCCCCGAGATGTTCTCCATCCCCGAGGGCGTCGGCGGGCGGTTCTCGATCTTCACGGCCGTCGGGCTGCTGCCGGCCGCCCTGCTCGGGCTGGACATCACCAAGCTGCTCGAAGGCGCCGCCGTCACCAACCGGCGGTTCTGCAACTCGCCGCCCGGCGAAAATCCCGTGCTCGACTACGTCGGCGTCTGCCACCTGATGGAACAGCGCCGCGGGGCCAATACCCGCGTGCTGTCCGCCTGGGGCAAGGGACTCGAGGCGGTCGGGCTGTGGTACGACCAACTCCTGGCCGAAAGCCTCGGCAAGGACGGCCAGGGCGCGCTGCCCCTGACCGTCGTCAACACCCGCGACCTCCACTCCCGCGGCCAGCAACACCAGGACGGCCGCCGCGACAAGTTGATCACCAACCTGATCGTCGAGACGCCCAAGTCCGAGCCGCTGGCCATCAAGCCGAGCACGCTCAACCAGGACCGGCTGAACGAGTTGGCCGGCAAGACCTTGCCCGACATTCTCAAGGCGGCCATCGCGGGCACGAACCGTGCCTATGCCGACGATCACCGGCCCACGGCCGACATCCGATTGCCCAAAGTCGACGAGTCGTCGCTGGGCCAGTTGTTCCAGATGCTGATGCTCGCCACCGCCGTCGAAGGCCGCCTGTTGGGCATCAACCCCTACGGCCAGCCCGGCGTCGAAGCCTACAAGTCGAACATGAACGACATTCTGCGGGCACAGTGAGGCGGGGAAACGGGTTCAAGGAGGGGAACGGCGGAAGAGCGGCGGCGCGCCGCTGGCAAATACGTGCGAATGGACTGTCTGCCGCAGGTTATTGACGATAGTCCCTTGGGTCGATGCAGGAATCATACATCGTTCGATCGATGCGAATCCAATCAGTGCCATTGATGCCGCGCTTGTTTTGACTTGTTGGACTCACGGGAAATGCTGAGACAATTTTGATCCATCTTCGCGACTCACGGCTGAGGGCTCGGATTTCATCTGCCACTTCCGAGAAATCCTGATCCTGACTGAAGACGATCGCCACGTCATACTGGTCCTTGCGAGCCATGCGGACAACGTCGAGGGCAATACGAACATCAATTCCCTTCTCTTCAGCTACCAGTCCAGACCATGTATTGCCGTCCAGCAACCTGAAAACTTGGTTGCGATAACGCAAGGTCCGAGAGTAGACGACTATGCCGCGATGCCCTAGGGTTCCCAGCTTTGCCGTCCAGAATTTATTCCAGAACTTATCGTGGTCGATGTCAGGAACTCCCGTATAGAAACGAATCTCCTGCATGGACCAGCCGTTGTCGCTGCATACCCGTGATGCCAGGCGCAACGGGCAGAAGTTTGGGTATGTGTACCCGAACGCTTCGCGAGCGCCGTGAAACAGATTCTGACCATCAAAAAAGGCGACGGCTCGCTTTGTTGGTGGTTCAATCAACATGACACTCGCCCAAAAAATAACCCCGCCAGAAGGCCCGAAGGCACGACTAACGGGGAGCAAGTGCTAGTGGGATGCGTCTCCCATCGTTTATGCAAGCGACGATGGGCTCCTCAGTACAATTATCGGTCAGCCCAGCAGTCTGTCAACAGTCTGGCACAAATGTCAACCCCAGTTTTACAGTTCCCCCAGCCAGGCATCCCCACTACATGGTGGCTGCTATTATGACACGTACCGACGACACGCGGGCGCGTACCCTCCCGTGGTAGCAGTCGCTTCTTCTTCCTTTACTCCGCGGCTTTTCCAGCCAAACTGTACCACTACCAGCACGGCATCAGGTTGACAGCCGTGGGGGGAAAGTGTTATTCTGCGGGCGTTGTTCGTCGGGAGGGCACGCCCCGGCCCTTTGTGACTAATCGGTGACGTCCTGGTCGCTCTGCAACCCCGTGTAGGAGGCTTTCGTCATGAAACTCGCTTTGCTGCTCGTGGTCGTTGTCGTGAGTCTGCTGGCCTCGCCCGCGGCGGCGCGGCAATGGACGTCGCGCGCCGGCGGCTTCTCCGTCGAGGCCGAGTTGGTCGACGTGAAGGACGGCAACGTCATCCTCAAGAAGACGGACGGCTCGCAACTAACTGTGCCATTGAACAAGCTCAGCCTGGGCGACGTGCGGTACATCGACGACGTGCTCAAATCGGCGGAAGCCGGAATCACCGGCGCCAAGACGGAACCTTCGGCTCCCGGGGCACAGAAGCCGCAAGACGGGTCGCCCGAGGCGGCGAAGCCCGCCCCCGTGACCGCCGAGATTCTCAAAAAGCTGCACTACGACTGGAAGAAGGAACAGACCTACGTCTACCGCGTGAGGATCATCGGCGAGCGCGGAAACGACACCGAGAATCGCACGGGCGACGTCACCTACAAGGTGAAATCGACCCAGCTCGACGAGATCCAGTTGGCCATGACCAGCAACATGAAATACCAGGCGATGGCGATTCCGCGGGGCCTCGTTCTGCTGCCCGGCAGGCACGTGGGCTTCCTGTCCAATGCCGACGGTGCCAAGGAAGTCACCATCCGGATCGATCCTCGCGGGCGGCTCCTGGAGAGCAGGGGCGACGCGCCGCTGCCGTACCTGTTGGGCGATCTGTCGGAACTCGTCGTCGAACCGCTGCCCGAGGCTGAACAGCCTACTTGGACGATCGCCGGCGATCCGGGCATTGCGGTCGTGGGGCTGGAGTATCCGTTTTGGCGATTCTCGCAGTCTCGCTTTCGCGAGGGCGTTCCCGCCGCCGAGAAGAGCGTCTACACGGTCCTGGAGGCCTCGGGCAATCTGATCACGATCGGCAAGCACTACGAGATGACTTCGGCCGCCGCGCTGGCCGACAAGCCGCGAATCGAAGCCACCGGCGACGGGAAGCTCAAGTTCGACACCGAGCGCCGCGTGTTTGCCAGCCTCGACTACGACATCCGTGTCACCGTGCGCGACGCGAACAAGACGGAAGTGACCCCGTTGCACCTCAGTTACCGGCTGCTGAGCGATCAGGACATCGCCGAGGCGGCCGAAGAAGCGAAGCGAGCCAAGGAAGAAGCCGACAAAGTCAAGCAAGAGAAGGCGCGGCCCCTGACGGAAGCCGAGATCGAAACGGCCCTGGCCGATCTCTCCTCCGGCGACGCCGAGCGCGTCGTCAAGAGCGCCAAGCTGCTGGCGGAGAAGAAGCCGCAGAATCCCAATCCCAAGATTGCCAAGGCCCTCGAGGCGATCATGCGGGAGAACGACAACGTCGGCCTGCGCGGCGAGGCGTCCGCGGCGCTGAAGAACTGGTCCACCGCCGAAAGCGTTCCGGCGCTGATCCAGGCGGCGATCAACGACCGATGGCCTCCGGTCCAAGCCAACGCCATGGAGGCGCTTTGCCAGTACAAGCCCAAGGAAGCGATCAAGCCGATTGCGCAACAAGTGCTCAACGGGCATACGCGCGGCGCCGCGATCAAGTTCCTCAAAGCCATGGGACCGGATGCCGAGGACGCCGTGCTGGCGCTCATCGAGACCAAGGATGACTGGGCCCGCTCCGAAATCTGCGGGCTTCTCCAGGTGATTGGGACGAAGAAATCGGTTCCAGCGCTGAAGAAGGCCCTCACCGACGAGAACTGGATGGTCAACGGCAACGCCCGAAAGGCCCTGGCCGCCGTCACCGCGCGGGAGGATCTCAACTCGGCGAAATGACGGCCGAGTGCGAGTGGTGCATGGTGGCACTCCTGCCGTGCTATGTGGCATTCGCACGCCCAACGTGCTAACGGCTGCGCCACGCCCTCGTGAATCTCAAATGCGACGCGCATCTTATACCGCAGGGGGGTAAAACTCGACACGTACCGATGGCATGCCCCCTCACACGAAGGGTATCTGTTGGGTTTTCTGGCTTTTCGGCGTGCAAAACCTTGACAATCGTCAAACTCTTGTCAAACTGTAGTCTGGTTTGTCGTGCATTCGTCTCTCCGCGAGAATTGATCTTCTTCAAGGGAAAAGGGCCGTGTCATGCGCAATGTAATCCGACAAAGTGCGAGAGTCCTGTTTGGTGTCCTGGTTGTGGCGGCGGTCTTGTTCATCACGAGCAGTGCGGCCAATGCTGAGTTTAGTGCCCAGATCGTAACGGTGACGGCGACCGCTGGTCCAGATTCGGCATCGTACAGTTGGGAAATGCCAAAGTTGGCCGATGTGGTGTCCGACCCCGTCACCTGGTCGATGCAGGAGGAGAATC
This sequence comes from Planctomycetia bacterium, assembly GCA_026401055.1. Lineage (GTDB taxonomy): Bacteria > Planctomycetota > Planctomycetia > Pirellulales > Thermoguttaceae > JAPLNP01. Next base: position 5,102 of record JAPLNP010000438.1, read on the forward strand.
TTCAACTCCGAAGTCAGGGAGGCGCGGTCATCGGGACGGTCGAAGACCTGGTTGTCATGTTGTACGGCGATCCGCAGGTGAATGTGGATTTCTCGGTTAGCGCCGGAAACACGCCGACGACCTTCACGATCACCAGTGCCCTCGTTTCATTCCAGTGGCTTAAAGATGTGCAGGGGTTTGCCTCCGCGGGCGTGACACTCACCGATAGCACGGGCGATGGCGCCTCGCTCAACTTGGCCTCGGGCTGGAACGGTCTCTATCGGGCGACCTATAACGGGAGCACTGTCTTCGCCGAGTTGCTCGCGGCACAGAGCATCGCCGGTCCCGGCACCATAAGCAGCAGTACGGATAGCGGGGTCCAGGCGATTCCCGGCTTGGTAAATAGTATTCAAGCCAGTTACGCGTTTAAGCTGTCTGCCAAGGATTATGCCTCGGGTTCCAGCCAGTTCGAGGTTATAGGGACCACGTCAGACGTTCCCGAACCCTCGATGTTCGCGATGATGGCCTTTGGACTGCTCGGCCTGCTTCTAGGCCTTCGTCGCCGATAAGTCGACGAGAGGTGAATTGACATTTCGGTACTTCACATTTGAAGATCAACGAGGCCCTGCCGATGGTATGCCACCGGCGGGGCCGTTCCCGTTTGCTCTGGTAGTCGGTTGGCAAAGCGAAGCCGCATCGCGTCGGCGCTCGAGGCCGCGCGTTGGCACCCATTCGTGCTCGAAATGTGCCTTTTGGCGATAAGGTAACCCAACACAAAGGGGGTCGTTGCCGAATTTGCCCAGTTGTCGCCAAACAAGAAGCTTGACAGGCGGCAGAACTCTGCGATACTGCAGCTTGATTGCGTTTCCGGCGAAGTCTCTCCGTGAGAACTTACCTCGAAGGGAAAAGGGTGTTGTTATGTACAATCCGATTCGACGAAGCGGCAGCTTGTGGGGCGTTGTCCTTATGGCGGTCACGATCCTGTTTGTCGTAAGTCATCCAGTTCAGGCTGAGTTCATCGGCAGCGTCTTGACGGTGGAGGCCACCAGCAGTGCCGGGACGGCATCGCAGAGTTGGAACCTGCCCTCGGAGCCTTCGGACCGGTTGGTGTGGTCGCTGGATGGGAAATACGATCTCCTTGGGGCCCAAGGACTCATTGGCAGCATCAACCAGGCAGTCGTGACGCTCGAGGGTGACCCGGCCGTGGGGCTTAGTTTCGCGGTCAGTGCGGGCAACGCGGATACGACGTTTACGATCACGACGGCCTCGGTTTCTTTCCCGGGGCTGACCGGCGCGACAGGCTTTGCCTCGGCCGGAGTGACGCTCACCGATCGCGATTCGTTGCCCGGCAATGGCGCGTCGCTCGCCCTGACTAAGACTAACACGGGCCTTTACCAGGCCACGTACAACTCAGGCACCACGTTCTCCGAGTTGCTCGGGGCACTAAGCATCGCCAGCAAAGGGACCATCAGCGCCAACGCGAATAGCGGGTTTCAGACCATCGTCGGCACGGTGACCGATATCCAGGCCAGCTATTCGTTCACCCTCTCGAAGAACGATTCTGCCTCGGGCACCAGCCAGTTTGAAGTGGTCCCCGAACCGTCCGTGTTCGCCATGATGATCTTCGGACTGATTAGTCTGGTCCTTGCCCGTCGCCGCCGATAGGTTTACCATCGGTCGGTTGGCGACCCGAGATGGGAAGACAGATCAGGCTCTGAGGGTAATCCTCACTCCGCGGCGCGCCGTGCAACATCTTCGCCCGGAAGGGGAGGAGTCTGATGTGGTGGGCAGGATTCCCGGCCACCGCCGTTAGTTGCCGACGTCGACCATGAACGTCCCGTTGTCGGCCACGTTGAACAACGGGTGGAACGGCTCGCGGCCGACGCAATGCGACGAGCGTCCGGGGTACCAGACCAGTTGGATGGCGACGTCCCAGCCCTCGTTGCGGATGCCCTCGGTTCCGTGCGATTCCGAGGGGATAAGGTAGTTGAAGCCGCTCTCCAGGGCCCAACTCGTGCCGAAGGGAATTCGGATTTCGCCGCCGATGAGGCCGTCGCTTTCGCCGGTGCAACCGGCCCAGAGGCGCCCGTCGCCGCCGGTCTGGAAGTAGCGGCGATAGAAGAAGGCGAACAAGTCGGTTTGCTCGAAGGTCAAGTCGGTCGCGACTTCGCCGGACACTCGGATGCGGTCGTCCTTGCCGCCGAATGCGCCCCAGAAGCCGAACTCACGACAGCCGGGCTGGGCCCAACTGATCTCGGCGCGAAGCTGGTTCAGGTTCGCGTTGGCGTAGTAGTCGTCATTCATCAGGTCGAATACGACTCCCCCCTGCCACCCTCCGCAAACCGCCCGGCGAAACAAACCGCCGGTGAAGAAGATCTGACGGCGCGCGGAATGGCTTGCCCCGTCGACCTCGTTGCCCGACAGGTTGCTCTGGACGGCCCGCAGGCCGAGTTGGTAGCCGACGCCCCAGGGGCCGCCGAGCGCGGCGCCGTGATTGAACCCCTCGTTGAAGCCGAAGTTGCCGCCGTGGCCCTGGTCGGCCGGGCCTTTGAATCCTTCGACGCCCGCAAAAAGCGAGAAGTTGCGAAGCCAGCCGCCGCTCATGCAGCCCATCGGGGCGCACGGTTCGCACGCCCCGGCGCACGAGTCACATGCGTCGCTCCCGTCGCTCCCGCCGCATCCGCCGCACCCGCCACGCACGCCGGCGTCGTCGCCGCCGACGGCTTCGGTGGGCACGGGGTCAAGTTGGATGTCGTTGAAGCTCGTGTCGGGTTCGATCAGCAAGGGGTCGGCGTCCTGGACGACGCTCGCCGTCGACTTGACATGGGAATCTCGCAGCACGCGACGGTGCCAATCGGTCGGACCGGACGAGGCCGCCTCGCCGCCGAACGAGAAGGCAACCGAACCGCCCATCAAAATGCCGCAGAAGATGGTCTTTGCCAGGGACATGATCAAACCTCAAGCTGGGGGGACGGGACACGCGGACAATCGGCGTGGTGGCCTGGTCCGGTCAGTCTATCGGACTTTGACCAACCGGAACTTTCGTCAAAGTTCATGCAACCGATAGAACCACCCCAGTTTATCCAGGGTATTGTCGGGATACCCTGCATCTTCCCCAGCTTCTCTTGACTGGCGACCGGCTTGCCTCGATAATCTCACGGCATTTTCCCCGGCCAGGCAGCCCACCAACAACCGACCGCCGACAACCCACGTCCCTCGTTTGAGGACATTTTGAGGAGCACTCCCCCATGACCCGCTTCCTATCGCTGATCCTTTCGGTTTCGCTGCTCGTGGTCCTCGGTGCCGGGTGCCAGTCTCCGTACCACGCCGATCGGGGGGCCTTGGGTGGCGGGTTGCTCGGCGCCGGGGTGGGAGCCCTGGTGGGCAACGCCGTCGGAAACCCCGGCGCGGGCGCGGCGATCGGCGCGGGCGTCGGCGCGGTCAGCGGCGCGGCGATCGGTGCGGGCATGGACGAGGTCGAGGCCAAGAATCGGGCGATGATCGAGCAGCAACTCGGACGCCAGATTGTCGCCGGGGCCGTCACCACCGACGAAGTCGTGAATATGACCAATGCCGGCGTCGACGACCAACTGATCATCAATCACGTCCGCGCGCACGGAATGGCCGTGCCCTTGAGCAGCGGCGATCTGATCCTGTTGAAGCAGCAAGGCATCAGCCCCTCGGTGGTCGAAGCGATGCAGACCTCGCCGCCGAGGGTCGCCCAGGGGCAGGTTGTCGTCGCCCAGCCCGCGCCTCAGCCCGTCATCGTCGAGGAAATTCACTACGGCGCCCCCTACTGGGGACCTCCGCCGTATCACCACTACCGCCACCGTTATCCACCTCGCCCCGGCGTGAGCTGGGGTGTCGCCGTCGGGAATTAGTGGTCGGTTGCCGGCGTGCCACGACAAGCCCTCCGTTTTGGAGTGCGGCGATTCATCGCCGCTTTTGAGCCCGATTCGCCGTTGCAGGACCGTGTCGAAGTCTGCGCAACAACGATCACGGCTGCATCTGAGTGGCCCAAAAAAGCGGCGATGAATCGCCGCACTCCAAAAAGTCGCACCGTTTGATTCCCCATGCTTTCGAGGTATAATCGACCTCGGCTCGGGGCTCTTACGGGAGACGACCATGAAACGGCTGCTGATCGCGTTGCTGCCTTGTATCCACGCAACGCTCGCCCCGGCGGCCACCGTGTTCGTCGAGGCCGAGAGTTTTGCCCGGCGCGGGGGTTGGCAACTCGACCAGCAATCGATCGCGACGATCGGCTCGCCGTATCTGCTGGCTCACGGTCTGGGCACTCCCGTCGACGACGCCACGACCACCGTGTCCGTGCCCGAGGCCGGCCAGTACCGCATCTTTGTGCGCACTAAGGACTGGGTCGCCCGGTTCAACGCCCCCGGCGCGCCGGGCAAGTTTCGGGTCTCGATCAACGGGAAGCCGCTGCCGGAAACCTTCGGCGCCAAGGGCGTCGACTGGTCCTGGCACGACGGCGGAACCGTCACGCTGGACAAGGGCGACGCGACGCTCGCGCTCCATGACCTGACCGGCTTCGAGGGGCGCTGCGACGCCATCGTCTTGAGCAGTGATCCCGACTTCGTCCCGCCCGACGACGTGGCGGCGATCCGGGCGTTTCGCCGCAAGGCGCTCGGGCTGCCGGACGAGCCGACCCCGCGGGGTGAGTTCGACCTGGTCGTGGTCGGCGGCGGCGTGGCCGGCTGCTCGGCGGCGATCTCCGCGGCGAGGCTCGGGCTGGACGTCGCGTTGATCCAGGACCGGCACGTGCTCGGCGGAAACAGCAGCTCCGAAGTCCGCGTCTGGATCCAGGGCCGAATTCACCAGGAGCCCTATCCCGTGCTGGGCGAAATCGTCGAGGAAATCGACACGCATCCCAAGGCGAGCCCCGGACTGGAGGAAATCTACGGCGACGACGTGAAGCTCCGCGTGGTTCGGGCAGAGAAGAACCTGTCGCTGTTTCTGGGCGAACACGTCGACCGGGTCGAGACCGACTCGGGCCGCATTCGCGCCGTCGTCTCGACGAACGTGGCCACCGGACGCGAGTCGCGCTACGCCGGCCGGTGGTTCGTCGACGCCACCGGCGACGGCACGGTCGGCGTCCTGGCCGGCGCGGATTACGAAGTGACCGAAAAGGGCCACATGGGCGCAAGCAACATGTGGCTGCCGGTCGATACGGGCAAGCCGGCGCCGTTCCCGCGGTGCCCCTGGGCACTGGACCTGACCGACAAGCCGTTTCCCACCGAGCTCAAGCGGTTGGGCGTGTGGTTCTGGGAGAGCGGGTTCGACCTGGACACGATCCGGGACGCGGAGGCGATTCGCGACCACAATCTCCGAGCGATGTACGGCGCGTGGGACTGCCTGAAAAACGTCAAGAAGCTCTACCCCAACCACCGGCTGCTTTGGGCCGCGTACGTTTCCGGCCGGCGCGAGTCGCGGCGACTCCTGGGCGACGTGGTGCTGACGAAGGAGGACGTGCTTTCAGGCCGGGCGTTCCCCGACGGCTGCGTCACGTCGACCTGGTCGATCGATCTGCACCTGCCCGACCCCCGCTACGAGGCCGCCTCGCCCGGCAACGCCTTCATTTCCGAGGCCCAGTACACGCGGTTCGAGAAGCCCTTCCCGATTCCGTACCGGTGTTTCTACAGCCGCAACGTCCCCAACCTGATGATGGCCGGCCGCGACATCAGCGTCACGCACGAGGCGCTGGGCACGACCCGGGTGATGGGCACCAACGGCATGATGGGCGAAGCCCTGGGCCGCGCGGCCTCGCTCTGCAAAAAGCACAACGCCGACCCCCGCGACGTGTACGAAAAGTACCTCGACGAGTTCAAGGAGCTGCTCAAGCGGTCGACGAAGAAAGTGCAGTAGGGTGCGCCGAGCGGAGCGAGTCCCACCAACAGAATATCTATCTTCCTGAGCGGCAATAGGCATCACAAGGTGGCCGGATTGAGCAAGCACCCGGAAACGGATTCCGAGAGAATCTGGCGGGAATCAGACGGCCTTCAGAACGAAGCGTACCCTTGTGTTTCTGCTTGGTTAAGCGTTCCCCGCGCGAGGTGGCCACGATGCCTGCAAGACCGTTGTTCATCGTTCTGATCGGAACGTTGTTGGTATCGGACTGTGCCAGCGCGCAGCAAAGCGAGGCCCCGGCGTGGGACATGCTCACGGCAAAGCCGGAGGTGGTGCAAGCCTGGCAGGACCAGCGCTTCGGCATGTTTGTCTGTTGGGGGCCCGTGACGCTTACCGGTCTGGAAATCGGCTGGTCGCGCGGCAAGGCTCGGCCCGACCAGCAGCAAGGTGGCGGCGGCCCCACGCCGGCTGACGTATACGACCGTCTCTACACGCAATGGAAGCCCGACCGCTTCGATGCCCGCCAATGGGTCAAGATCGCCCAGGAGGGCGGGATGAAGTACCTGATCTTCTTGGTGAAGCATCACGACGGTTTCTGCTTGTACGACACGCGGCTCACCGATTACCGGAGCACGGGCCCGGCGGCGGCGTGGAAGCACGACGTGATGAAGGACGTGGCCGAAGCGTGCCACGAGGCCCGTCTGCCGCTCATCCTCTACTACTCGCAGCCCGACTGGCACCATCCCGACTACCGCACGGCCAATCATCGCCGCTATATCGAGTATTTTCACGGCCAGATTCGCGAGCTGCTGACTAACTACGGCCGGATCGACGGCCTGTGGTTCGACCTTGGCGGGAAGCCCGAGGACTGGGACAGTGAGAACCTGTTCAAGATGGCCCGATCGCTCCAACCTTGGCTGATCATCAACGACCGCGGCGGGCTGCGGGGCGACTTCGACACGCCCGAGCAGCACGTCGGACGCCAGCAATTCGACCGTCCCTGGGAGAGTTGTATCACATTGGGGACGCAATGGTCGTGGAAGCCCGACGACGACCTCAAACCGTACTCCGACGTCGTGAAGATGCTGGTGGCCTGCGCCACGGGCGACGGCAACCTGGCGCTGAACACGAACCCCATGCCCGACGGAAGCATCGAGCCGCGACAGGCCGAGACCTTTCGGCAGATCGGCCAATGGCTGAAGAAGTACGGCGAGAGCATCTACGGCACGCGCGGAGGGCCGTTCGTGTCGCCGGGCATGGGCACGCGCCGCTTCGGCCAGGATCTGCACGGTTTCGCCATGCCCGGCGGCGACTGGTGGGGCGGCTCGACCCACCGTGACCGAACGGTCTACTTGCACGTCCTCCGCTGGTCGAACGACAGCATCGTGCTGCCCGGCGGCCCGCGAAAAGTCGTTCGTCACAGCGTCCTTACCGGTGGAGAAGCCGACGTGCGACAGACCGAGCAGGGCATCCAGGTTTCCGTCCCCGCGGCCGGCCGCGATCCGATCGATACGATTATCCGGCTGGAACTCGATGGCCCGGCGCGTGACATCCCCATCGGCAACTTGTGAAGATCGCCGGGCATGCCCGGACACGAGAGCCAGGCATCAGAACCAGGAGCTTCCCCCAAAGCAGTGGATTCCGAACTTTCTGGGGGGGGTTCACGGGATATTGCATTGACACGGTGGGCAGGTGTCACTAGTTTGGGGTGCATTGTGGTGCGTGGGGGAGATGGCCCTCTCGCGTGGAGTCCCTTCTTCGCATCCACAAATGGGGTCGAAATCCTGGTAGACGAGATGGGGCGCGGGGGACCACCACCATGTCAATACGGACGAAGCAACTCGATCTGTATCCGGAAACCTTGTTGGACGAGGCGGACGAAACGGAGATTGTGGAAGGAGCGTCTGCCCGCTTCTGGTGGGCGATCTACACCAAATCCCGCCAGGAGAAGGCTCTCGCTCGGAACCTGCTTGCGTATCAGATCCCGTTCTATTTGCCGCTGGTGGAGAAGACGACTTACTACGGAAATCGGCCCATCTTGTCGCGACTGCCGATTTTTTCAAACTACGTCTTCATGCACGCGTCGCAGGACGAACGAGTCGTCAGCCTGACGACCAATCGAGTCTCTCGGACACTCCGCGTGTCCGATCCGGACGCCCTTCGTCGCGACTTGATCCACTTGCATCATTTGATCGCGTCCGGCGCGCCGCTGACCGTGGAAAGCCGCTGGATGCCCGGACAACGCGTGCGGATCAAACGCGGGCCGCTGGCCGGTCTTGAAGGGACGATTCTCGACCGTCGCGGACAAACGCGGCTCTTGGTCAGCGTTGACTTTTTGCAGCAGGGAGCTTCCGTCGCGGTTGACGATTTCCTGCTTGAACCGATTTCCCACGGCGCCCGCAAAGGCCCGGGGGCCATCGAAGTCTAGGACCCGGCGCCAAAAAATGGTAAATGGCCGGCCCTGGGAATCGCGTGTTGACTTCAACGGGCGGTCAATAATCCGTGAAAGGACTTGTGGAGAGCGGATTGCCGGACGCCGGAGGAATTGCCGTCCGTGTCGAACATGAGGTGCCAGAATCCAAGCTGCCCGGGGGGTGAGGGTGTGCGGGTATGGAGTCGAAGCCAACAGTCTACGCGGTCGATAACGACCACTCGACCACAACCTTCATCCGGAATCTGGCGGAGAAGATGAATCTGGAGTGCCGGACGCACTCCTCCGGGCTGGAGTTCCTCGACACGTTTGACCGCGGCGGGCACGGCTGTCTCATTCTCGCCCTGAGGATCGCCGACATCAGCGGTCCGCAGATCCAACGACGCCTGATCAACCGGGGGATTCCCCTCCCGGTGATCTTCGTAACGGCACACGCCACGGTTCCCGTGATCGTGCGCGTGATGCGCGACGGGGCGCTGGCGGTCCTGGAGAAACCGATTGTCGAGCAAGAACTCTGGGACGCGATCCAGGAAGCGATTCGTTTGGACCGCCGGCGACAACGGGAGAAGCAGTGCGCGGAGCAGTTGAAGACCCGGTTTGCCGCGGTGACGGGGAAGGAGCACGTCGTCATGGACTTGCTCCTCGAGGGCAATCGCAATCCGGAGATTGCCGAAAGCCTGCGACTCTCGATCCGGACGGTGGAACTCCGCCGCAACCGGCTGATGAAAAAACTCCAAGTCCGCTCGCTTGTCGAATTGGCGCAGATCGCCGTGGCCACCGGAAATGGATTCGCCGCGCCCGCGAACCATTCGTGGTGCGCTACCTGCCCTCGACGTTCCGAGTGCATGATCGACCCCGCCGCGGGATCGTTCGAGCCACGCTGAGCCAGGCAAGCATGCTGATGAGAAGAAGCAATGCCGAAGGCTCGGGCAGGGCGGTCGACGTCGGCGCGGCCGATGAGGTCGATTCATCCGGGTCGTATTCCCAGTGGGCCGCCAGGATCGCGGCGTCCCTGTCGTCGACGTTGTGGTCGCGGTTGAAATCGCCCATCTCCCAGGTCGCGTTGCCCGAGCGCCAGTTGGCGCGAAGGATCGAGGCATCAGCGTCATCGACCACGCCGTCGGCGTTCGCGTCGCCGGGAACCAGGTCGGGGCCCTCGGTGAACACACGATAGACATAGTAGGCATTTTGCGACCACGGAAATTCGATCCGCCCCACTTCGGGGTCGATCGTGACGTCCGCCCAGGTCGACGCGGAGACGCTGTTGGGGTCAAGGTATCCGATCTCCTTCGGTTCCTCGCCGGCGTCCCACCATCCGTCGCCGTCCAAGTCGTCGAACGCCAGTCCGGTCAACGTCACGGCATGGAGGTCGCCGCGTCCCGTTGGCGCGATGCCCAGTTCGACGTCCGCCGCGTCGACCATCGCGTTCCAGGCGCAAGAAGGCGTCAGAACTGTTGTCTCCCCGTCAACGGCAGCTTTGTCGTTGAAAAGTCCCGGCCCGAAGGCGTGTCCACGACAGGCGTGGACACGGCACCCGGCGTCCAGGCGGTATTGCCGGCTGGCGTCGAATTGCCGCTTCACTGGCCGTCGCTCTTCTTCTCGATGCGTTTGACCTCCTTCTCAAAGTCGCTCTCAAACCTTCGGTCTTGCTGGATACGGAACGTGGCGTAGTGTACTTCGGCCAATCGCTTGGCCACTTCGGCGGAAACGGACCCGGCATCGCCCAGCACGTCGTATTCGTTGTTCGTCGAAATAGTCTCTGCCGAACCGCTTGTTGAGCTTCAGCCGTTCGTCGTCGAGCACGAAGCCCTTGATGACAAATTCCCGGAGGGTCTGGGTCGCCCAAATGCGGAACCGCGTGGCCTGCGTGCTGTTGACCCGGTACCCCACTGAAATGATGGCGTCCATGTTGTAGAATTCGATCTCCCGGCTGACCTCCCGGTTGCCCTCCCGCTGAACTCTTCGAATTCTTCTGAGAGTTGCCTCCCGCCTGAGTTCGCCCGAGTCGTAAATCTCTTTCAGGTGGTAACTTATGGTCGGAAGCTCGACCCCGAAAAGCTCAGCGATTCTCCTCTGGTTGAGCCAAAATGTCTCGGATTCGTAGAGCACCTCGATCCTGACCGCCCCCTCCTGGGTCTGGTACAGGAGGAGTTCGCCTTCGTTGGGCTTGTCGAAGTCTGACATGGTTCTCAGGTTTCTGTGCTTGGCTTTCGCGGTTCAGAAAGCCCGGGGCATGTCCACGACAAGCGTGGACACGGCACCCGGCCTCGACCATCCGGCACGAATGGCTTGTGGATCAACGACTTAACGCGGAAACGAGTGCCGATAATCCCGGCGAGGCATACATTGACTCGTCGAGTCGCGTATGCTATTTATAGGCAGGTAAGTTCTCTGTAAAGCCCCCCGCATGGAGGGATCCCCATGTCTTCCACGTCAACGGCGGCGACCGATACGCGAAAGTTCCTCCTCGCCCTCCTGGTGGACCTGGAGAACGACAAGAACTTCAGCCCGCCACGTTTCAGAGCAGCGCACCGCGACCTTCATCACTTCTTTTGGCAGGTGAAGCAGAACCAGCAATCCGCGTGCTTTGTCCAGGATCTTCTATTCGATACTAATGGAAACTTTCCCCATTGTGACCAAATTGACGAACTTCTGCAAGAATTGCAGTTGTCCGGCGTCCTTAGCAGGCCAAACCCGACTTACCGATACCATGATATCGGGATCCATGAGAGCCCGTCCGCGGTGGAGTTCAAGGGGAGCCTGTCGCCCGAGCAAATGAAATCCTACGAGCAGGTTGTCAAGGACTTCAAACGAGAGCTTGGGGTTCGCGCCACATCGTAGGTCCATCGTCAGGATCGTATTCCATGAGCGGAGCCGCGTCACTAGATGATTTTCAGGCCCGTGTCGACGATTTTGTGACGAAGAGCCTTTTTGGTTACAGGGCGGAGAGACACGCGAAAGAGAAATCGATTCGTGACGCCATCTGGGGTACCTGCCTGTTCTACCCATGGGAGGTCGCGATCCTCGACAGCCCGCTTCTCCAGCGGCTGCGCGATGTCCGCCAGACCGGCTTGGCGTATTTGATCTACCCGACCGCGATGCACACTCGCTTCGACCACACGTTGGGCGTAGTCACGGTCGCCAGCAGGATCGTCCGCAGCATTAACGAAAAGCATGCGTCCTCGAAGCAGAATGACCCCAGGATCAACCATGCGGACCACATGCGGGTCCGGCTCTCGGCATTGCTTCACGACGTCGGCCACTCGTGCTTGTCGCACGTCTCCGAGACCGTTTACGGCTCCTCAAACGAGTTTCGCCTGCTGATCCGGCAGATCAATTCGGACTTCGGCGTGACACCGAAGCCGCATGAGGTGATGTCCTGGCTCATTGCTCGATCGACACCTTTCAAAGAGTTCATCGCGCATCTGCAGGAAAAGGAAATTGTCCCCCATGCCGAGCCGGCACTTTTCGCACCCGATGACTTGGAGGACATTGCAAACAATATCATAGGGTACCGAAAAGACCCTCGAAAGAAGTTCTTGGCCGACATAATCAACGGGCCAATGGATGCCGACAAGCTGGACTACCTTGTGCGCGACGCGTATTTTGCCGGCCCCACGGTGGTCTATGATCTGGATCGGTTTCTTCATACGGTCGATGCCATCGAGTACCCGCGAGACGAGTCCCTTCCGGATGGAGGCCGCAAGGTTGTGCGGTTGTCGGTCCCGATTCACGGCGTTACCGCGCTTGAACAGATCATTATCAGCAAGTTGATGCTCTTCTCGTATCTTTACCATCACCATAAGATTCGCTGCGTGGAGGGCATGTATCACGAGGTTCTGAAGCGGCTGATCGAGGTGTCGAAGCAGCCGAAGAAGAAAGGGACGAAACGGACGAAGCGGACGTATCCGACCATGGGTCATCCGACGGATTTTTTGAGTCTCTCCGACAGATCGGTGCTCCCGCATGCGTGGCCACCGGAAGTCGAAGGCGACCCGGTTGCAGATACGTTGATCAGCATGTTGATGAGACGCGATCTGTACAAGAGGGCACTGGTGATTTCACGGCTCTTCATTCGAGACATTGATACCAATGCTAAGGCGAAGTCGGGCTTCGAGAGACTCCTCTCCTGCGGAACTGATTCTGCGGGCCGTGACGAACTGCGCAAACTGATCTACGATGACACCATCGCTCTGATGAAGTCGAAGCCATACAAGGAACGGACGAAGGAATTCCGCAGCCAGTTCATGCTTCAACATATTCTCCTTGACATTCCCCGCTCCCCGACAGTCGAGGAGACGGAGGCCGTGATGGTGCCTACTTCGTCGCAAAGCCAGGGACACGACCCGGAGTTTGTGCCTCTCAGTGACATGTTCCCGATCGAGAAGTGGGTTGACGCCTACAACGCAATCAAATGGAGGGGTCATGTTTTCACGATCGAGGAAGCCGTGCCGTTCGTGAACGAAGTTGTGATCGACATCCTCGGTGCGCCTCCTTACAACCTCGCATTCTCACCGCAGGCAACCGAACTCTGCAAGATCGGACATTCCACGCTTTTAGCCTCTCGCCTCTTCCGCGGCTAACCGATCTCCGGACCGCACGGACTCTGTATGGTCGGTTGAGCACAGCGAGACTCACCGTCAGGCGGTTCCGGTGGGCTCCGCCGCCGGTGATGTGTGGTTCTTGCCGGAAAGAGTAACGCACTGCGGGACGGCGCGCGAAGTCCCACCGAGGCGGCACCCCACATGAACACCTCCCCTAAAACTCCGCGCTGCCCGGCGTTCGGGGGAACGCGATGACGTCGCGGATGTTGGCCATGCCCGTGACGAACTGGATCACTCGCTCGAGGCCCAGGCCGAAGCCGCTGTGCGGGACGGTGCCGTAGCGGCGCAGGTCGAGGTACCACCAGTAGTTCTCGGCTGCGAGGCCCTGCTCGGCCATCCGCTCGGCCAGTACGCCGAGCCGCTCCTCGCGCTGGCTGCCGCCGATGATCTCGCCGACCTTGGGCACGAGGATGTCCATCGCCCGGACTGTCTTGCCGTCGTCGTTGCACCGCATGTAAAACGGCTTGATCCGCCGGGGATAATCGTAGAGGATCACGGGTGAGCGGAAGTGCTTTTCCGTCAGGTACCGCTCGTGCTCGGCCTGGAGGTCGACGCCCCAGGAGACCGGATACTCGAACGTTTCGCCCGAGCCGGTCAGGATGTCGACCGCCTCGGTATACGTCAGGCGGACGAAGTCGCTGGCGATCACGTGCCGCAGGGTCTCCAGCACGGTCGTGTCGATGCGGAGGTTGAAGAACTCCATGTCTTCGGGGCATTTCTCCAGGACGTCGGTGAAAATCCGCTTGAGGAACCGCTCGGCCAGGTCCATGTTGTCCGCCAGCTCGAAGAAGGCCATCTCGGGCTCGACCATCCAGAACTCGGCGAGGTGGCGCGAGGTGTTCGAGTTCTCCGCGCGGAACGTCGGCCCGAACGTGTACACCTTGCCCAGCGAACAGGCGAACGTCTCCGCCTCGAGTTGCCCGCTGACCGTGAGAAACGCAGGCCGGTCGAAGAAATCCTGTTCGAAGTCGATCGCCGGGCCTTTCTTGGGGATCTGGTCGAGCTTGAGCGTGGTGACCTGAAACATTTCGCCGGCGCCCTCGCAGTCGCTGGCGGTGATGATCGGCGTGTGGATGTAGAGGAAGCCCTCTTCCTGGAAAAAATCGTGAATCGAACGGCAGACGCAGTTGCGCACCCGGGCGATCGCGCCGAACGTGTTGGTCCGCGGCCGAAGATGGGCGATGGTGCGCAGAAACTCGAACGAGTGCTGCTTCTTCTGCAGGGCGTAGGTCTCCGGGTCGGCGTTGCCGTGGACCGTGACACGCCGGGCGAGAACTTCGGTGGCCTGCCCTTTGCCGGGCGACTCGCGGAGTTGGCCCTCGACGGTGACGCTGGAGCCGGCCGTCAGGCGTTTGACCTCCGACTCGTAATTCTCGAGCCCCGCCTCGGCGATCACCTGGATGTTGCCGAAGCAGGAGCCGTCGTTGAGTTCGAGGAAGCTGAATCCGGCCTTCGAGTCGCGCCGCGTGCGGACCCAGCCTTGCAGGCGGACTTCGCGGCCGATCGATTCGGGTTTTCGGGCTTGGGCAATGGAGAGTTTGTTCATGGTTTGTTCGCCTCGGCAAGGCATTTCTTCATGTACTCGATGCTCTTTCGCGCGAGCGCCTCGACGCCCGGCGTGTAGTCGAACACTTCGACGGAGACCCAGCCCTCGTAGTTCACGTCGCGGAGGGCTTGGAAGATCGGCACGAAATCGAGCTTGCCGAAGCCGGGGCCTTGCAGGTTCGGGTCGTTGGCGTGGAAGTGGATGAGCATCGCGGCGTACTTGCGGATCAGCTCCGGAATCGGCGTCGGTTCGCTCGACATCGCTTTGCAGTCCAACAACAGCCGGCACTGCGGCGAGTGGACCATCCCGATCAGTTCGACCGCCTCCGCGGCGGTGTTCATGAAGGTGGTGTCCTTCGGCGCGAGCGGCTCCAGCGCCAGTCGCGTGCCGGTCTTCTTGAGCGTGGGCACGGCCGCGGCGAGCACGTCGGCGGCGTACTTCATCGCGTCCTCGCGGCTGACGCCCGGCAAGAGGTCGCGCTGCTTGGGCGAGCCGAACACGATGACCTTCCCGCCAAGATCGGCGCAGAATCGGGCCAACTCGCCGAGGTACTCGGCGGTCCGGCGGCGTACGTCGGCGTCCGGGCTGGTGAGATGGTAGCCCTCGGTCTTGGCCAGGAGCCAGTGCAGGCCGACGATTTCCAGGCCGGCCTTTTCGGCCTGGCGTCGGGTCTCGCGGCGGCGGATGCCGGAGACCTTCCGCACGTCGTTGTCGATCGTAAACGGCGCGATTTCGATGCCCTGGTAGCCGCACTCGGCCGCCAGCGCCAGCGCCTTGTCCAGCGGCCAATCCTGGAACGTCTCGTTACAGATGGCAAAACGCATCGGGGGCCGCTTCTTCTCGTCCTCGGCGGCGAGTCCCGGCGACGGGATGCCGCCCAGCCCCGCCCCCGCCGCCAACGTGGCCGCCGTCTGCTTGAGGAAGTCGCGACGCGTGTGGTGAGCCATGTCTATGTCTCCGATAAGAGGGTCGAGAGTTGAGGATGGGGCGTTGAGATCACTAGCGAAACAGCCGCGCGGCGGAAGCCCGCGGTCGGAATCGCGGCTCTCCGTTTCTCGGCTCATCGCTCTTCTTTCGGTTTCCACTGTCGCCGCGCCACCCCCCACATGCAATGCGGGGGCGTTTCCTTCGCTGACAACTGACAACTGACAACCGACAACTTACAACCACTTGCCACTCACTCCCCCTTCGCCGCCAGCCAGCGTTCGGCGTCCAGCGCGGCCATGCAGCCGCTGCCGGCGGCGGTGATGGCCTGGCGGTAGTAGTCGTCGGCGACGTCGCCCGCCGCGAACACGCCTTCGACGCTCGTGTAGGTTCGGGCGGGCGTGGTCCACTTGATGTATTTCTTGTCGGTCAGTTCGAGCTTGCCCTTGAGGAACGCCGTGTTCGGCGTATGGCCGATCGCCAGGAACACGCCCGCGACGTCCTTCTCGACGTCCGGCTCGCCGGCGGTGCTCGCCAGCCGGACGCCCGTCACGCCGTGGGCGTCGTCGCCGAGCACTTCGGCGAGCGTCCGGTTCCAGAGGATCTCGATCTTGGGGTTGTCCGTCGCCCGTTGGACCATGATCTTCGACGCGCGAAGCTCGTCGCGGCGGTGGATCATGTACACGGTGCCGGCGAACTTGCTCAGGTAGTCGGCCTCCTCGACGGCCGAATCGCCGCCGCCGACGACCGCCAGCGGCCGGTTGCGAAAACGCGGCAGCGCGCCGTCGCAAACCGCGCAAGCGCTCACCCCGGCGTTCTTGTATTTCTCTTCGGAGGGCAAGCCGAGGTAATTCGCCCGGGCGCCGGTCGCCACGATCACGGCGAGCGCCTCGTGGGTCTTTCCATCCGAGGCCCTCAGGCGGAACGGACGGGAGTCGATGTCCACGTCGACGATGTCCTCGGTGATGATCCGGGTGTGGAAGTTCTTGGCCTGCTGGCGCATCAACTCCATCAGCTCCGACCCGCCGATGCCGTGCGGGTTCGCGGGGGCCATCATCCGACGCTGGCCGGGTTCGATCGCGGAATCGAGAAAGGCCGTGACGTCGCCGGCCGGGTATCCCGGAAAGTTCTCGATTTCGGTGGTCAGTGCCAACTGCCCCAGGGGGAGCGTGCCGGCAAGCCGGTTCTCCTCGGTGATGGCGCCCTCGAAGACGAGGGGCTTCAGTTCCGCTCTAGCGGCATAGATAGCTGCCGCCCAGGCGGCGGGTCCGCTCCCGATGATGATCACTTTCTCCGGCACCGAGGGGTCTCCTTTCACGAGGGCCACTCACGAGGGATCGATGTTCTCAGCCCGCCAAAAAGGTCCATTATAGAGGTTCGGTCGTGTTCCTCCAACCACGGCGCCGGCGACCGCGCGGTTGCCGCAACGTGTTGACGGCGATGGAGTCCGCGCTCACCAGGTGCCGAACACCGCCTCGCCCCAGTCGTGGATCTGGCGTCGGGCGTCGTCCAGCGCGAGGCGAACCTGGGGGACGTTTCTCTCCGGCTTGAGCCAATCCTCTTCCGCCACGTCGTCGGAGCCGAACGCCGCGACTTCTTCTTCCAACGCTTCCAGCCATCCCGGCACCACGAAGCCGACGCCGGAGGGCTCCTCGGTAAGCTCGTCGATGGCCTGCTGGAGTTGCTCGAACGTCGCGGAGGGCCGACCGGCCCGGGCGTCTTCCATCGCCGGCGCGATCCACGCCCGGAGCCGGCCGATGTCCAGCGGGCGGACGAACCGTTCGCCGAGCCGCTCGGCGACGCTTCGCAGCTTCATGCCGTACTCGCGCGACAGCGTCTCCAGCCGCGCGAGGTGCTCGTCGGCGATGGCGCCGGTCTGCTGGGCGAACGTCTCGCGCCACAGCGTCGCCGCGCTCGAGCGGCCCGAACGAATCAGCACCTCGTGCGCGAGCGCGAGCGGCTGCAAGTGCCAAGCCACGCGGTCGTAGCCGGCCACGAGACGCAGAAAATCCAGAAGCGTGTAGAGCATCTCGCCGCGGTCGGACTGGGTGGTCGAGCTGTTGTAGTCCATGTACTCGTTGTAGTTGTCCAGAGCGGCCTCGATGGCGATGCCCAACAGCACGACCGCCTTGTCGCGCGGCAGGGGACCGTCGAGATCCGCGATCAGTCGGAACTCGTCGTCGGCGTCGGGCTTGTCGGCCAGCCACGCGAGAAAGGCGTCGACCCCCTGGTGCATGATCGCCCGAAGGTTGCCGAACGTCATGAACGTCTGCGTGAACACGTCGTGCCCGTAAGTCTGGATGAACTCCTTCAATTCGAGCCACCGCGCGTCGGCGGCGACGATTTCCAGGGGCGAGAAGCGGATGTTGCGGCTGTGGCCCACCCAGAGCCGGACCAGCGGTCCGCTGACGTCTTCCAGGCAGTCGATCAGTTCTTCGTCCGAGACGCCTTCGTCGGCCGAGGCGACCAGGCACCCGACGATCGCGCGATAGCCGTCCTCAAACATCCGATCGAACTCGGTGATGGCGCCCTGGCCGGCCGGGTGGCCGCGCTCCATTTGCTCAATGGCCGCGACGAGTTCGCACGTCTGGCCGAGCAGCCCCAGCCTCGGAAGGCAGACCAGCAGTTCGCGCAGAGCGTGCTGCAACGTCCGCGACGCCACGATCCGCCGGGGCGAACCACCGCGGGACGTGGGAAGGTACAACAGCGGCTGCCGCAAGAGGGCCCTCAGAAGCTTGGGCCACGCCCGGCGAATCGCCTTCGCGTCGCCTTGGTGGATCGCCCGAAAAACCCGCTCGGCCGGGGCTTCCCATGCCCGGCCCTTCCCGGCCGGCGGAGCGTGGGCCGTCGTTGCCGCAAGCCGCCGGGCCGCGTCGGCCGTCTCGACGGCGACGATGATGACCCGATCGAGCAGCATCTCCTTGACGCTTTGACGCCGATCGAACTCGGCCAACGAAGCTTCGGTGGTGCTGGGCTCGGGCACGTGGTATCGGTGGACCGCGTCCAAGAGCGAGAGCAGCCCCTGGCTCTTGTTCCTGGCCTGCGCCAGCCAGCCGGTCAGGACTTCCTGGCGGTCCTCGGCCTGCTCGCCCGTCGATTCGGTGGCGGCCAGGTTCCACAACCGCGAGAGCACCCGCAAGAACGCCAGCCGCTGGCTGATCCGGTCGGCTTCGAAGGCGAGTTCAGAGTCGGTGGCCGTGTCCGACGGCTCGAAGATCTCGCCCTCGAAGCCGTCGTCAGTCGTGTCCCGGTACGTGACGTTCTCGTAGGCCGCGCCGAACAGCCCGCCCGCGTCCTCGTCCGGCTCCTCCTCGGCCTCGGGATCGTCCTCGTCGTCGGGCGTCTGACCGGAAAGCTCCAGGCGGGGGACTTCCCAGAAGGCCTCGCCGCCGGCTTCGAGATAGTCCATGAACTTGCGGGTAAGCGTCCACCGGTCGGGCCTGGCCGCCGCGCCGCGCGGCGGGGCCGCGTTCGGCGCCGCAGGCGGACGCCACAGGTTGCGCATCCACCGCAGCGCCAGTTCGTGGAACGAGTAATTGCCCTCGGCCAGCGAGATTTCGTCCGATTGGCTCAGCCAGTGCATCAACAGCGCCATCGAGGCCACCAGGTCGTGCTGGTCCAACAGCGCCGCGACCACCAGGGCGTGGGCCTCGGCGGAACGAAAATTGCCCGCGTGGTCCCGCCAGAAGGCGACGTCGCCGGCCGCCGTTCCCGCCTCGTGCCACGCTCCCAGCGCGGTCGCGACGCGGTCGGCCGATTCCCAGGCATTGTGGCCCGAAATGCCCTCGACCGAACTCACCTCGGTCGTGGCAAACTGGTCCCACCACCGAGCGAGCGACTCCAGGGCGTCGGAAAGCCGTCGGCGCAGTTCGGTCCCGCCGGCGGCGGCCGCTTCTTTCTCCAGCCGGGCGTACAGGGCGAAGATGTCGGCCATCAACTCCAGAAGCTCGTCGACGCGGTGGTCCTGGCAACTGTTCTCCACCGCCGGAAAGAGGCTGAACTGCGCGTCGAAGCCCAGGATGTTGCGCGGATCGACCAGGGCCCCGCACTCGATCGCCCGGTGCACGAGATCCTCGACCTCGGACACGAGCGCGGCGGCCGCGTCGAGCCGGCCCCGGTCGATCTCTTGGTGGGCGGAAGTCAGGCGGCACTGGATGTCGGACTGCATCCGGGCGGAAGCCACCGGGACCACCCGCGCTTGCCGTGCGGCGGCCTCGGCGTAACCCATCTTGGCGTAGAGCTTCGCCAGGTGAACGTGCTGAAGCTGGCTCGCGCGAAGTCCGGCCAGATATTGATTCAGGTGCTGTCGCGCGGCGGCGAGGGGCTGGCGCAGTTGGGCGGCTTCCGCCCGCAACCGCTTGCCGTGCTTTCCCCGCAGCCCTTTCAAGAATCGCTCATAGAAGGCGTCGCGATACTCGGCGATGTGGGGCATCAAGAGGCCGAGCGTCATGTTCGAGTCGTGCCGGCCCGGCCCGTCGCCGCTGACCCCCGAGCCCATCAGGATCGTGCCGGCCAGGACGGCGGCCGCCTCCAAGAGCACCTCGTCGCGGGGCACGTCCCCACGGTTCTCCACCCGGCTCACGATGCCGTCCATCGTCACCTGCTGCACGACGTACCGCCGGTAGTATCCCCGGTTGTCGATCGCGTGCGGGTCCCACTGGCCGAATTGGTAGTTGGGCCGGCGATTCGCCGGGTGGTCGAAATCGTACGCCCGGGGATCCACCGCCAACTCGTCCAACCGATCCGGGTCGAACCAGGCCGAGGCCGCCAGATCGCGGTCGGTCTTGCCGAGCACCTCGATCGTCTTCTCGATCAGCTTACAGTATCGCCCCGCGGCCGCCCCCGCCCCGCGAATCCAAAGCGGGATCGGCCTGACCCGTTCGTGATCGTAGGGCTGGAGCTTTTGCCGGCCTTCGAGCGCGGGCACGGGCCGGTGGCCGATGAAATCGTTCAGCCGCGTCACCGCGCCGGAGACGATCCGCTCGGTTTCGTCCCACGGTTTACCCTCGGCCAACACCGCCTCGCACGCCAGGGCGATGAAAAACGGCTCAAACAGCGACTCCTCGGTCTGGTGGAACAGGAGATCCCGGTGGTGCTCGCGGTAACCGGGCAGGACGTGGTCGAAGACCAGGCGGACGACGGCCTCGGCCTGATCGACCTGCTCGAACGCCTTGGAAGTCCCGGCCAGCCGCCGCAGTCCCGAGTGGAGTTCCCGTTGGACCGCCCGCCAGGTCGGCGTGGCCGTGATGTCCCCTGCTCGGCGGGCTGTTTCGCCTTCCGAGAGCGAGAGTGCTCCAAAGAGGTCGTTAAAGACCCCCAAAAAGTGCGTATCCGACGCGCCCGAGGAGAGGTTCAAGTATCCCAGGATTTCCTCTACCCACTTCTCGGCAGCGGGATCCAGGCTGTCCGTCGTCATTCGTGTCCTCGATAGTGGGGTTCTCTGCCGGAAACGTTCATCTTAGACGGGCCGGCGCGATTGGTCTACGGTCTTGGGGACGATGGAGTAGGGTGGGTCGAGGCCGCCGGCGATCCCAGCCTCCGCCGCGAGAATCACACTCCATCGGCGGCCGAGCCCCACCAGAAACCACGGTTTGCTCGACCCACCCTATAGGACTCGCCGAGTTGCTTCACGGGCGAGACACCCGTGCCACCGGTTGCGCGGTGTTTTTTGGGATGCTTTTCGTTCACGTTGGAACTATCATGGGAGGAGTAAGCGCGCGTGGTCCGTGCCCAGAGTTTGACCGTACGTTGCCCCCCACCTGAGAGCTATCCATGCGTCGACATCTCCTTTTCTTCGCCGTTGTGGCCGCCATGGGCTTCCCGTCCGAATCGGTCCGGGCCGACTCGGGGGCCGATGTGATTACCCGATCCGTCGCGGCCCAGCACGGACTTGCCCGGGCGTGGTTCACGCAAGTCCGCATCGACCCGGCGCGGTCGCGCGTGACCGAGATGCGGCTGGCGCCACGAACGGACCAACAGCCCGACACGCTCTTCGTGCAGACCAATCGCGCGGCGGTCTACGCGATCAACGCCGAGACCGGTCAGACACTTTGGATGAAGATCGTGGGCAATCCCGACTTTCCGACCATGGCCGTCGGCGCCAACCGCGAGTTGGTCGCGGTGGTCAACGGCACCACGCTCCACGTGATGGACCGGCTCGACGGCCGGCTGCTCTGGAAGGCCCGAGTCGACGGCGTGCCCGCCGCCGGCGTCGTCATGAGCGACCGGCGGGCGTTTGTTCCGATGCTCAACGGGCAGGTGGTGGCGTATCGCCTGAAGAAACAAGAGTCGGAGGAAGACGCGACCAAGCCCGCCGCCAAGCAGGAGAAAGCGGCGCCCGAGACCGCGGGGGCCGCCAAAAAACCGCCCGCCGAGGCCGGCAAAGACGACGGCAAGCAGGACGACGGCAAGAAGGAGCCCGGCGTGCTGAGCCTTCAGCAGCAGTACATCCCGACGCTGACGTGCGTGTCGTTCGGCCGGATCACCTCGCAGCCCGTCGTGACTCGCCAGGACGATCTGGACGACTTCGTGGCCTGGGCGACGACCAAGGGCCTGTTCGTCGGTCGCATCGATCAGAAGAAGGAGCGGCAATTCACCCTGGAGTATCAACTGGCGACCACGACCGAGATCGTTTCGCAGCCGACCTTCCTGGCCCCGGCCACCACCGCCCCGGGCGAGCAGGGCATCCTCTTTGCCGCCTCAGAAGACGGCGAAGTCCATGCCACCAGCGAAAGAAAGGGCCTGGAGATCTGGAACTACGCCTTCGGCGAGCCCATCCTTCAGCCGGTCGTCCCGATCGAGAATCACGTCTACGTCGCCACCCAGCGCGGCGGCATGTTCTGCCTGGAGGCGGCCAGCGGCAACAAGAAGTGGTGGACCGAGCGGGTGACCCAATTCGTCGCCGCCAGCAAAGATCGCATCTATGCGGCGGACGCGACCGGCGACATTCTCGTGCTCGACCGCAACACCGGCACGCGCGTCGATACCGTCGCCGCCGCCGATCTGCCGCTGAAGTACCTCAATATGCAGACCGACCGCATCTACCTGGCGACGCCGTCGGGGCTGGTTCAGTGCGTGCGCGAAGCCGCGCTGACCGAGCCGATCCGTCACCGCAAAGAGCCCGTCGCGCCGCCCGACAAATCGGCCAAACCCGGCAAGCCGGAAGCTCAAGCCGCTCCGGTCGCGCCCAAGGCACCGGCCGAGAAGCCCGCGCCGGCCAAGAAAACGGCGCCGGCCAAAAAGACCGCGCCGGCCAAGAAGACCGCACCAGCCAAGAAGCCCGCGCCGGCCGATGAACCCGCGCCGGCTGAAGAGCCCGCGCCGGCGAAGAAGGCCCCACCGGCGAAGAAAGCCGCGCCGACCAAGAAGCCCGCGGCGGCCGACGAGCCCGCGCCGGCCCCCCAGGACGGCCCCGTCGGCGAGGGCGGCGACAACAAACCGGCTCGGTAGTCGCCGGGCGCCACTGGCCACCGTTGCGACTGCCCGACCCTTGACGATCGGCGGCGGAATGCCTTAACTAAGGGCTTGTCGTTCGATTACACCCTATCCCTGGAAAGGAGTCCACGCATGGCGTCGCCTCCCGTCAAACGTGCCCTGATCAGTGTCAGCGACAAGACCGGCCTCGGCCCCTTCGCCCAAGGACTCGCCGCCGCCGGGGTCGAAATCTACAGCACCGGCGGCACCCGCAAACACTTGGAGAGTCAGGGCATCACGGTCCGCGACGTCTCCGAGTACACGGGGTTTCCGGAGATGATGGACGGGCGGCTGAAGACGCTGCACCCCAAGGTCTTCGGCGGCATCCTCTGCCGGCACGACAATCCCTCCGACCTCGCGGCCCTGGCCGAGCACGGCATCGTCACGTTCGAGCTGGTCGTGGTGAACCTCTACCCCTTCGAGGCGACCGTCGCCCGAGAGGGTGTCACCATGGCCGAGGCGATCGAGAAGATCGACATCGGCGGCCCGTCGCTGGTCCGCGCGGCGGCCAAAAACCACGCCTTCACGACCATTGCGACCGATGCGAGCCAATACCCGGCGATCCTCGATGAGATCAAAGCCCACGGCGCGACCGGCCTCGAACTGCGCGAACGTCTGGCCGGCGAGGCCTTCGCCCATACGGCCAAGTACGATCGGGCGATCGCGGCCTATTTCGCCGGTCAAACCGCCGAGGACGGTTTCCCCGGGACGCTTGCCCTGAGCTTCAACCGCCAGGCGGTATTGCGTTACGGCGAGAATCCGCACCAGCGGGCGGTCGTCTATCGCGACGCCCACGCGACCGGCCCGAGCGCGATCTCGGCCGAGCAGCTTGGCGGCAAGGAGCTTTCGTACAACAATCTGTTGGACCTGGACAGCGCGCTGGCGATCGCCCGGCAGTTCGACGAGCCGGCCGTCTGCGTGCTCAAGCACAACAACCCCTGCGGCGCGGCGGTGGCCGACACGCTGGGCGAGGCGACGCGGCGAGCGATGGCCGGCGATCCGGTCAGCGCGTTCGGCTCGATCCTCGGCATGAACCGCCCGGTGGACCGCGCCAGCGCCGAGGTGCTCGCCGAGCCGGGCCTGTTCATCGAAGCCGTCATTGCCCCCGACTTCCAGCCCGACGCCCTGGAGATCCTCACCACCAAACCCAAGTGGAAGGCCAACGTCCGGCTGATGAAGGTCGGGCCGTTGCCCGAACGCGGCCCGGCCTGGGCCTACCGCGTCATCGAAGGCGGGCTTCTGATGCAGGAGGCCGACGTCCTGGCTGATCCCGAGGAAGACTGGAAAGTCGTCACCGACGCCCGGCCGACCGACGCCGAGATGGCCGATCTGCGTTTCGCCTGGGCGATCGTCCGCCCGGTCAAATCCAACGCGATCGTCGTCGCCAAGGACCGGATGCTCTTGGGCGCCGGCGCGGGCCAGATGAGCCGGGTGGACTCGGTCGAAATCGCGATCACTAAAGCCGGCGACCGCGTCAAGGGCGCGGTCATGGCCTCCGACGCCTTCTTCCCGTTCCCCGACTCGATCGAGCGCGCCGCCGCCGCGGGCATCACCGCCTTGATCCAGCCCGGCGGCTCCCGCAACGACAACGACGTCGTCGCCGCCTGCAACGAGCACGGTCTGTCGATGATTTTCACGGGAAGACGGCATTTCCGGCATTAGGGGTCAGGGGACAGGGGTCAGGGGTCAGGGGACAGGGTTCAGGGACGTTGAGTTTTCTCCCTCTCCCTTTGGGAGAGGGCTGGGGTGAGGGTGGACGGAGATTGCCCGGGCAAAGCTCAGACGCCGGAGCCGGAGCTCCGCGAGAGGCTTGTCGACGCCCCGGTGCTGCGGGATTTCCTTGTAAGCGGGTTGAACGCGGTTTTCAGGTGGATCATGAATGACCTCAGACAATGGTGAATCGGGGGACATACGGTGACACCACGGGAACTGATCAAAAGTTGGCGCAAAGGCAAGATACGTGACGGCTCGGCTGTTCACGTGAGAGGACCTTTTATGGCAACCAGCGTCGAGTGCTGGATGCCAATAGACAAGAAGTGGACGGGATCGCCAGCGCGGAACAAATCGGTTCAGTTGATCGCTGAAACAGATAACCTGCTTGATGGACTCGCCCCCTTCCGCTTCTGCGGCGGTCGCGAGGGCGGCCTTGTCATGGAATTGGCGGACGTGGCTGTCGATGGAACGGTTTGTACACCGACTTTCTCCGGATACCATGTGGGCGTGAGAGACGTGACGTCTCTGTTGGTTTACGACGATATGGAGAGTGAGGGGCTGCCTTCGGGTCTCGGCAAGGGCCTCCAGCGAGGCCTCTCTTGCATGAGCTTGACAGACACGGGCAGATGGCGGCTTCACCGGGGAGAGCCTCAGGGGGACGATTCAACCGATTCGGATCTCATGTCCACTATACCGACCATCCTCGACGAAATCGTCGACGCCAAACGGACGGAGATTGCCCGGGCGAAGGCGCTGACGCCCGAGGCCGCGCTCCGCGAGCGGCTCGCCGACGCGCCGGCACCGCGGGATTTCTTCGCCAGGTTGGCGCTCGGGCCGCCGATCCGGTTGATTGCCGAGGTGAAGAAGGCGAGCCCCTCGAAGGGCGTCATCCGCGAGGATTTCGATCCCGTCAAGATCGCGAAGACCTACCGGCGGCACGGCGCAAGTTGCATCAGCGTGCTCACCGACGAGCCGTTTTTCCAGGGCAGCCTCGATTATCTTCGCCAGGTCCGCGCCGCGGTCGACCTGCCCGTCTTGCGCAAGGATTTCATCCTCGATCCCTATCAAGTGCTCGAAGCCCGGGCGGCGGGGGCCGACGCCGTGCTGTTGATCGCCGAATGCCTCGACGACAAGATGCTCAAGACGCTGCACGACGCAATCGTGGCGCTGGGCATGACGCCGCTGGTCGAGCTCTATGAGCCGGAGAACCTGCCGCGGGTGTTGGCGGTCGGGGCGAAGCTGATCGGCATTAACAACCGAGATCTGCGGACGTTCACGACCGACCTGGAGCACACGATCCGCCTGCGACGGCAAATCCCGGCCGATCGCGTGGTGGTGGGCGAGAGCGGCATCCATTCGCGAGCCGACGTCGAGCGTCTCGAAGCGGCCGGCGTCGCCGCCATGCTGGTCGGCGAGACCCTGATGGCCAGCCCCGACATCGGCGCCGCGGTCGATCGGCTGTTGGGGACAACGCGTTGATCAATGAGGTGGCACACCCTGAAAGGGCGTGGCTGGGTCGCCGCTGATGGCTGCCACGCCCTTCGCCCGAAGCTCAGGGACGTGCCACCCACTGCGAAGGTGCCACCCACTGCGAAAAAGGATTCCATTGATGGATCAACCCGCGTCCTCCGACCTTCTTGCGGCCGTCGGCCGGCGGCGATTCGCCACGGTGCTGGCGGATCCTCCGTGGCAGTTCGCCAATCGCACGGGCAAGATGGCGCCGGAGCACAAGCGGCTGTCGCGCTACCCGACGCTGGCGCTCGATGAAATCAAGTCGCTTCCGGTCGGCTCGATCGTCGAGAACACCGCCCATCTGTACCTTTGGGTCCCCAACGCCCTGTTGGCCGAGGGCCTCGAGGTCATGGAGACCTGGGGGTTCACGTACAAGACCAACATTATCTGGTACAAAGTGCGAAAAGACGGCGGCCCGGATCGCCGAGGCGTGGGCTTTTATTTCCGGAACGTCACCGAGATGATCCTCTTCGGCGTGCGAGGCAAAAACGCCCGAACCCAGCAGCCGGGAAGGACGCAGGAGAACATGCTCGTTTCGCGCAAACGCGAGCACAGCCGCAAGCCCGACGAACAGTACCGCCTCATCGAGTCATGCAGCCCCGGGCCGTTCATCGAGCTATTTGCCCGGGGCGAGCGGCCGGGCTGGTTCGTCTGGGGGGATCAATCCGGCATGTAGCCCAGCCGCCCTCGGCTGGGGATCCCATGACCGCGTCCACACCGCCGAGGGCGGAGGTGCCACAATGCCACAAATGCCCCCCCAACCGGGCTTGGCGGCTTGTCGACATCTCGGTATCATCCCGCCCGGCGCGGCGACCTCTTGATCGCCTCCCACGATCACCGGAACGGAGTCCGAGGCATGATGTGGCGAGCGGTTCTGGCAACCCTGA
>JAPLNP010000258.1 GCA_026401055.1 Planctomycetia bacterium
CGTCGCCGGCCCCCAACGACGCGATGCTGCAAGGGGCTTTTCGGCATCGTCCGACCGCGGAGGTTGACCAGGCGTCGGCGGCGACGGACTCCGCCCCCGAGGCCGACCCCCGCGGCGCCGAGGACGATGGAAAAGTGCTCATCGCGAGGCAGAGTCCGAACCTGAGCGTGCAGACGCTCGGGCCGAAACGGATCATGGTGGGCAAGGAGTCGGCGTACGAGGTGGCCATCGAGAACCGCGGACAGGTCGCGGCCAACGACGTCGTCGTGTCGATCGACCTGCCCCCTTGGGCCGACGTCCTCGGCGTCGAGGCCAGCATCGGCGCCACGCTGTCGGACCGCTCGCCGAGCGGGGCAAAGCAGTTTCGGTGGAAGGTCGGGCCGTTGGAGGCCGCCGGCCGGGAGCGGATCGTCCTGCGGATCGTTCCGCGGGAAAGCCGGCCGATCGATCTGGCCGTCAACTGGAACTTCACCCCCGTCGCCTCCGAGGCGGTGATCGAAGTCCAGGAGCCCCGACTCGCCATGCGTTTGGAAGGGCCCCGAGAGGTGTTCTACGCGAAGAGCCAGGTCTATAAGCTCGAAGTCTCCAACAGCGGCAACGGCGACGCCACGGACCTGGTCCTGACGCTCATGCCGCTCGTGCCCGGCGAAGGCGCGCCCGCGAGCCACAACCTCGGCACGCTGGCGGCCGGCAAGACCAAGACGCTCGAGATCGAAATGACTGCCCGGCAAAAAGGCAAACTGGTGGTCCAGGCCGAACTCCGCTGCGACGGTCGGGTCCACGCCAAGCTGGAAGAGCCGATCCTGGTCCGCAAGGCGGACGTCGCCCTTCAGGTCGAGGGTCCGCGGGTACAGTACGTGGGCACGGTGGCCACGTACCAGATTCGCGTCCGCAACGGCGGCAATGCGGCGGCGACGAACGTGACCGTCACCGCCAAGATCCCGCCCGAGGCCAAGTACCTCGTGTCCGACGAAGGCGGCAAGGCATCCGCCGACGCGAGCAAGGCCGTCTGGGTGCTCGATCGTCTGGACGAGGGCGCCGAGCGGGTCCTCCAGTTGAAATGCCAACTGGTCCGCGACGGCTCGAGCCGAGTCGAAGTGCAAACGGCCGGCGACGACGATCTTGCCGCCACGGCCGCCGCCGCCACCCAGGTCGACTCGATGGCCGACCTGGCGCTCGAGGTGAGCGATCCGAGCGGTCCGATTCCCGTCGGCGAAGAGGCCGTCTACGAGATCCGCATCACGAATCGGGGCACGAAGCGGGCGTCCGGCATCGAAGCCATCGCCTACTTCTCGCGCGGCGTCGAGCCGGTGGCCGTCGAGGGCGGCCCCTACGCCGTCGGCCCCGGCCATGTCGTCTTCGACGCCATTGGCGATCTGGCCCCCGGCAAGGAAATCATCCTGAAGATCAAAGCCCGGGCCGAAACCGAAGGCAACCACATGTTCCGCGCCGAAGTCTGCTGCAAAGCCCTGGGCACGAAACTCGTGGGCGAGGAAACCACGCACTTCTACCGGGGCGACGTCGGCCTAACGCAAACCCCGACCGGCCCGGTCCAGCGGTAGTGCCGCTACTTCCCGTTGTAGTCGAATCCCTCGACGCCGAGCTTCAGGCGGAAGACGGCTTCCTTGGCGGCAACGGTCGTGTACAGGTCGCCGCCGCGAAAATGGCAGTTGGTCGACTTCTGCCCGCCCGCGTCGTACTGGCGGAGGATCTTGCCCGAGGCGGTGTCGATCACGTTGATCACGCCGACGTTCCACATCGCCACATACAACCGGCCGGCGGCGTCGAAGATCAGTCCGTCGGGCACGAACTCGCCGCTCTTGACGTCGGACTGCTCGAGCCGGGCGAAATCGGTCAGCACCCGCTGGTTCGACACCTTGCCCTCGGGTGAGAGATCGAAAATCAACATGCGGTGGCCTTCGCTCTCCGAGACGCAAAGGTGTTTCTGGTCGGGCGTGACGCCGATCCCGTTGGGGTAGGCGAACCCCGTGGCCAACCGCGAAACCTCGCCGGTCTTGATGTCGTATCGGTAGAAGGACCCGGTCGGGTTCTTTGCGTTGGAGTTGCCCGGATCGATGAAGTAGACGTTGCCCGCCAAGTCCAGCGCCACGTCGTTCAGGGCGTCGAAGCGTTTGCCTTCGCAGCGGTCGGCGAGCACCTCGGCGGTCTTGCCGTCGGCCGCGATCCGCAGGAGCCGTCCCGCGCCGGCGTCGCTGGCCAGGAGCCGGCCCTGGCGGTCGACTTTCAGGCCGTTGGCCTGCGGTTTGCCCCCTTCGACGGGCACCAGCGTTCGGAGGTCGCAAAAGACGCCGGCGGTTCCGTCGGCGGCGATCCGACCGATGTTCCCGTTGCCGCGATAGTTCACGACGAACAGATCGCCCGCGGGGTTGAACGCCGGTCCCTCGGCGAACTCGAATCCGGTCGCAACCAGTTCCGGCCGCGCCTGATCGGACGGCGGAAGCGTGTTGCCGGCCGTCGCCGTGGCGGCGGCAGTGCAAAGCGAAAGCAGGGACAACATGCACCCCAACAGGATTTGAAAACGTTCCTTCATGGTCATACTCCAGGTCTGATGGTTGAGAATCTGGTTGAAAAGACGGCCACCGGCCGGGGAAGTCCTCCTGTCAACGAATAGCCCTAATGTTGAATGGACCCGTCTCCGGCCGCGATACCGCTCCTAGCCCGCCGGCCCGCCGAACAATTTGGCCGCGTTTCCGCGGCGGATCTTCTCCTTGTCGTCTTCGCTGGCATCGAGCACCTTGATTTTCAGGATGGCGGGGTCGGGATAATTGAAGGGCATCCCCGTGCCGAACACCAGCCGGTCGGCGCCGAGACTGGCGATCAATTGGCCGATCTCGTTGCCCAAGAGCGCCGTCAGACGCGAGATTTCGATCACGTAGTTCGACGGCAGGTCGCTGTCTTTTCTGCCCAGTGGGCTTCCGGCGAAGCCCGCGCCGTTGACGAGAATGAACTGTGTCCGTGGAAACGCCTTCACCAGGGCGGTGATGTCCGCCAGCGGCACGTCCGGCACGTCCACGAGCCAGTGCCGCTGCCGGCTGTCCTCGACGCGGATGGGAATCGAGACGACCATTCCGCGTTCGGTGGCCGCGGCCACCAGATCGAAACAGCAGGTGTCCGAAAGCCGATAGTTGTGCCACGGCGGATAAAGCCGCAGCCCACGCATGCCGAAATCGTCGGCGCAGATCTTCAGGTCGTCCTTCCAGCCCGCGTAGGCCGGGTTGATCACCGCCAACGGGATCAGCCGGTCGCGATGGTCTTGCGTCTCGCGGTGAACTTCCTCGTTGCCGGACTGCGCGTCTCGATAGGTGATCGCCGCGGCGCTGGAGACCACGGCGCGGGCGATCCCTTTCTTGTCCATCAGCGCGACCAGTCCGTCGGCGGTGTTGTGCCGCAGTTGGCGGAAGGCGAAATGGCCGAGGTAGGCGTTGACGTCGATCATCGCGACCTCCGCTTGCTCAAAATGCCGGCCATGTTGCCGCCGAGGATCTTCTGCTTGTCGGCCTCGGGAAGGTCGGCCCCGATCATTTTGCCCATGCCGGCGGTCATCGAATTGTCGCAGGCGAACAGCACGCGGTCGGTCCCGAGCACGCGAACGGCCATCTCGACAATGCCGTCGTCGACGACGCTTCCGCTGGTGTCGAGGTAGACGGTCGGCGCGTTGCGCAGGACCTTGATCGTCCACTGCCAGTCGCCGCCGCCGCCGACGTGGCCGCAGATGAGCATCGCCTCGGGATACCGCCGGGCGAGCTCGGCGAGGTGGCCGCCGTCGGAGAGGTGCGGCTGCGACTCCAGAAAGAAGTTCATGTGGCCGGCGTGCTGAAGGATCGGCACGCCGAGCTCGATGGCCAACTCGACGACCGGGAAGAGCACCGGCTCGGTACACGTGTGCTCGTTGTAGAGCTTGACGCCCATGAAACCCTGCTCCGCGACGCAGCGGCGGATCTCGTCCAGCGCCGGCTGCCCCGCGCCGGGGTTGACGTAGCAGTAGCCCAGCACGCGGCCGGAAAAGCGTCGCATCCCATCGGCTATCCAGCGGTTGCACTCCCGAAAGCCTTCGACCGTGGCTGGGCGGCGAGGGGTGAGGATGGAACAGCACAGTTGGTCGATCCCCAGCTTGTCGGCCGCCTCGATCAGCTTGCGGTCGTCTTCCTCCCATGCCGACGAACCGTGGTGGTGCAGATGGGCGTGGCAGTCGATCACCAGCGGCTTGCCCGGCGGTTGGCCGGGCTTCTGCTCGGGACCGTCCTTGGGTGCAGCTCCCGCCCGCGCGCCGGCCCAGGCGGCCGACAGGCCGATGCCCGCGGCGGCGGTCAGGAATTCGCGGCGTTTCATCAGGATGGTTCTCTGGGTAGCCGTTCACAGGGGACTGTCCCAATTTTCGCCGCGCGGAGGGCGCTGTCCAGCCAACTGGCGTTTTCGCCGCGAAAATGGGACTGTCCCCCTGGCCCTGCGAAAGGGGCGCCGCGGAGGGGGGCAGGTCCATTCTTCGGCCGACGCTTCTGCCGCAGATCACGTTTGCTGGCCGAAAAATGGACCAGTCCCCAGCCCGACTGGCAGGCGTCCCCCGTTTGGCACCCTGCGATTGTCGTCTTGTATACTCGCACGGATGGGGTGTCAAGTCAAGCGCCGGCGGCGTGTTCGGTGCGTGCAACCAGTGCCATTGCTGGCTGCTGGCCATGCCAAACCACGCCCTCGTGGGGGTTTTCTTCTTCGGCGCGAACCGCGATATTGCCCAGCGGCGTAGAATCCATGAGCGGCGGTTTCCGCCGCCTTGCATTCAAGAACCCCCAAGCCTCCGGCGAATAACCCTAAGAACCGAGGCTGTTTAGGAGGAAACGATGTTCTTCGACCCTATGTACTTCCTGTATATCGCGCCGGCCTTGATCCTGGGGCTCTGGGCCCAGATGCGGGTGAAGTCCACCTATGCCGTGGCCCAACGAATGCCCTCCCCGTTGAGCGGCGCGGCGGCCGCCCGGCATATCCTCGATTCGGCGGGCCTCCGGGACGTCGACATCGAGCAGGTCCCCGGCCAACTGACCGACCACTACGACCCGCGGCACAAGGTCCTCCGGCTGAGCCAGGACGTCTATCAGGGGCGATCGCTGGCGTCGGTGGGCATCGCCGCGCACGAGGCGGGCCACGCCCTGCAGGACGCCAAAAACTACGCGCCGCTGGTCGTCCGCAACATCGCCGTGCCCGTGGCCGGCTTCGGCAGCAACGCCAGTTTCTTTCTGATCATCATCGGGGCGTTCGTTCCCGCGCTGCATTTCCTCGTCATGGCCGGGATACTGCTGTTCTCCTGCTTCGTCGTCTTCCAGATCGTCAACCTGCCGGTCGAGTTCAACGCGAGCAACCGAGCCAAGGCCCAGTTGGTCGAACTGGGGATCGTCAGCCCGGACCAGTTGGTTTACGTGAAGCAGGTCCTCAATGCCGCCGCGTGGACGTACGTCGCCGGAACGCTTCAAGCGATCATGATTCTGCTGTACTACATCATGCGTTTCTCGGGCAGCCGGGACTGAACACTTTACGGAGAATGCCCATGGAAATCGTCGGATCGAAGACCGAGCACAATCTGCTTCTGGCTTTCGCGGGAGAGTCGCAAGCGAGGAATCGCTACGACTACTACGCCGGCCAGGCGGACAAGGACGGCTTCGTGCAGATCGCGAGCATCTTCGAGGAAACGGCCGACCAGGAGCGGTCGCACGCCAAGCGGTTCTTCAAGTTTCTGCGGGGCGGCCAGGTCGAGATCCACGCGGCGTTTCCGGCGGGCGTGATCGGCTCGACCGCCGAAAACCTCCGCGCCGCGGCCGCCGGCGAGCACGAAGAATGGGCCGAAGTCTATCCCGCGTTCGCCGCCGTGGCCGAAGAGGAGGGCTTCAAGGCGATCGCCAAGATCATCGAGGCGGTCGCGGTCGCCGAGAAGCAACACGAGCGACGCTTCCTCGCCCTGGCGGCCAACGTCGAGGGCGGCACGGTGTTCCACCGGGACAAGCCGGTCATCTGGCGGTGTCGCAAGTGCGGCTACCTGCACGAGGGGACCGATGCCCCGGCCGCTTGCGTGGCCTGCGCCCATCCGCGGGCTTATTTTGAGTTGCTCGTCGAAAACTGGTGACTCGGCTCGGTTTGAAAAGGGGGACTGGCTCCGAGCCGACCAAGAAGCCGCGTGCCGCCCAGTTCACGTCGTCGGCTCGGAGCCAGTCCCCCTTTTCAGTGTGGTCACCGTGGCGCGAGGGGGACAGTCCCCTGTTGGGTTATTCTTATGGACATTTCACCGTCGATTTACGAGCACGCGGCGGCGTTTCTCGGGCGGACGCCGTGGGACGTGTCTCGCGACGGGGAGTTGATCTACCAGGCGCACGCGGCGGCCTACGAGTATTACCGGCACGTTCCGATCATGCCGGGCATCGACATCTACAACCTCGAAGCCGAGGCCTACGGAGCCGAGATCGTCGAGCCGGAGGGATTCGGCATCCCAGGCGTCCGCCGGCCGCCGTATGGTTCGACCGCGGAGTTGGCTCGGCTGGCGCCGTTGGACCCGGCGCGCGACGGCCGCATTCCGATCTTGGTCGACGTGGCGCGGCGGCTTGCCGCGCGATTCCCCGAGGCGGACATTCGCGTGCCCATCAGCGGCCCCTTCTCGATCGCCAGCAACCTGATCGGGTTCGACGCGCTGCTGATCGACGCGGCGCTGCGACCGTCGATCACGGCCGCGGCGCTGATGCGCCTGGTCGACGGGCAAGTGGCCTTCGCCGAGGCCGTGAAGCGTGCCCGGGTCGACGTGGCGTTCTTCGAGTCGGCCGCCTGCCCGCCCATGCTCTCGCCCGCCATGTTCCGGCAAATCGAACTGCCGGCGCTGACGAGCATCATGGAGCGGATCGGCTGCGTCATGGGCCACGCCATCCCGTGCATCATCGGCGGCAACACGGAGCCGATCGTCGAGGCGATGCTCGAAACGGGCACGGGCTACCTGGCCTGCCCGTTCGAGACGGACCAGGGGCAATTCCTGGCCAAGGTGGCCCGCCGCGAGGACGTGCGAATCCGCGTCAACATGGATCTGCGGATCATCGCCGCGGGCACGTGGGACGAGGTGCGGTGCGAGGCCGACCGCGTGATCCGCCTGATCGGCCGCCGCCGGAACGCCTGCGTCGGCACCGGCGCGCTGCCCTACGAGACGCCGCCGGAAACCGTCAAGCGGCTCATGGAGTACGGCGCGGCGATCACGTAGGCCCACCGGGAGGGAGAACCCGGTGGCCTAACCGGGGATGGTTCCGGCAGGGCGGGTCGAGTGCGTCAGAGGCTCCTCGTTGAAGCACCTCTGCCGCCGGTGGTTCCCGCGCTCGGTGATCCCCGCGGGGCCAGATCCGGAATGACCCATCCTCCAGTCGAGCGATGCCGGGAATCCGGGTCTTTGATGGCACGCCGGAAGCGGCCTGTCAAGGAATGAAACAATAAGGCGATATTGTTGCATTTTGAATCCTTATCTGTCATAATGATTACCGGGAACGACTCAGAAGGATCCGAAGGAAACAGAGAATCTCCGATACTGTCTTCAACCCCAACGACAGGGCTATTTCGGCCACGGCGAGGCTGCCGCGTACCGTCGCCAGATCTTTGAGTCGCGAGGAATTGATCTTGGTTGCCGAGATTCTGGAGAGACTCATCGGCGGCGAGCGACTTACCGACGACCGGATCGTCCTGCCGGTTGAGTTTTTGGGGCCTGACCAGGAGTGAGAGCAATGGTCTTGCGACGCGATCGACTGTCTTCAATTTCGCCGCGGCATCCGGGGAAAGCCCCTGGTGGCCGTGTTCGCCCGAAAGGCTTCACGCTGGTGGAGCTTCTGGTGGTGATCGCGATCATCGGCATTTTGATCGCGCTTTTGCTGCCGGCGGTGCAGGCGGCGCGGGAGGCCGCGCGGCGGATTCAGTGCGTCAACAACGTGAAGCAACTCGCGTTGGGGGTGCTGAACTACGAGAGCACGAATGCGGTTTTTCCACCGGGTGGAAGCTACGGCGTCGCCGGCAGCACGGCCTATGGAGCTTCATGGATGGTCCACATCCTGCCCTTCTGCGAGCAAGACAGCGTCTATCAAAGCATGGACCCCTTCGGCGCAAATGGCACCTGGGGTTGCTATGCCCCCGGGAATCCCGCGAACCAGGCTGCTCTGCAAGACAAGGTGTTCAACTTCCTGCGGTGCCCTTCGAGCCCATTGCCCGTCAACGGAGTCGGCCTTCCCACGGAATACCAGGTGGGCGACCCGAACGGTTATGGGAACAACCAACCGTACCAGGGGTCGAACTACACGGGCATCTCGGGCGGTGGTTTGCCGCCGTCGGCGGGTGGAACGTATGGGCAGACTCGCCCCAAGGGTTCGTCGAGCGTTGCTTCGGGCTACATCGGCGAGGGTGGCGTTCTGATCCGCGCCGTCACGCTGAGCGTGGCGGACGTCTCCGACGGCTTGAGCAATACGATCGTCATCGGCGAGCAATCCGATTGGTGCATTGCGACGGACGGCCAAAAGCGGGATTGCCGCAGTGACTGCGGGCACGGGTTCTACATGGGACCGGCAAGAGTGAACACCGACGCGAACGACCGCGATTTCAACTTGAGCTGCGTGATCAACCGCTTGGGCGAGAAGTCGTTCGCCGCCACGGGCGTGGCGAGCAACTGCGGCCCGAACCGCCCCATCCAGGCCGCGCATCCCGGCGGAGCGACGGTGGGATTTACCGACGGTTCGGTCCACTTCCTCAACGCGGACATCAACATGTATACCCTTTACAACATGGCAACCCGCAATGACGGCCAGACACTCGGCGATTACTAATGGCGGCTTCGTCGCCGCATTGTCCTTGCTGATAATCTCGGGGCTGGCGGTCCCCGGCTGCAAACCGGCGGAGAAGCTCGGTCGGATCGGAGGCAAGGTGACCTTCCAGGGCAAACCGGTCTCCGAGGGGGTCGTGCTGTTCAGTTGCATCGACAAGGGGGTCAACATGACCGCGGCGCTCGCGAAAGACGGCAGCTACGAGATCATCATGGCCAAGGGGGCCGGACTCCCGCTGGGAGCCTACAAGGTTTGCGTCAGTCCGCCGCCGGAGTTCTATCCGATCGGCCAACAGGCCCCGCCGAAGCCCAAACAGTATCCGAACATCCCGGCCAAGTATCGTAATTACCAGACTTCGGGCTTGACCGTGACCATCCAGGACGGCGAGAACCCGTTTGACATTGATATGAGCCCTTAGAGCTTCGGGCGGGCCGCGCCTGGGGACGCGGGATCACCCAACCTCGGCCTTAACGTCAACGCACAGATCGGATGGGAGACCTGCCGTGGATCTCAGGACACCGCTGACGCACGCCGTGCTCATGGCCCTCGCGTGCGCGATATGCCTTTTCCCGACCGGTGGCGCGGCCGCGGCCGAAGAGGGGCGGCCGGCGCTCGATAAAACCGATCTCAAGACGGCCCGCAAGCTCGCCGCCCATCGACCCCGGCGGATCGTCTACAACGACGACGGCTGCCACGGCGAACCGCGAAACACGCCCGAGGAACTCCTCGCCTGCCGCGTCAGGCAAGTGACCGGCACGCAGGTCGACACGATCTGTTATTGCACGGGCGGAGGCGGGTTGTTCTGGGCGCATCAACCCAAGGTCGGCGAAGTGCTTGGCGAGTTTGTCCAGGAGAGCGACGAGCTCTACGTCAAGCAGATGCGCGACGGCCTGGTGGCCATGAAGAAGCTGGGGACCGATCCGCTGGCCGTTGTGGTCGAACACGGCCACAAGCACAACATGGAGGTGTTCTGGAGCTACCGGATGAACAATCCGGAGTGCTCTTTCGCTCCCTGGTCGCTGTCGCAACAGAAGCGGCAGCACCCCGAGTACATCATGGGCGTGAAGGAGGACTGGGGGAAGTATCCGGTCACGGATCCCAAGGCATGGTGGACCCTTTCGGACTATGAGAAACCGGAGGTGCGCGACTATATCGTGCGGATATTCGAGGACGTCTGCCAGCGATACGACGTCGACGGCATCGAGTTGGATTTCATCCGCCACCCGCTGTTCTTCCGCCCCAATCTCGAGGGGAAGCCGGTGGAACCTCGCCACGTGGCAATGATGACCGACATGGTGCGGCGGATTCGGGCGGTGAGCGAGCGGGAGTCGCTGAGGCGTGGCCGCCCGATCTTGGTCACGGTTCGCGTGCCCTTGAGCGTGCAAAGCGGCATGGACATCGGGCTGGACGTTCGCGCCTACCTTGAAGAAGACCTCGTGGACATTCTGATCGCCGGCCAAGACTACATTCAAATGGCGGTCGCTTCTTCGCTCGGGGACATGGTCGATCTGGGGCACAAATACCAGGTCCCGGTCTATGCCCTGCTCGTTCCGCCCAAGCCCTATGACAGGTACCGGTACGACAATCGCGCCTGGTGGGCGGCGGCCATGAACCGTTGGCATTGGGGCGCCGACGGCATCTATCTGTTCAATCTGTTTCCGACGGAGCCCGACGAGCGTTTCAGCCAGCTCGGCTCCGTCGAATCGCTCAAGGGCCGGGACAAGATCTATGCGATCGACAACCCGGCGCGGGAGGACGTGTTGGGCACGTTCAAGATGGTCATGGTCGGGCCCGACCGGCTTCCCATTTCGATCGCCGCGGGGCAGGAGGCCGCGGCCAGGTTGCCGGTGGGCGAGGACATCGTGGCGAATGCGCCGGCCGGGAAAACGGTCTCTGCCATGCTTCGCCTTCACCTGGTCGGCATGGTCCAGGGCGACACAATCCGCGTCAAATTCAACGGGCAGCCTCTGACCGTGACGGGGCCCGTCAAGCCGCTTGCGGCCGAAGCCGCGGACGCATGGTTTCATATCGACACCGACCCCAGACTGGTGAAGCCCGGTTACAACCTGATCGACGTGCGATTCGAGACCGGGCGAACCGCGGCAGCGCCGGTTGTCGTGGATGCCCTGGATCTGGTGGTCAGTTACACCGAGCGGAAGGCCGCGGGGGCCGCGAGTCCCTAGCGAGAATCGGCGGCGTAAGCCCAGCCCGCTGCCGCCGCCTTACAGCGCGCCGCAAACCGACCTCAAGTTCTGCAGCCACGGGTGCCGTGCGGATGGAGGGCTCTCCTCGGAGGACCGTTTGAGTTCGAGCAGATCGGCCGCCGAAAGCTTCTCGCCGTGGATGAGTTGGCAGAGCAGTTCTTCGGCCGAGCCGTCGAATCAGACGCCGGTCACGTCGCGGATCATGGGACGGGATGCCTTTCCGACGGTTGGAGCGTGACTCGCACGCGGACCGGGGCAACCGGACCATTGGCACAGCCGAACTTCACCTCGTGCGGGCCGGCGGGAATCGCGACGTCCTGAGCCGCCTCCGCGGATCGCTCGGGCTCCTTGAGCGGTCGGCCGTAGCGGGTAGCGGGCTCGCCGGGCCAGACGACCAGGTACTGCCCTTCATTGAGCGTTCCCTTCCATGCCAGGCGCGTGGGGCCGATCTCGACGTACGGATCGACGATCGACGGAGTGTCCAGCGACCGCAGCGCTTTCACCTCGCCGATGCCGCACGCCACCGAGGTCGCGGCCGGCAGGCCGTTGTAATAGAACGACAGCGAGCGAACCTGGCGATAGTCGATGGGATCGGTCTCCGGACGGGCAAGCTGCTGGTAGCGCCATCCGACGAAGTCGTTGGCGACATAGTAGTCGGTCGCGCCCTTCGCGTCGCACAACTGGAGCTTGAACAGCCCGCCCTTGCCGTCGCCGCGGAGCCAGAAGCCGATCGCCCGGTGCCACGAGAGATCGAGCGGCGGATCGAAGGACTTGCTGAAGACCGACCAGCCGTCGGGAACCGTTCGCGTGCTGGCGGCGCTATAGACGGCGCAGCGTTTCCCGTCCGGCCCGGTCTCGGCCAATTCGACTTGCTGCGTCACGCCCGGCGAAACCGCCCCGGACTGCCCCGGCCCAATGCTGCGGACGTCGCGCCCGCTTGCCGGAGCCGTCAAGTAAGGGGCGAGGCTGTCGAAGTTCTCCAGGGTCAGGGCGTCCGGCGCGCGGTACGAAGGACCGGCGGCGAGCCATGGGCCGGGCTCGACGTGGACTTGGAATCCGACCCGGGCAGGGCCGTCCTTGAGCGCGACCGTCCACCGACTCGCCGCGGCGTCGGGGCTTCTCACCTCATGCCACCCATCGTACACGACCCGCTGAAAGACCTCCTGTCCCTCGTTGCCGAGGAGCCGGTAATCGCGGCGGTGATCCAACAGGGCCTCGCGTTCCTCCGCCCTTTTGGCTCCGCCCAGGATTGCGTCGACGCGCAGCCGGGCCTTCATGGCCTCGTCCACCCGCCCCGATAGACGCAGCTTCTCATAGCGGGCGATGAGGTCGAGGATGTCCCCGGTAAACGGATGCGCGGCCGCGGCGCCGACGGACACTTGGAACGACATCGACGAGTCGTAGCCGATCGTCGCCCCGAGGATGTACTCGTATTGGTCCAGGGTGGCGTTCGGGTCGTAACCGTAGTACCAGCCGACGTCCAGCGGCATGCCGTCGCCGGCCAAGGCGTCGAACCCGGGACTCCGTTCGTCCAGGTAGCCCTTGAGATCGCCGTGGCCGTCGGCCGAAGCGCTGCGGGCGAGGATGTGCCACGAGTAGTGGCTGTAGCTGCTGGCCTGCAGCAACATGTCCTTGTTCGCCAGCTTGTCGTAGTAAGCCTTGTGCAGCCGAGCGTTGTAGTACCAATGATCGCCCTGGAGGCGCTCCGAGCCGTCGAAATAGATCATGTCGATTTCGCAGGCGTTGGCGACCCGGGCGAAGTTCGCGCTCACCTCGTCCAACAGCGAGGTGTCCATGTCGAACATGTGGTAGCCATAGGAGCGGACGAGGTGCGCAACGCGATCCCCCTTCTTGTGCGGAGCCGGTTTCGTGCCCAGGTGG
Organism: Planctomycetia bacterium; assembly: GCA_026401055.1. Lineage (GTDB taxonomy): Bacteria > Planctomycetota > Planctomycetia > Pirellulales > Thermoguttaceae > JAPLNP01. Next base: position 12,923 of record JAPLNP010000258.1, read on the forward strand.
CCGCGCTGGCACTCGGTGAAGCCGTACGGCGGCTGCACGGCTCGCCGAGCGTAGCAGATCAACTCGTCGCCCACCTGCAAAACGGTCCCGTCCCCCATATAGCCGCCGTCTTCCGCGGGAAACGTCTCGGGCGCGGCGTCCGTGGGAAGCAGTGACGCCTTCTCGTCGACGTCGGCGGCCAAGGACGTGGTTGCCCCTTTGACCAAGCGAGGATCGGGAACGGGAGTGAGATAGGGATCGGGCGGATCGATCGACGCGCCGAGAAAGTGCAACCCCACGCGGAAGCCCGCGTCGTGGAATCGCCGCACGGTGCGTTTGAGCCCCTCAAGCCCGTCGGGGAACCGATCGCGGTTGACCTCGTAATGACCGGTCGATTGGCACCACGAATCCTGGCCCAGGAGAATCGTGTGAAATCCGCCGCGCCGGGCGATGGCCAGGGCCTCGTCGAACTGCGACTCGCGGAAGTCGGTGAGGAAGAAATAGGATCGCCTGATCCACGGCGAGGTCTTGTTCCACGCCCCGCCCGGATGCGGGGACGGAAGCCCGGCCATCCGCTCGAACCGCTGGACCGCCTCGAAGAACTCCGCGCGAGGGCAGGCGATCACCCCGAACGCCGCGGGCTGGATGCCGTGGCCCTGGAGCGTCTCGACCGCCAGCACGGTATCCGGCGAGCCCCAAAGCGGCGAACTCGCCGATTCAAAATCTTCGAGCACGATCACCTGCTCCTTGCCGTCGCGCTGCACCACGGCCTCGACCTGGTCGATGAGGCAGGCCACGTTTTGCCCCGCCGGTAGCCCGTTGTAATAGAAGCTGAGCGTGGTGACGCGGTCGTAGCGCAGCGTGTTGATCGGGCATTCGGTGAGCGTCACCTGGCGCCAGCCCGTGAAGTCGATCGGCAGGTAGTTGTCGCGGCAGCCGGAGCCGTCGGAGAGTTGGATTTTCAGCAGTTCCCCCTTTCCGTCGCCATGCACCCAAGCGCGAATCGCCTGGCAGCCCGACAGATCGACGGGCCTCGGGAAAGCCATGCCGCGCACGCTCCAGCCGCCGGGCTCCTCGTTACAGGTTGCCGTGAAGCGGGCCGCGCCTCGGCCGGCCTTGGCTTCCTCGGTCCGGATGAACTGGTGGCTGCATCCAGCCCGGTCGGCCGCCGAGCATCGCGACTCGCCGAGCATCGCGTGTACGTTCGGCTCCGCCGCCATCACCGCGGCCACGTTCGCCCCGGATTCCGCGGCGTTGACCGTGCCCAGGACCTTGGCGTTGCCGGGCGTCGGAAGGCCAAACAGTCGGAACTGCTTGACCGGTTCGGAGGTCGAAAGCCGCGTGAGTCGAAAGACGGCGACCGCTCGCTCGGTCGTCACGGAGAACTCGGCCACCGCGGCGCCCTCGAACTGGACCGTCAATTTGTCCAGTTTGTCGCCGCTAAGCCGCACGACTTCCGGAAGCATCGCGCCGCGCTCGGTCTGAAGGGCAAACACCGGATGATCGCTGGTCGGCCAGGGGGATCCGTCCGCCAGTGTCAGCGTTGCCACGCCCCGCTCGTCGATCGTCAGCTTCGCCGTTTGGAGATCCAGGGTTGCGGCCGCGCTCCAGATCGGGGGT
>JAPLNP010000032.1 GCA_026401055.1 Planctomycetia bacterium
TGCGGGGCAACAAGCCGCACGGGCAGCCGGCAAGGTGTGGGGCGGTGGTAAGGCTGGTCGGCGTGTGCGCTTGTCGATAGAGAAGGAACGGGCAATCAAACAACTCAGCAAGGAAGGCAAGGGAATCAGTGAGATAAGCCGAGTGGTCGGGCTGTCACGCCCAACGATCTACAAGGCGCTAGGCTAGTCTGTCTTCGCTTCCCTTGCGTTCCTTGCATCGACGTATCAAACATCATCGACACTATCGACGCAACAGAAACGAAGACAAGCCGGTTAGATTCGATGCTCACCAGAGCGGTAGACCAGGGTGGGGTCAATTTCGCCGAACCGTCCGGGTGTCGGCCGGCGGGTCCGGCCCGGCCCTATCGACTTTGTTCTGAAAAATCTGTAGACCCTTGACGCGGCGATAGCCGTTTGATTCCTGCCCATGCCCTGATTACACTAGGCCGCAATTCGCCCGCGTGCAACCCGTGCCGTCTTGCTGTCTATCTCACAAGCCAACCAACGCCGCCCAAGTTTCCGGCAAGCCGCCGGCACGGTGCCCGATCCGCAGTATGGATCGACCACAAGCGCGCCGGGGGCCGTTAGCTTCTCTATCAGGTATTCCACGTCGGTCAAGGTCTTCTGCCACTCGTGCGCGTCTTTCTCCCGGCCGCCGGATTCCAGCATATCGGTAATCCATCCTGCCGTACACTTGCCCTTGCTGAATGCTACAACAGGGTGCCAAGTGTTCGCAATCTTCTTGGCGTAGACTGCGCGGTGAGGGCCGCCGAACAGAATAGCAAACGTCCAATGATACTGTAGGTGCTGCGCCATTGTTTCCAACACGGCCGGCAAGTGATACTGGCCGCAAAAGGCGAGACACAAGCAACCTGTTTTCAGTTTTGCCGATGCCAATTCTGCCAACTCACCGTACAGGTCGATTCGATCATAGGGCGGGTCAGTGAGGAACAAGTCAACCGAACCATCGGCCAGCTTGTCCCATAGCTGACTGGCGGGGCCAGTTAAGATGTTGCCGCCCGACCGTGCGCCCTTCGCTTGTTGTGCCCGCTCTTGCTCCGTTACACGGCGCAGTACACCTTTCGTTGTCGGCTTGCGCGTCGTATGGAGGTATCGCTCAAAAGTTTCCAGCCGCAATCTTGCCACGGCTTGAAACTGACTCGATTGGGTTCGCGTAATTCCCAACTCGCCTAACTTAAATGTCGCATCGTGCAACGTTTTCGGTCGCCCGCGTTTCGTCATTTTCGGCAGCAATTCACCAAGCCGCCTTTCGGCCCGCACACGGATTACCGCGCAATCCCGCTCCATAGCGGCAGACTTGGCGTAGGCTTCTAAGGCTATCGCTTCGTCCCTGATTTCCTTGACCCAATCGAAGCTAGTGGACTTGGCAAGGTCGCGGGCGGTGCGGTCGAGTTGCATCAAGGCATTCTTCATGCCGATAAGTCTATCGGTTTCGCTATGCCTCCGCAATAGACGTAACACATGATGGTATAATATGTTACGACGAGTCCACGACAATGCTGGCGTAACCTCAACTGTCGCTAAGAGACGGCCCCGCCGAAGCTAGGGCGGGCCAACCGTCGCCGTAGTGCGGCCAATTCTAAGTCACGTTTCGTCTAGGGGCGGGTCGCCCGGATACCTGTACCAGTCGGGCAATAGCTCCTCCAATTCGACAAGCCGCCGGTCAACCGTTTCGGATTGCACGTCCAATTCATGCGCCCTGGCCCAATGTGGTCCCGGCAGCGGACCAGTGGCGATATGTGGCCGTTCTGATAACGTATCCAGCGGGGATCGGGGGCACTTGCAACAACGGAAAAAAGTGATAGACTTACGCTGACAATCTGAAATTGACGCGCAGCGTCAGACTGCTTCACGCAAAACAGTCACCTTGGACCGAAAGGCCCTTGAATAGTCGAAGCAGCATAGACCGCGCCCCGTGCTACGGGGTGTCGGCCGTGCTGTTCGACTATGCCCCGTGACTGGGGTTGCGTGAGCACGCGGTTCGACACCCTTTTTCTTTGACGGGGTTCGCGTGACTAAGCAACTTGAATGCCTTGGTTGGCGAGTAATCGACGAAGGGCGGGACTCTGGCCGCTATCGCGTACTCGCCAAGAGTTGCGGGCATTTTATCGTTGCCTTTGCCGCCACCCGTAACGAAGCGTGGGCGGCGGCGTGCAAGATGGCAATGAAGTTTACACGGGAGGGACTCTTGCGCTTGCCCCGGCCTTGACTGCCGTGTCTGCCCCCACGGGGTCGGGCCGGCGGCAGGCGCGTTATGATGGAAGACCTGATTGCCGAGTACGAACGCTTGAGGCGGTTGGCGATAACCCGCCCCACTGCCACATTTCGCCACTGGTCATCCGCTGCCGGGGCCACAGTGGTTGAATTGAGGGTGGCGTCTCGCGGGTCGGTTGCCCACTCCCTATTTCTGCCACTGGCACGCAAGTTGCGAAAGAGTCAATGTTCAATCTTCCAGACAACCGTCCTTCTTACTATCGTCATTCTTTCCAGGTTGTCCCTATTGGAGCTTTTGTGAGCCGCCCTATCACGTTCCGACTTGTCGTGGCTGCTTCGCATTGCCCTCGGAAAGCGTGCTTCTTGCTTCGCAGTGATCCCGTGCCTCGTCCCCACGAATACGAACAGGTCGTCGAGGAACGAGCGACCCGAAATCGAGTCGAGTACCTCTCTGCAAAGACGAGTGGAAAACCCTACGCCGTCGTCGTGGGCGATCTCGCAGCAGAGTGCGATGCGGTCGAGGGTTCATCCCGCAACAAGCGAGAGCCTCATCTTGTAATCGGAACCCAAACGCCCACGTCCTCAGACAAGCTGCATTTGGCATTTGCAGGATACGCAATCGGCGAACAGGGACGCTCACGCCCGTCATCTGGCGTCATCGTTCCATTCGGGGAAACGCCGAAACGGGTGAAATTGGAGCCGCTGTACCCGATGGTCGCCAAGGCGGTTACGCAACTCCGTGTTCTTGCCAGCAGTCTTCATGCCGACCCTCCTCCCCAGAATATCGGGACGCACTGCCAGACCTGCGAGTTCCACGATCATTGCTTGAAGGAAGCTGAGCGGACGGACAGCCTGTTCCTGCTGGATCGGATGACGCCCAAAGTGGCCGCCAAGTACCAGAAGAAGGGAATCTTCACCGTGACCCAGCTTTCCTACGTTTACAGGCCACGGCGGCGAAAGAAAGCGGCAGGCAAGGTGCCCGCGCCGTTCAACGTGGAACTCCAAGCCCTGGCGATCCGTACCAAGAAAATCTATCTGCACGAACGACCGTCCCTATCGCAGTATTCCGTCGAACTCTTCCTTGACATCGAGGGCATCCCCGACCAGGACTGCAATTACCTCATTGGGATGATGGCCAAGAAGGGCGAGACAACCACAATGCACTCCTTTTGGGCTGACAACATCGAGCGAGAGTCGGGCATATTCAAGGAATGCTTGGCTCTGGTTGCCAAGTATCCTGATGCCCCGATCTACCACTACGGCAGTTATGAACGCCGCGTCATCGAGCGGGTGGCGGAAAAACACAGCCTTGACTGCAAGGCCCTCTTGGCCAGATTGGTGAACGTGAATGGAATGGTCTACGGCAAGGTCTATTTCCCTGCGCGATCCAATAGGCTGAAAGACCTTGGTGCGGCAGTGGGGGCATCTTGGCCGACTCCCAATCCTTCGGGGATAGAAAGCATCGCGTGGCGATACCGTTGGGAGGACTCGGGCAAGGATGAATTCAAGGCGAAGCTGCTTGCCTACAATCAGGCCGATTGCAACGCTCTGCGTTTGCTGACGGCGGAAATCCAATCTCTATCGAAGGCAGCCGACTTGCGGGTGGATGTGGACTTCACGAACAAGCCGAAGCAGTTCTCTACCCCGACAGGTGAGGTCGTTCATCGGGCGTTCGGTGGGATTATTGACTCTGCCCACCTCGACTACCAGCAGAAGCGGATACGACTACGCACACATGACAAGGGCGCTGATCCCGCAGCCTCACCAGCCATTCGTAACCGTCCACCGTTGCCCTCGCAGAAGAGATTTTCCTCACTTGCGCCGACAATCATCCATGTGCGAAGAAAGATAATGTGTCCCCGCCACCCCAAGCAGGCGCTTCAAGCAACAACCGCAACCTCCCAGCACATTCAGACGGACCTCGCGTTCGGCAAGAACGGCGTCAGAAAAAGGCTTCTCAAGTACATCGGTCATAGGGCTTCCTGCCCAATCTGTGGCCGACAGTACCCGCCACCAGCGATTTACAAATTGCAGGGACGTATGTTCGGGCATCGCTTCCTATCCTGGGTCGCCTACCAAAGAGTCGTCCTGATGCTACCAGTTGGCGCGATCAGGCAGACGCTCGCAACACTCTTCTCTGAATCCGTGGGGAAATCCACGGTCTGCAAGTTCATCCATCAGTTAAGCGATGACTATTCGTACACAGAAGCATTGCTGCGGCGGAGCATTCTGCAAAGCCCTTTCATCCACGTTGATGAAACGAAGATCAGCATTCAGGGGCGCAATTGGTATGTGTGGGTTCTTACCGATGGGAAACACGTCGTCTTTCGGCTCACGGATAGTCGTGAAACGACGCTGATCCATAAACTGCTGGCGGGTTATGAAGGCGTGTTGGTATCTGACTTCTATGGCGGGTATGACTCTTTCACCTGTCGGCAGCAGAAGTGCTTGGTCCACCTGATCCGCAACTTGAACGACGACCTCTGGAAACACCCATTCTTGACGGAGTACGAATGTTTCGTTACCCGTGTCCGCGACTTGCTTGTGCCGATCTTTGAGGATGTTGAGAAGTACGGGTCGAAGAAGCGGCATCTGCAAAAGCACATGAAGTCCGTGAATCGGTTCTACCGCCAATCCATTGACCACGTGACGTGGCAGAGCGAAATAGTCCAAACCTATCAAAAGCGATTCCTGCGATACAGGGAATCCCTTTTCCTCTTTTTGACTGAGGACGGCCTTCCCTGGAACAACAACGCGGCGGAACGCGCTATCCGTCATTGGGCGGTCCAGCGGAAGATTTCAGGGTCGTTCTTCGTGAAAGGGGCTACTGACTACTTGACTTTGCTTGGAATCGCTCAAAGTTGCCGCTTTCAAGACAAGTCGTTTCTCAGATTCCTGCTATCCGAGGACAGGGATGTTGACGCTTTCAGGGAACGCAAGCGGAAGCGATATACCTCCTGAGTTTCGGGAACCCTCCGGGTTCCACTCGCTCATCGGAGGAATTTCTTGGTGCCTTGACCACTCGGCAATGATCCGCTCTAATGTGGGGGTGGGGTGCCGTGGACGAGGGCGAGAATGAGCCGGCGGATGGCCGGTGCGATGGACGCGGCACCGCATTTGGTTCATAACTGGGGAGATAGTGAGCTTCGCGGCAGTCCGGCGACTGGGGGCTACTGGCAATGTACTGCCGCCAGAACGTCGAAAGGCTGCCACCTAGCCAAAGCCAAATAGGGGAAAAGGAAAATGAACGCCGAATATGGGTCGCCGAAATGCTTCTCGTCCATCTGTGAGACAGACGGACGCCATTGGGACAGAGTGCGTGAGTTTTTTCGGACAAATGGGGTTCCCGAAAATGAACTCCTCGATCTGATGCTGAAAGGAAAACCTGATAGCACCGATGCCGAGTTGAAGGCCATCCTCGACGAGTGGCGCTCTCGAACCGCCTGAGAACTGGGCGGAACCTGCCGGCCTGAACGACGGAGCGGACGGTCTTCACCAACGAACAAGACCGGCTTTAATTCTGGGTGTGGTGCGTTGTGACAAGAGCGAGAATCAGGCGTCGGATGGCCGGTGCGATGGACGCGGCCTCCAGCCAGAAAAGTTCAATTGGCGTCTTGTCGCCCCGACTTCCCTCTTTGAGCGGGGATAAGCCCAGTAATTGGACTTATCCCCTTTTTCGTCTCTACAGGTAGCCGCAGTCCATGCCGAGGCGGGTCTTGAGCTCGTCGAACTGCCGGGCGTAACGATCGCTCGACGAATGGACGTGCTCGGCCTCGGTGATGAACTTCATCCGGTCGTCCAGGGCCACTCTCCGCTCGCCGAAAATCTGCTCGAACGGCCCCTGATTCTCGCCGTAGATGATCAGGAGCTTGTGCTCGTCGAGTTGGACTTCCTGCGGCACGCCCGGGTTCAAGACGGCAATGCCCACGCAGCCGTCGTTCAGAAGCATGTCCTCGTATTCCCAGAGGATGCTTTTCAAGACGGGCATGTCGATGTGCTCGCGGTACAGGTCGGTGTGTCCGGTCTGGTCGCGGCTGTGGCTCGTTTCGAGGACGACGTCGACGACCGTTCCCAGGGGGTCCAGGAGGTCAAGGAAGGTATCGAACAGCCGTTCGCTCGACGCGGCGCCCATCAGGACGGGAACGCTCGTCCGAGTTTCCTCGTCGCGGTACGAGTCGTGCCGGTAGCCTTGGCAGGGCACGACTTGCAGGTCGTACGAGGGGCGAACGGCGTCCGTGAGGTTGAAGGTGCCGTATCGGGCGACGCCCAGGTGCGCTTCGAGATCCTCCTCGCTGAGGTGTTCGAAGCTGCTGGTGCCCACCGGCATCGAGCCGTCGCGAAAAACATTGCGGAAGAACTTCTTGAGAAAGCCCATCGGCGCTCACTCGTGTTGTCAATTCACGCCAGTGTCCAAAGGTGAGGGAACGACCGCGCCGTAGCTGGGAGCCTTGCTACTAAACCGTAGGTTACGTCTGAACAATTCGCCGGGGCCCGAGGCCGCTTCTTCACGCACGCGACCCCCGCCCATCACACCAATCGCACAACCGCTTTTATCGCCACCACCCGTCGGGTCGACGGCGTTAAGTTCTGCCCCACTGGACCGGCGAAGACGGTAACTCGGGGGAGCCGCTATCCCGTGGTCCGATCCATGCTAGAAGTCTAGCACTCGAAAGATGCCCCGGTGGGCCGCGCAAACGGTTTCCCGCCGCCGGTATGCCGCCCGGCCGTGAAACTCTTCGGGTCGCGGTGAGTTTGACCGCCCGCGGGCCCCGGCAAGCCTTTCCAGCACCTCGCTCGTCGTGGTAGATTGGGCGTAAGTGCTAATTGGTAAGTGGTTGGGGGAAGCAGCCGCGAGGCGGAAGCCCGCGGTTCGTGGCGATGGACGGTGCTCGGTGCTTCGACTGCTTGAGATGCACAACGAACACAAAGCGTTTTATCGCAACGGCTTCCGTGAAGAACATCCTGATAACACCACGAAGATCACGAAGGACACGGAGCAAGGGACCTATCTCTCCTTGGGACCGTGATTTTTTGAGACCCTTTGTCCGCTTCTTCGTGTACTTCGTGACCTTCGTGGTCGAGCAATGACACGACAAGACCATGCGTAGACTGTGTTGCGGAGAGACAAAGGGACGCGGACCGAGGGTGCTGCTCCGGGTGGCATTGGTGGGCCTACTGGGCCTACTGGGCCTACTCGGCTGTGCCCCGGCGGGCTCGGGTTCGTCACCAAGCCATCTCACGACGTCGGCCCCCGACACGACAAAAGCCCCGGCTGATCCGGCGACGGCTCCCCCCGCCGGGAACCTCGCCGATCGCGAGGTCTGGGACGTTGTTTGCATCGAGGGCGTCAAAATCGGCTACGCCCGGACACGAATCCGGCGGGTCCAGCGCGACGGCCAGCCCGTCACGAGAATCGAGTGGTTCAGTCGACTCACGGTCCAACGCTCCGGCGAGCAAAATGAACTGGAGATCCGGCTCGCCAGCCACCAGACCCCCGAAGGCCGCCTGCTTGACTTCGAAAGCGAGATGAACTTGGGCCCCACGCCGATGCGCACTCGAGGCCGCGTCGAAGGGGATCAGCTCGTCATGGAGACCACGTCCGCGGGCAAGACGCGAGCGGTCTCGATCCCATGGTCGTCCGACACGCTCGGGTTCTACGGCGTCGAGCAGTCGTTGCTCGCGCGGCCGATTCAGCCCGGCCAGCGACGCTCGATCTCGACTCTCATCCCCATGCTCAACCAAGTCGCGACCGTCGAACTCGTTGCCGGGACGGTCGAGCCGGTCAAGCTCCCGGACGAAACCCGGCGGCTCCTGCGGATCGACAGCCAAACCCGCGTCCCCGGCGCGAACGTCATGAAGGCGACCCTGTGGGCGGACCCGTCGGGCGAGGTGCTGAAGACGGCCGACATGGGCCAGGAGACGTATCGGGCGACCAAGGCCGAGGCGATGGACGAGACCGGAAAGGGACAGTTCGACCTGGGATCGAACCTGGCCGTGCCGGTCGATCGGCCGTTGGCCAATCCGCACGCCACGCGGCGCGTCCGGTATCGGGTGTCGCTGGCGGACGACGACCCGGCCGGCGTGTTTGTGACCGGGGCTTCGCAGAAGGTGACGCCGGTCGATCCGCACACGGCCGAGATCACTGTCTACGCGCTGCGGCCCGACGCGCCGACGGCGGGGGCTCCCTCGGTCTCCGACCCGCCCACCTCGGACGATCTTCAGCCGAACAGCATGATCCAGAGCGACGACCCGGCAATCGTCGCCATGTCCAAGCGGATGATTGGCGACGCGAAAGACGTCTGGTCCAAGGCCGTGGCGTTGGAGCGCGGCGTACACGACTTCGTGGACGAGAAGAACTTCTCCCAGGCATTCGCCACCGCCGCCGAAGTGGCCCAAACCCACGAGGGCGATTGCACCGAGCACGCCGTGTTGTTGGCCGCGCTGGCCCGGGCGGCGGGGCTGCCGGCCCGGGCGGCCATCGGCCTGGTCTACATGAAATCCACGCAATCGTTCGGCTACCACATGTGGACCGAAGTCTACCTCGGCGACCGCTGGATCCCGTTGGACGCCACCCTGGGTCAGGGCGGCGTCGGCGCGGCCCACCTCACGCTGACCCACACCAACTTCAAAGACGCCGGCGGATTGAGCCCCTTCCTGCCGGTGGCCCAAGTGATGGGCCGCATGAAGATCGAAGTGCTCGAAGTGGAGTGACCCCCGTGAAGATCTATACCCGCGGCGGCGATCGGGGCGAGACCGACCTTTACGACGGCGCTCGGGTTGCCAAGGACACCGGGCGGATCGAGGTTGTCGGCGCGCTCGATGAACTGGGCGCCCTGCTGGGCGTCGTCCGCGCCGAGCCGCTCTCCGAAGCACTCGATGGTTTGCTCGGGCGGATACAAAACGATCTGTTCGACGTGGGCGCCGAGGTGGCCAGCACCGATCCGGCCAAACAAAGAACGGCCACGATCGGGCCCGGGCACGTCGAGGCGCTCGAATCGGACATCGACCGCCTCGACACCCAGTTGGAGCCGCTCGACACGTTCATTCTGCCCGGCGGCTCCCGGCCGGCCGCCCTGCTGCACCACGCCCGGGCGGTCTGCCGCCGCGCCGAGCGCCGGCTGGTCGCCCTGGCCCGCCACGAGAAGGAAACGATCTCGCCGGTCCTGCTGGTCTACGCGAACCGTCTCGGCGACCTGCTGTTCGTCGCGGCCCGAACGGCCAACAAGCAGGCTGGCTGCAAGGATATGGTGTGGCGGAAGCGGTAAGTGGTGAATCGCGGGTGGCACCGACGATTTTCCGGAGTACGTTTTCCATTGCGAAGGACGATTTCGGAAAATCGTCGGTGTTGCGAAGCAACGAGAGGGCAGCCAAACATCCAAGCGGTGCCGTTCGACGAGGGCTTGCATGACAGTCCCGACGTGAAATCGTCATCGCGATCCTCCTGGTGCCACCCGGGTTGGACATTTCCGCCTTCCGCTTCATCTCCCACCCTCTTCCCGCGTCACGGCATCTTCGCGATACGCTCGCGGCGTTGCGCCCAGGTGAGCACGGAAGACGGCTGCGAAGTACTGGCTCGATGAGTAGCCGCACGCCAGGGCCACGTCGGTGACGCTCAGGGCCGGTTCGTCCACGAGCAGCTTCGCGGCGGTTTCGATCCGACACTGGTTCAGGTACTGCGCCGGCGTTACGTTCGTCACCTGCTTGCAGTGGTGGATGAAGTGGGTGGTGCCCAGGCCGCATTGCCGGGCCATCTCGGGCACGGACCAGGGCTGGGCCAGGTTCGCCCGGTTGTCGCGCAATTCGTTCAAGAACAGTTCGACGGTCCGGACCGTGCTCGAGAGCGATTCATTCAGGACGACGCGCTGGTCGTGAAACATGTCCAACAGGAGCACGAATAGCTCGTTCAGGTACGCGGCCAGCCGCGAGATGTTGCTGCCGGAACGATCCGTCCGGACCGCGCGGCCGATTCGCTCGAAGGCGCGGCGGATCTCGCCGCCGGCGTGCCAGACCGCCTGTTCGTTGTGGCGAAGGACATCTGTCAGCCGCTGGCGATCGGTCTTGGTGAGCACCAGCCAGCCGGGCCAGTTCCACCGCTGGTGCGGCTGGCGGACGCCCACATCGAGGATGAGGAAATGGAGCCGGCTGGGCGAGACGGTTGGATTGCCCACCCGATGCGGCTGCCACGGTCGGGTGATGGTCAAGTCATCCGGCCGCAGCATGAACTCTTGTCCGGCCACGGCGAACCCCAGGCGGCCCGTCTCGAGAAACGTCAGCTCGATGCCTTCGTTGCGGTGCCAGGGCAGTCCCCAGTCCTGATCGTGCGGCACGTCCCAATAGCCCAGGGAGGCAACGCCGGGCAGTGCCCCCCTTGCAAGGGGTGTGCCAGGGTACGTTCCCCGCCGGAAGGCCCAGAGTTCGATCGAGCCCGACTTCATGGCGGCCTTGACCGACTCGCACGTGTCGGCCCGGTACGTCTGGTCCTGCTCGCGATAGATCGAAGGCGGATGTGGCATGGCCGTCAAATGGTCAATATTTTTCAATGAAGGAAAGCGGACGACACACACCGCGTAACTCTCTAGAATCATAATCATGCCGCTGCCGGCCGTGCAAGTCCGGGAACCGAGCCGCGACCGTAAGGGAGCGGTGTGAGCGGGTCATCCCGCGCCGGACCGCTCCCTTACGGTCGCGGCTCGGTTGTGGTCGTGGGCACCCAATCGCCAGGGAGGTCAGCGCAATGTCTCACGCAAGGTCGAGGGCGTTTACCTTGGTCGAGCTGTTGGTGGTCATCGCGATCATCGGAATCCTGATCGCCTTGCTCCTGCCGGCGGTACAGGCGGCTCGCGAGGCCGCGCGGCGGATGCAGTGCGCCAACCATCTCAAGCAGATCGGCCTGGCCCTGCACGGCTACCACGCCTCGCACGGCACGCTGCCGTATGGCTCGGGCAGTTGTTGCCAGCCGTCGGACCGCTCCCTTGGCAAGAACTACGATGCTTGGGGAGGGATTTGGGCGACGATGCTCCTGGCGTTTCTCGAAGAGAAGCCGCTGTACGACCAGATCGACTTCAACCTTCACCACCAGAATCTGCCCGTGCACGTGCTCAAGACGGTCATCCCCACGTATACCTGCCCGAGCGACCCCGTCTCGTCGCAGCCGATTCTCGACGGACGATTTGCTCTGCACAACGCGCCGGTGGCGATGGGTTTGTGGTATCCGGGCTCGTTGGGTCCCACGCACATGGACGTCTGCCCGTTCTGTCCCAACCCGACGCCCAGCAACAGCAACTGGTGCTGCCAGGGCCATAATCTCGGCACGCAGCCCGGCGACGGCTACGATTGGGGCAGCACGGTGGGCATGTTTGGCCGGTACAAGAAGGCCATTCAGTTTCGGGACGTCACGGACGGGCAGTCGCACACGATCATGAACGGCGAAACGCTGCCCAAGCAGTGCAGCTTCTTCTCGGCCTTCTCGGTCAATTTCAACCTCGCCCCGACCAACATCCCCTTGAACACCTTCGAGTCGAACGAGACCGCCACCGGCACGCTCTGGTACCGGGTGTGCGGGTTCAAGAGTCTGCACCCCGGAGGGGCCAATTTCGTCATGGCCGACGCGAGCGTGCATTTCATCGAGGACGTGATCGACTTCCGCATCTACAACCACTTGGGCACCCGCGCCGGCGGCGAAGAAGAAGGGCGGCTGGAATGACGCGACCTTCACCGGGGACTGTCCCGATTTTCGCGGCGCGACCGACGCCGTGGTGCCTATTCGCGCCGTCGCCGCGAAAATGGGACTGTCCCCCTCGTGCCGCGGGAGTCTTCGGGCTCGCCCTCGGACTGCTGCTGGCGGCGCCCGGCTGTGGCCCGTCCCGTCCGGAAACCGTGCGCGTCTCCGGAGTCGTGACCATTGACGGCAAGGCGCCGGCGGGTCCCGGGCTGCTTTACTTTCACCCGATCGAAGCGGCCAAGGGATTCCCCACGCGGCCGGGCAACGGGGCCTTTGACACGACCGGCCATTATACGGTCAAATCGTTTGTGGAGGGCGACGGGTTGATGCCCGGCCGATACCAGGTTTCCGTCGAGTGCTGGGAATCGCCACCCGACATGGCAGGCCCCCCGGCCAAGAGCCGCATCGCCGCCCGCTATCAATCCGCCGTGTCCAGCGGCCTGGAGGAGGTGCTCATCGAGCCGGGCTCCTCGCCGCGCGAAATCAACTTCGAGCTGTCCAGCCGGTAGGGAACCGGCGGACCCTTGATTGTCGCCTTTCGCTCCGCGAAAGCAGCGCCCATAGCATTGTGGGGAGAAGGGCTCACGCAAAGGCGCCAAGACGCAAAGGGACCGCCGCAATCCTCGTTCACACGCCCCCCCCTGTAATCCCCAATCCCTAATCCCCAACCCCTTCCTCAAGGAACCAACCGCATGGCCAATATCCACGTCGGCGTCAACATGGAGTTCGTTCGTCACGACGACAAATCCTTCGAGTGGGGCGTCGAAAAGGCCGCCGAGTTGGGCTTCGATTACGTCGAGCCGATGGTCCACCTCGGCCGCGAACTGCTGAGCGAAGCCGGATACTTCCACAGCGTCTCAATGCTGGACGATCCCTTGCGGATTGCCCGGGCGTGTGAGAAGGCGGGGATCAAGCTCTCGGGCCTGTCGGCCCACTGCCCGTTGTGCAAGCCGGAAGTGAGCGTCGAGTATCTCAAGCAGGCGATCCGCTTCGCCGCCGAGTGCGGCGCCCCGGTGGTGAACACCGACGAGGGTGTTAAGCCGGCGTGGACGACCGAGGAGGAGGACCACGTGCTGATGCGCTACGTGCTCGGCGAAGCGGCTGCCGTGGCCGAGCCTCGCGGAATCTTCATCGGCCTGGAGATGCACCAGCAGTACAGCACGACCGTCGCCGGCTTGGATCGGATTTACGGCCTGGTGGATTCGCCGGCGATCGGCATCAATTTCGACACGGGCAACAGCTACCTCGGCGGCGAGGACCCCGTCGCCTGGCTCAAGCACGTCAGGGATCGTCTGGTGCACCTGCACGCCAAGGACATCTCGGTCGCGCAGTCCGACGCCGAGCGGGGCCAGGTGACCGGCACGCCCGTCGGCTGCGCCTGCGGCGAGGGCGTGATCGACTGGCCCCGGGTAATCGAGGTCTGCCGGACCTGCCCGCGGGATATTGTTTTCAGCGTTGAATGTGGTACAGTGGACCAAGCGGCCCGAAGCGTGAAATACCTGAAGGGGCTGCTGGGGTAGGGGCGTTTTGGAGTGCGGCGATTTATCGCCGCTTTTCGGACGCACCTGCAACATTGTCCAAGGAAGGCTCGCGCAAAGGCGCCAAGACG
>JAPLNP010000064.1 GCA_026401055.1 Planctomycetia bacterium
GGCGCGGCGTCGCCGGGCGGCGCGAGCTTCGCCCCTTTGAGGTTCCAGCCGTCCATCTCGACGTGGGCGGGCTCGCCCACTCGGCCGCCCAAGGGGAAGATGCTCGTCACGAACGGTACCTCGCCGATCGTGATGCGATAGACGAAATCCTCCCGGCCGCGATAGAGCGCGTCGTTGATCGCCAACACGTACTCGCCGCTTTCGGGCACCTCGAACAAGAGCGTCGGATCGGGTTTGAAACGGTAGTCGTCGTTGAACGCCACCTCCTTCCCCTTGGCGTCGAAGAGCGTCACGACGGGCTGAAACCAGCCGGGAACGGCGTCCGCGATGTACGGGATCAACTCTCGCCCCATCACGGAAATGACCAGCCGCTGGCCCTTGCGCGCCTCGAAACGATACCGGTTCACTTCGCCGGAAGCGATTTGGCCGTTCATCGTACACGGCACGCTGACGCGTGCTTCCACTTCTTCGTCCGGCCGGTCGCGCAGCGCGAGCTGCTCCTTGCCGAGCACTTGAGCGACGCTCGTTCTCATCGGCTTTCGGGCGACTTCCGGCTGCTGGCCGACGTGGAAAACCAACGGGTTCGTCACGCCGCGATCCGTCAGGAGCCGTATTTCCCGGGCGCCGGGCTCGGCGTCGCGAGCGATCGTCACCTCGACGTAGGCGATGTCGGCCAGGGCGGCGCAGGCCGGCTGGCTGACGTAGTTGGCCAATCGCTTTTCGATCCGCTCGATGAGGTCCCGGGTCTCCTTGTCCTCAGGCTTGTCTTCTGGCTTGGGCTCGGCATCTTTGGCCTTGGCATTCTTTGCCCTGGCGTTCCTGCCCCCGGCGAATCTGGGCACGTCGCGTCTCAACTCCCTGAGCTGTTCCCTGAGCAGGGTCATCTCTTGGTTGCCGAGCTTCCGATCGAATTGGGTCAGCTTGGCGGAGACGCCTTCGCCGCTGACCACCGCGCCGTCGGCGCCGGCGAGCCGCTGTCCGCCCAGCTTGACCTGGAACGTCGTGCCCTGCTGACCCCCGGCGGGATACACGAACCCGATATACGGCGTCGCCTGCCCGCGGGCCGACGAAGCCATCGCCAGCAACCCGACCAGCCCGCACACCGGAAACCACAAAGTCTTGCTCATGGGCCGTTCCCTTAGTCTTCGCTACATGATTTCCGTCAGGAGCCCGGCGGACTTCGCGCCTTCTTCCGGCGTCGGCAGCACGCGAGCCTCCTCGCCCATGGGATGCGGCAGCGGGGCATGAGGGTCGATGCCGGCCAGTTGGTAGATGCTGCCGAGCAGGTCGACGGGATAGACGGGCCTTTCCTTGACTTCTTCGGCTTTGTCATCCGACGAACCGACGACGCGGCCGCCCTTGAATCCGCCCCCGGCCACCAGCACGGTGAAGACCTTGCCGTAATGGTTGCGCCCGCCGTTCCAGGGCGGTTGCCAGTCGACTTTGGGCCCTCGGCCGAACTCGCCGCAACACCACACCACCGTGCTCGCCAGCAAGCCGTGATCGTTCAAATCCGCCAGCAGCATCGCCAGGCCCTGGTCGAGTTGCGGGCATTGTCGCCGCATGGTTTGGAAGTGACCTTTATGCGTGTCCCAGCCTCCAGGGTAGTTGATCGTGATATAGGGGACGCCCGCCTCGACCATCCGCCGCGCCGCCAGGCATTCTTGCCCGAACGTATGCCGGCCGTAAAGATCCCTCAGTTCCGATTTCTCCTTCGATAGATCGAAGACCTCTCGGCCGGAGCCCAAGATGAGTTCGTAGGCTTGCTGCTTGGCCTCCTCGGCGGCGACTATTTGCGGACTGGCGGCCATCACCTGGCCCATCGTGTTGAGCCTGCCGAGCAGCTCGCGCCGGGCCTTTTGCCTCTGGTCGGTGATTCCCCGGGCGATCACGCCTTCGACCTCGAAGCGGGGGGCGTTCGGGTCGCCGCCGGTGGCGAAGGGCTTGTACTTGGGGCCGAGAAAGCCCTCTTCGGAGAACCGCCCCGCCGCGTTGGTCAGCACCACGTAGGGCGGAATGAGCCCCTTGTATTCGGGGCTCTTGAACAGCGCGACCACGGCCCCAACGCTCGGATACGCCAGACGCTCGCCGGGCGCGTGCCCCGTCTGCATCAGGTACGCCGCCGTCTCGTGGCCGTTGTTGCCGTGGGTCATGCTCCGGATCAGCGCGAACTTGTCGGCCTGCTTGGCCAGTTTGGGGAACAGGGCGCCCAGTCGAATCCCGGCGACGTTCGTGTCGATCACGTCGCCGAACTCGCCCATGTAGTCGCGGCCCGAGCCCGGCTTCGGATCCCACGTGTCGTTGTGCGACATGCCGCCCCACAAGAAGATTTGAATGACCGACTTGGCGTTGGCTTGGGCGGGGGCCTTTGTCGCGGCCGGGGGCTTTTTCGCGGCCTCGGCGGCCAAAATGTTCCCGCCGAGACGATCGGCCACGAGCGCGCCGGCCGCGCCGCACAGACCCCGGCGCATGGCCTCGCGACGGGAGACTCGGCCGCCGCTGTCGGAACCGTGGCTGGGTGTCATGACCTCACGCTCCTTCTACTGTCGCCTTTCGCACGGTCGCCTTTCGTACGGTCGCCTTTCGCTCCGCGAAAGAAGCGTTCTCTCGCGGAGCGAAAGGCGACTAATGCCGGTAAAGGAACTCCGGGCTGTTGATCAACGCCCAGGCGACGTCGATGGCCGCGTCGCGTCTGGAGGGCGCCGACTTGACGAACTCCGCCACGATCTTCAACTCCTCTTGCGTCGGCCGGCGCGAGAGAATCGTCAGGTAAAGTTTCTCCACGATTTCCGCCAGCGGCCGGCCGGACCCGAGAATCGCCTTCATCGCGGGCCCCTGTTCCAGCTTGCGCTGGATGTGGCTCGAATTGAGCATGTGCAGCGACTGGGCGGGCACCGGCTTGTTGTCGCGCTCGTTGGCCATGCCCGTCGCCCGCGCCGAACGTCCGAACAGGGCCAGGAACGAACTGGTGATGCTGCCGTCGGCCAGGGCGATTGCCGGCTGGTCTCTTGGAATATAGGTGAACGGCTCCGGGATGGCGCTGGTGTAAAGATCCGAGGCGCCGGTGATCTTGTTCACCGCGTCGATCAACACCTCGGCCTCCAGTCGCCGCAAAGGGTAGGCGGCGAAGTTGGCCGTCGCCTCAGGGCTGTCAGACCGCGGAATCGAAGAAAGCTGGTACGTGTTGGAGGTCAGAATCAACCGGTACAAACGCTTGAGATCGTAGCGACCGTCGATCAACTCCCTTTCCAGGCGGGCCAGCAGTTCGGGATTGCTCGGCGGGTTGTCGTCGCGGATGTCGTCCGGCTCGTGAATGATCCCGCGACCCATAAGCCACGCCCAGACGCGGTTGGCGATGCTCCGCGTGAACCAGCGGTTTTCCGGCGTGATGAGCCAATCGGCGAACGCTTCCCGCGGATCGCGGTCCGGCGGCAACTCGATCTTCGTTCCATCCGGAAAGACCGCCGAAAGCGGCGCGGCGTCGGCCGGCGGCGGTTGCGGCGCCTCGCCGTCGGCCGGGGCGGACATGGCAATGGCGGCCTGCCCGGGCGCGGTGCTGCCGGCCAGCGCGCTGGAGCGGAGGGGGTCCCAGAAGACGTGTTCCTCCTTCCATTCGCCGGTGGGCTTGTAGCCGATCTGGGAGAAGAAAACCGCCGTGCCGGCCAGCCGGTCCTTCGGCCACGAATCGGCGCGCGAGCCCATGAACGTCAGGGCCGCCGCGGTGGCGATGCCCTCGGGCGTTCTGTTCTGGATGGCGCGGTAGAAGTTGACCGGGCCGACTCGAAAGTTGCTGCCGCTGGAGGTGAGCATCTCCCGGACGAACCGGTCGTACGGTTTGTTCTCGGCGATCGAAGAGCGGACCCAGCGGTGATACGCCTGCGCGGCGTTGGGCCAGAGATTGACGGGGAACTCGGCCTTGATGCGGAGGACGTCGCCCCACTTCATCGACCAGTAGTCCGCGAATTCATCCCGCCCCAGCAGTCGGTCGATCAAGGCAATTCGCTTGTTCTTCGCGTCCGGGTCGTCGATGAACTTCCCGGCTTCCTCGGCCGTGGGCAGCGTTCCGATCACATCGAGATAGGCGCGCCGCACAAACACCGCGTCGGAGCAGACGACCGGGCCGATGCCCAGCGACGACAGCTTCGCAAAGACGATCTTGTCAAGCTCGCTGGCCGCGGTCGGCGGCGCGGCACTCTCGTAAGGATTCGGCGTCTTCGCCGGCTCCGCGGCCGAGCCCGCGACGGCCGACAACGCCACCACCAGAATCAAGGGTGTCTTCCTCATGCGGTCTTGACTCCGTATGGGGGGCACTTCGTCGGGCATGGTGAGCGAGCGACGTCGCGAGCTGAAATCGAGACTCCGCGTCGCGGCGAGTCGCAAGCCGATCCGGACTCCCCATGCCCACTATTCTAGCAGGTCACCCCCATCCCGTGTCCAGGGACCCGGCGAGTTTTTTGCCGCCCAGCCGGCCCCAGTCGCCCACAAACCGCGCGCATCCATCTCCCAGAGGCCGCATTGCCAGTGCCAACAACCGACAAGTGCACGTCCGGATCATGGGCCGCCCGCACTATCGGGCTTCCTGGAGCACGAAGGACCCGTGTTCGATGCCCTCCGTTCGATCATGCCCACGGCGCGCCCTTCAGTACCCGCTCCTTCTCCTCCAGGCGAAAGATGCTCCGCGCGTTGCCGCGCATGATCGGTTCGACCAGGGCTATGGCGTCGTCCGGAGTGAGCCAGCCTTCCTCAACCAGTTCGTCCAACGCGCCGGCGATGCCCCGCCGGGCGATAGCGGCGTGGCCCAGGACCTGCTCGACGTATCGATAATCGCCCCCGAACGTGACGATCTTGTTGGCCGGCGCCGTGACGAGATACTTCTTGAGGAAATCCCGCGACGCGACGGGATTGATGATCCACGACCAGCACATGTCAACATAGGCGTTCGTGTACTGCTTGGCGACGGAGATCAGTTCTTCGTAGTAGGGGTAATTGACGTGCATGAAGACGAACCGGGTCTCGGGAGCCGCCCGACACAGATCGCACGCCGAAGCGGCGTTGTGGCTCAGCCTCGACAGCGGCATTCGGTTCTCCCCGGCGTAGTAGCCCGTGTGAAGCTTCACCGGAAGCTCGTTCTCGGTCGCCTTCGAGACGGCGTACCAGAACAGGTGGTCCTCCAGGGCTTTCTGTTGCGCGGGCGACACGGACTGGCCTTCGAGCTTCCTTTTGAACACCGCCTCGACGTTGTCGGCGGACGTCGGCTCGTAGTCGATGTCGCGGCGGTAGGCGTCTTGCGACTTGACGGCCACGGCGTATCGGCCGTACTTGTCGAACCACCAGTCGATCACTTTGTGCCAGTCCCCGAGCGCCGATACCTTGACGCCCGTGGGACCGCCGAACAGCTTCACGTCCGGCCCGACGAACATCCCCACGATGCTGTGGACGATGTTCCCAAACGCCATCACTGGCCGAGGCGGGACTCGAACCCGCACGGGGGTTATCCCCACGGGATTTTAAATCCACCTGAACGTCCGAACACCATCCGAACCCAAGCCGAAACCGTGTTTTCCCCGAGAAATACGGGGGTGCGTAAAAAGCCGCACTCAGTCCGAACCCCGTCCAAACCCGATTCTTGGTAACATTTCAGGTAACACTCGACCACTAGTATACAGCGGCATAGAATGACGTAGCAAGCCGGGCGGCCCGACGGGGCCACAAGCGGCCTGGGGTCGGCGGTTGTTTTCTCTCATGGCAACCGTCGGCCCCGGACCGGCCCGGCGAAACATGAGAGGATTCTTGTGATGTCTTTTCCGGAAATCGCCCACACGGCCCGGTTGCTTCACTCGACGTACCCGACGGCAGCGGCCGACCTGCGGCGAGCCGAACAGGTGTTGAAAGACACCCGGACCGACGGCCCGGCCGAACACGTCCCCGCCGCTTCGCACACCTATCGGTCAATTCGGGACGAAGTTTGCGAACCCTTGGGCCGCAAGCTGGCTGAGCTTGCGTCGGTCGTGCCGGTCCTATTGCCCGGCACCTGGAAAACGCTTCGGCTTGTTGGCGGGGTTCAACACTGGCACCGTGAACGGATCTTTGATTGGGAAGCGGGGATAGCCGAGCTTCGGGCCATTGAATCGGCGGCATTGTCGGTCGGCGGGGCGATGGTGGCGGCCGAGGCCAAACAGGACGGCGATGAGGGCACCGTCACCGGACGCCGGGAGGGTTCGCCCGCCAAGAAGGCCACCGTCAACGCCCGCATGATGGACCTCATCAGTAAGTTGCCCGAGTGTCATGCGTGGTCCGTTCGGCAGTTTGCCAACCGTCTTGAGTGTAGTAAGAGCACCGTGAGCGAACAGCCCGCATGGAGTACCTTGAAGGTGTATCGAGAAATGGCACGCCAGAAGCGGGCCGAAGTGAAGCAAACCAAGTGGCAGAATCGGTCCCCAAAAACCGGACAATGAGGGCCATTTTCCGGACACTTTGAAAAATCCCAAGAATTTTTTTGAGGCGGTTTTCCACTTGGAAAACTGCCTTTTTTCGTGCCCCGACCCTATCGTCCGGTTCGGAAAAACCGAACGGACGTTGTAGAGGGTGGAGGCATGAAAACATGACCACGACCACGAACGACAAAGCATCGGACGCCCTCACCCATTTTGCGGTAGTACGGGCGGCACACCTTAGCGGCGACCGGGATCTAGAACGTGAGGCACGCCGGATCCTCGAAAGGGACCACGGGATCCGGGTGTCCTTCGCCAAAGGGGCCAAGGCCGAAGGGGGCGACCGATGAAACCACGCCCCAAGCAAACCGCCCTGCCCAAACTTTACGTCGGCTCCGGCTCCGTCCGGTCCGATGAGGTGTTGTCCCTGCGGGAATTCGGCCGGCGGCTCGGGTTGGCACGCCGGGCATTATGCGACTGCCAACGCAACGGATTAAGGTGCGTGGTGGTCGGGCGGGCCAAGTACATCATCGGCAGTGACGCCCTCGCGTGGTTCGCCCAGCAAGCCGCCAAACAAGCGGCGGGAGGTGGCGATGATTGACCACCTACCCGAGCCCGTCGCCCGTCTTGCGGCCGACCTACTCGAATCCAACCACCGGCCCGTGATTGCCTACCTGCCCCACCCCGAGCGATACCGACTGTTTTCAGGATTGACCGTCGGCGACTGCGAACAGGTGGCCGAGTATGAAACCCGGGCGGCCCGTCGGGCAATCGCCAGATTCGAGCGTGGCGGCCGTCGGGCCACGGCCTGGAGCAAGCGGGCGGCCGAAGCGGTCTTTCGTGCCGTCCATGCCCGGATGCGATTCTGCGAACTCTTGGGCGAGCCCGTCGGGGATCTGCCCTTCGGAGTGAAGGTGAGGGCCACCCCATGAACGCATCCGAAGTAAAGCAACTGGCGGCGGGGCGGTGGGTCGAGGTGTTGTCGGCCGTGGGCGGCATCGACGCCGAACTACTCGACGGCGCGCACCACCCCTGCCCGAAGTGCGGCGGGGATGACCGATTCTCTCTCGCCTACGAAGCCGATGGGGGCCTACTCTGCCGAAAGTGTTTCGACCACGGCAACGGCGACGGGCTTGCGGGCGTGCAATGGCTGTTGGGTTGCACGGTCCCCGAGGCCCTTCACAAGGTGGCCGACTATCTCGGCACGTCACCCAACGGCGACGGGCACGCCAAGACCAACGGGCATATCGGCCGTGGGGCTGCCAAGAGAATGGCCAAGACCTACCCGACGGCGGCCGAAGCGGTGGCGGCCCTCGAATCTCGGCTTGGCCGGCGGTCCTGCCAGTGGACGTATCACGACGCCAAAGGCGAGCCCGTGGGCGTGGTTGTCCGATGGGACACGCCCACCGGGAAAGAGATTCGGCCAGTATCCCGCATCGGCGACGGTTGGGTTATTGGCGGGATGCCCGAACCCCGGCCGTTGTATCGGCTGCCCGAGTTGATGGCGGCCCCACGGGTTTTCGTGGTCGAGGGCGAGCCGGCTTGTGAAGCCGCAATCAGTATCGGGCTTGTTGCCACGACTTCGCCCCACGGCAGCAAGAGCCCACACAAGGCGGACTGGCGTCCTTTGGCGGGCCGTGACGTGGTTCTCTTGCCCGACAATGACGACGCCGGACGGGGCTATCGTGACGCTGTGTGGGGCATCCTGCGGGCCCTGGACCCACCGGCACAAATTCGGGTTGTCGAGCTGCCCGGATTGCCACCGGCCGGTGACATCGTGGATTGGCTGGCAATCCACGACGCCGTGGAATCGGAAACGCTGCGCGAGCAAATCGAGGCCATCGCCGACAAAGCGGCCGAGTGGACGCCGAAGCCGAAGCACCCGCCCCGATTCATTCCCGTGACGTGTGCCGAGTTGGCCAGTGGGGACTATCGGGTTGTTTATCTGATTGACGGGGTTCTTGTTCTTGGCCAGCCCGACTATCTCGGCGGTCCACCCAAGAGTCTCAAAACCTCTATCGGCTGGGATATGGGCATTAGCCTTTCGACCGGCCTACGGTTCTTGGACCGATTCGAGGTGCTACGGACGGCGAAGGTTTTGTATCTGACCGGAGAAGGTGGGCTTGGGTTCTGCCAAGACCTCGGGCACCGTGTCTGTGCGGCCAAGGGCTGCCGACTGGCTGACCTCGATATGGTCGTTTGCGACCGGCTACCACGACTCGATAACTTTGAGGAAATGGCCGAGATTGGCGAACTCTTGACCAAGCACTCTATCGAGGTGGCGTTTTTCGACCCGGTTTATCTCGGGATGAGTGGTGCCGACGCCGGGAACGTCATGGCCATGGGCGAACGGCTGGCGGCCGTCAACCGGGTTTGCCAAGAGGTGGGCACGACGCCGGTTCTCTTGCACCACCTGAAGCGAAACCGGGAATTGTACGTCCCCGCCGAGTTGACTGACTTAGCTTGGAGCGGCTTTGCCGAGCACGCCGGGCAATGGCAGCTAGTATCTCGACGGGCCCGATACGTCCCCACCCAATTCGCCCGCCACGAATTGTGGTTGTCGATAGGCGGTCGAAATGGCCACGGCGGCTTGTACGGGCTGGACGTGGAAGAGGGTGTAACCGGCAGCGACACGGGCCGCTATTGGTTCGCCAAGGTTATCGACGCCGACGACCTACAGCGGGACGAACGGGCAGCGGTCGAATCCCAGCGGACTTCTCGGGCGGCCGAGCAACTCGACGCCGACCGGCGGGCTATCGTGGCGGTCATGGCCAAACACGACGGGTTGGAAACCAAGACGCAGATTCGGAGCCGGGCGGCTATCGGCCACGACCGCTTTGACCGGGCGTGGCAATCCCTGGTTGATGACGGGGCCTGTGTCGAGTCCGACCAGGGGATTCCGAAGGGCAAGGGACAACACTATAGGGGGTGGGTACTTTTCAAAGATGAGGGGCAACTATGAACACCGGCCCACACCGGCCCGGAACACTGGCCCAAGCCGGGCGGCCGGAGATAACACCGGACCCGCCTAGGCCCCTATGTAATAGGGCCGGCGGGCCGGGCTGGTGTTCGGTCCGTGGGCGGAATGGTGATTCAGAAAAACCGGGCCGGTGTTCGGCCAGAAAGGAAACCAGAGAAGTGAACAAACCGCAAACCGACCGACTGGCCGGCGTCCTGCGTCACGTGCTGGCGTCACCCAACGAGGCCGACCGGAACGGGGAGCCCGCCGACGTGGCCGACGACTTGGAGCACAAACTGTATCTACTTTGGTGTGGGGTGAGAGCATGACCAAGAGCGAACTGGAAACGGCGGCACTCGACGCCCACGCCAAGGGCGAACCGTGGGCCGTGTTCTGGCAGCGGCACGAGGCCGACGTGAGACGGCTGCACCCATGGGACCGGCGACGCTTCGGCAGGCTGTATCTTCGGCTGTTCAGCCTCGTCACAAGCGGCGACCTCGACGGAGTGTTTGCCCCAGGTGACCCGGACGCTGAGCCTCAATGGGAAGTGGACGACACCCTGGGGCAGGTGAGCGACACGGCGACCCAGGCGAAGCTACAACCCGGTTTCCTGTTCGATGCGAGGCCGCTGTACGAATGACCAAGCCTACCCCCCACCCCCCCTATTCGAGTAGGTTCTTCCCAGCGAACCCTTCGGGCAGGGGTAGGCGAATAGCACCCGAGCACAATAAACCCATTTTACGACATTCCGACTTCTTCCCCCTGAGTAGGGGGACCTAACCCAATAAGGTGGAATCATGAACGAACTCGAAACCATCCGGATACAGATTCTCGGCCTGACGGACGCGGCATTTTGTCCGATGCGGGAGGCCGATTGGCACCCGCCAGCCCCCGGCAATATCTATCACGCCCGACACACCTACCCGACGGACGGCGTGCGGAT
The DNA here is from genome assembly GCA_026401055.1 of Planctomycetia bacterium. Lineage (GTDB taxonomy): Bacteria > Planctomycetota > Planctomycetia > Pirellulales > Thermoguttaceae > JAPLNP01. Next base: position 10,334 of record JAPLNP010000064.1, read on the forward strand.
TTTGGTCGAGGGCGACGGAGCCGACCAGAAGCGAACCGAGCGAACCGTCCACGACGGTATCGCCATGGGGCTCATTGTGCCGACCGTCAAGCGGCTTCGGCGGACGGGACTGCGGCTAACGGACCTGGGCGACTGGCTCACCCGGGCGATCGTCGGGCAGCCCGACGCCGGAGAAGCCTACCGCCTCGTGGTCGAGGTGGCCCGACTCGGCGGCGATGATGACCGTTGGGTGAGCGAGCTCACCTTGGCCGGCGTGCCCGGCTACAGCGACGGCATCAAACGCAAGCTGGTCGAGGTGGAAGACAACGCCCTCCCCGCCCTCGTGCGTGGCTGGCTGGAAAGCAACTCCGACCGCTACGGCCATGCATGGTATCGACTTCTCCCCGCGGGCCGGCGCGCGCTCGAGCATCCCGAGCCGGTCGAACCGCCTGGACTGCCCGACGGCGACCCCGACGCCCGGCGGTTCTATATCGCCACGGTCGAGGATGAGCGGGAACGACTGCGGACGGCCGAGCCCGGCAACCCGAAAGAAATCGGTTTTGTTCCATTGCCCTGTTCAAGCGTGAACCCAACCCGTGAAACAGTCAACGCATAGCACCGCCGAACCAACCGGAGCCGAACCGGAGCGGTACGTTTTTGTCGTGCGTCCTCGCTGTCCAGTCTGCGGAAACGCCGACCTGCAAACCATCCGGTCGAAAGCCCAAGGCGACGGCACGGTGGAACGGCGGACACAATGCCGGTCGTGCTACCATCGCTTCTTCGTCGTGGTCGAGTAGCCTTGCCAAGTTTTGGAATTATCGGCGGGGCATCGAATACACTTCACTATCGAAAGGACAACCTTTATGGACAAAACATTCTTCTCTCTGGGCCACCTTGCCCAGTTTTTTCAGGTGAGCGTGGCGTCGCTCGACGATGCTTTGCGGGACGCCGGGTATCGTGCGGCGTTGACGTTGAACGACGTGCGATATTTCGACGCCGACGCCAAAGCCTTCTTGCACGGCAAGGCCGACAAACTTCGTCGGCTTGAGGGTTATGGAGGGCGCAACGATGCCTGACATCATCCACCTCGACGCCCAAGTCGAAATTCAAGCGGCGGCCGACGGCAAGAAGGTGCCCACCGTCACGATGACCGCCTACTCCGGCGGATTGATGACGGTGCCGAATTTCGGCCGAGTGGTCATCGACCTCGACGGCCTACAGATCCCCGAGCAAGTGCCCTTCTTGGCTGACCATGAAGCGAACCTTCGGGGCGTGGTTGGTCAAGGCGAGGCCCACATTGCATCGGGGACGCTGCTTGCATCGGGGACCTTGCCTCCGACAACCGAAGCGGCGCGCCAGATAGTCGAAATGGCGAAAGGCGGATTTAAGTTTGGTGCGTCGGTTGGCGTCCAAATCGAGAAACGAGAGTTTATCGCCTCTGGCCAATCCGTCTCCGTCAACGGTCAAACTATCTCCTACCCCGACGGCGGCTTTACCCTCGTGCGTGCCGGCACGTTACGTGAAATCTCCATTGTCGCTCTGGCGGCCGACTCGGAAACGTCGGTATCCATTGCGGCTTCACTCAAAGGAGTAACCGTTCACACCTCGGGGGAGTGTTCTTGATGAATTGATCTGGACTTGGATGCCGGTTGTGTGTCACAACGGTGGGCATGGAAGCGGTAATTACGGAAGAAATCATTGCTCGCCAGCCGCCGGAAGCGCAGGCCATCTCGAAGAAGAAGCGTGGCGGGCAACCTGGCCACGAGAAACACGAGCGCGCGTTGATTCCCACCGACCAGTGCGACGACGTCGAGACGTTGCGGCCCGCCGAGTGTCGGCGTTGCGGCGAGAAGCTCGCCGGCAGCGACCCGGAGCCGTTGCGTCATCAGGTTTGGGAATTGCCCGAGATCAAGCCGGAAGTGACGGAGTACCAGTTGCACCGGCTGAGGTGTGCCCGTTGCGGGGAGACGACGTGCGCGGAACTGCCCGTCGGCGTGCCGCGGGGCCAGTCGGGACCGCGTCTGATGGCGTTCGTGGCGATGCTGATGGCCTACTTCCGTCAGAGCAAGCGGCGCACGGCGGAGTTTGTCGGCACGCTCTTGGATCAGCCGTGTTGCCCGTCGCTGACGGTCAAAATCGAGAACGAAGTGACGGCGGCGTTGCGGCCGTCGTATGAAGAGTTGGCCGCGCAGTTGCCGTCGCAGGAGCAGTTGAGCATCGACGAAACGGCGACCAAGGAAGCCAACGGCAAGGCGTGGCTGTGGACGTTCGTGGCGGGGCTGTTCACGGTGTTCGCGGTGCGGGCGACGCGCGAGGCCACGGCGTTGGGCGTCTTCTTGGGTGAGAGGTTTCACGGCATCGTCAACTGCGATCGGGCGAAGATGTACTGGCGGGTGGGCCGTCTGCAATGGTGCTGGGCGCATCTCAGACGCGATTTTCAAGGGTTGATCGATACCGGGGACACGCGGGCGAAGTGGCTTGGTGAGCGTCTGCGGCAGGCCACCTGCGAGTTGTTCGAGCATTGGGCCGACTACCGCGCGGGCAAGATTTCTCGGGCGGCGCTTCTGCGTCGGATGGGACCCGTCCGCCGCAAGGTGGAGCTTTCGTTGCTGCGCGGCATGCAGAGCGACAGTCGCGACGCGCGGGGCATGTGCCGGGAGTTGTACGAGCATCGCGGGTGGCTGTGGACGTTCTTGCGGCACGAGGGGGTCGAGCCAACAAACAACGCCGCCGAACGGTCGTTGCGTCATGCGGTGATCTGGCGGAAGCTGTCGTTTGGGACCCAGAGCGCCGCCGGCAGCCGCTTTGTCGAGACAATGCTGACGGTGATCGAAACGTGCCGCCAGCAGCGTCGCAACGCCCTCGCCTTCGTCACCGCCGCCATTGAAGCTCATCTCGCCCACCAATCCGCCCCTTCATTGCTTCCCGGGGTGTGAACGGTTACCGTACTTGAATGGCAAGGAAGCGCCTACGGTGGAAGATGCCCCGCTACCCGGCAACGTTCTCGGCCAAGGCTGGCGCGGATATCTCGATTTCGGAGTCTGCCAAATCGACCCGCGAGGCGCGGTCAAGTCGGCGGGTGCGTGACAATACTTCCTTGCGCGTTTTGCCGCGACGCAAGGACGTTTCGGCGGCCGGCCGGGGCTGACGACCTCGCGCCGGTCGTTTTTTCAAATCCGGCGGTCGGAATGAGGTGCGGTCGGCTCGGGGAGGTTTCGTCCAGGCCGGCCGCTTTTCGTTCTTGGTTTGCCACCGCTGGGGTACGCCTTCAGAATCGCCCAGGATGCGTTCTAACGGCCTGCTGCCCGGGACCACCTAGGACAGCCTGTTTTCGTGGTATGGGCCTACATCATGACGTCGCTTTCCACACGTCCAATTCTGGCGTAGGACGGGGTTTACGCGCGCCGAAGACCCGAAGAAGTGGACCCAGGCGGAAGTGGCGGCGCTGCTCGGGGTGTCGCCGCAAATCGTCTCAGTGTGGCTGATGGGAAGTAATTCCAAAGATGGAAATGTTTCCCGCCCGGACGCCCGCGTCACGATCACGCCCTGGCGGCCGGCAAGGCCAATGCGTTGTACGAGGCCGAGCAGGCGAAGGCGGAAGAGAGAAGGCTGGCGGGAAAGGCAGTACCCCAAAGTGACCATATGGAACAAGTTACATATCCTCACGACGGGGGCCCGACTCGCGACCGCATCGGCCGCGTGTTCGACGTGAGCGGCCCGATGGTCGACCGGGGCCGGCGGGTCGAAGCGTGTGATTGGTTCGGGATCGCGTACCAGACGGCCATGCAGGCGGCTCGGGTCTGTCGGGCGATTGAAAGCTGTAGGCGCCTATAGCAATTGAGTTTCGAGCATCATCAGTCCGTCGCCAATGACCCGGACGCCCCAGCCCTGCTTGAGTGGGCCGTCGAGAATGACGCCGTTCGAGAAGGCCGAAATGGTCCTGGCCCGGGAGCCGGAGATCGCGGCAGAGAAGAA
>JAPLNP010000113.1 GCA_026401055.1 Planctomycetia bacterium
CTGCCCAACAGCGATTCCAGACTGGCGGGGTGGTCCTGCCCTCCGCCGGCGATGCGACGGCGAGGAAGGCCATGGAACGTGCCGTCGGCGACCTCGTGGCGGCGGGGCTGGTGACCGTCGGCGGCAAGATTCGGCGGAACGTGGTCAAGTTGAGCGAGGCCGGCGATTGGCTGGCCCGTGCGATCGTCGGGCAGCCCGACGCCGGGGAAGTCTACGCCCTCGTGGTCGAGGTGGCCGGGCTCGGCGGCGGCGACGATGACCGATGGGTGAGCGAGTTTCAGCTTGCCAACGTGCCGAACTACCGCGACGAAATTCACCGGAAGCTAATCGAGGTGGAAGACCAAGCCCTCCCCGCCCTCGTCCGCGGCTGGCTGGAAAGCAACAGCGACCGCGCCGGCCATGCGTGGTATCAACTTCTCCCCGCTGGCCGGCGCGCGCTCGAACACCCCGAGCCGGTCGAACCGCCACGCCTGCCTGACGGCGACCCCGACGCCCGGCGATTCTATATCGCCACGGTCGAGGATGAGCGGGAACGACTGCGGACGGCCAAGCCCGGCAACCCGAAAGAGATTGGCGAGATCCCGCTGAGTTGTTCCACGGGGGAGATTGTGACGACGTGAACAGCACCAGCAACACCACCGACGCCGAACCGACCGGAGCCGAGCCGGAGCGGTACGTTTTCATCCGGCGTCCCCAGTGTCCGAAGTGCGGATCCGCAAACCTTCAGACTGTGCGGTCGAAAGCCCAAGGTGACGGCACGGTGGAACGTCGGACACAATGCCGGTCGTGCTACCATCGCTTCTTCGTCGTGGTCGAGTGATTGCCAAATTTTGGAATTATCGGCGGGGCATCGAATAGACTTCACTATCGAAAGGACACCCTTATGGAAAACATGTACTACTCTCTGGGCCACTTGAGCCAGTTTTTTCAGGTGAGCGTGGCATCGCTCGACGATGCTTTGCGGGACGCCGGGTATCGGGCGGCGTTGACGTTGAACGACGTGCGATATTTCGACGCCGACGCCAAAGCCTTTTTGCACGGCAAGGCCGACAAACTCCGTCGGCTCGAAAGCTATGGAGGGCAAGCCGATGCCTGATATGCTCCACCTGACAGCGGCGGCGACAATCGAGCCGGCAACCGAAACGAAGAAGATCCCGACCGTCGAGATTTTCGCCTACAGCGGCGGCCTGATGACGGTGCCGAATTACGGTCGAGTGGCGATTGACTTGACCGGCCTACAGATCCCCGAGCAAGTGCCCTTCTTGGCAGATCATGAAGCGAACCTTCGGGGCGTGGTTGGTCAAGGTGAGGCCCACATTGCATCGGGGACGCTGCTCGCATCGGGGACCCTTCCGCCGACAACCGAAGCGGCTCGGCAGATAGTCGAAATGAGCAAGAGCGGATTCAAGTTTGGTGCGTCGGTTGGCGTGCAGATCGAGAAACGAGAGTTTATCGCCTCTGGCCAATCCGTCACCGTCAACGGTCAAACCATCACCTACGCCGACGGCGGCTTTACCCTCGTGCGTGCCGGTCGTTTGCGAGAAATCAGTATCACCGCTCTGGCGGCCGACGGCGACACGTCGGTATCCATCGCGGCTTCTTTGAAAGGAAAAACCATGGCCAACGAAAACATCAACCCCGTTCAACAGCTACGGGAAGAGGCGGCGACTGAGTCCCGCCGAATCTCGGGCATCCTCAAAGCGACTGCCGACGGGAATCTCGACATCCAAGCCCAAGCTATCGCCGAAGGTTGGGACGTGCCCTCGACGGAACTGGCGGTCTTGAAAGCCGAACTCTCCAAGGGTCCGAACTTCCACGTTCGCCACTCGGCCAACACGCTCGGTTGCAAGCCGGACGAGGTGTTGCGTGCGGCGGCCTGCCTGCACCTGGCCGGCGATGCCGTGACCGAACGAGCCTACGGCGAGAAGATTACCGAGAGCGGACGACGGCTTGGCGTCCGATCGGTCCTTGGTTTGGTCGAGGCTTCTGCACGACTGGCCGGCGACGTAGTACCCCACACGACGCACGACCTACTCAAGGCCGGATTCTCGACCTACAGCTTGCCGGGAATTCTTGGCGACTCGGCGAACAAGATCCTGCTTGACGTTTACCGTCAACTCCCGTCGGTCGCCAAGCAGGTGAGCAAGAAACTTTCGACCAGCGACTTCAAAACGGCCACGGGCTACAGACTCGACTCGACCCTCACTTTCGAGGCGGTGCCGAACACCGGCGAGATTTCGCACGGTACGCTCGGCCAGTCCAGCTACACGTTCAAGCTGGGCACCTACGCGAAGATGCTGCAAATCAGCCGCCAAGACATCATCAACGATGACCTGGGTGCGTTCGCACAACTGCCGACGCTGCTGGCCAGAGGTGCGGCTCTGGCCTTGGAATCGACGTGGGCCACGCTGTTGTTGTCAAACCCGAGTAGCTTCTTCCACACGGACAACGCCAACTACCTGAGCGGTGCGGGTAACGTCTTGGCGGCCACCGGCTTGACCAACGCACTGACTCTGCTTCGGCAACAGGTGGACGCGGCCGGCGTCCCCGTGATGGTGACGCCGAAGTATCTCCTCGTCCCGCCGGAGTTGGAAGTGACGGCCCGGGAGCTTATGAACTCGGCCGTGACGATCGCCACCGGCACGACGGACCTCGTGATTCCGGCGGCCAACGGCTTGCAGGGATTGGCCGAGCCCGTGGTGTCGCCCTTCCTCTCCGCGGCGGCCTACCCGGGCTACTCGGCGACGGCGTGGTATCTGCTGGCCGACCCGAACGACTGCCCGACGATGGGCGTGGCCTACCTCGACAACAAAGAAATGCCGACCATCGAAACCGGCAACGCCGACTTCAACGTACTCGGGATGCAGATCCGTGGCTACCACGACTTCGCCGTCTGCATGGTCGACCATCACGGTGGCGTGATGTCGGCGGGTGCGTAACAAACTGCGTTTGGCGTCGGTCTGAGCCACCGGCGGCAAACTCCATGGGCGGCTGGGGGTGCCGAGATTCGCCCCCGGCCGTTTTTTTTCAAATCCGGCGTCCGGGTTGGCGGTCGAGGATGAGGTGCGGTCGGCTCGGGGCGGGTTCGGCCGGGTCGGCCGCGTTTAGATGCGAGGCCCCCAGAGCGATTCTGAAGGCCACTTGCCCGGGACGTGTCCAGGTCAACCAGAGGGCTCGGGACGCAACAGCGGCGAATCTGGTGGGTCGGTTTTCGGAGGGTGGTTGACAACGGCGGCGGGAAGCGGACAATGAGAGCGTCAAAGCCCTTCGGGGCGATTAGGAGTCAACCCGATGTTCTATCGAGGCCCAAGCCCCGATTCTTGTCCCCGGTGCCCAAGCAGCGACCCACGACGGTGGCGAGCAAGGCCCGGAGCGGCGGCCCTAATCCGCCGGACAGCGAGAATCGGGGCTTGGCCTTTTCTTGCGCGCATGCGCGGGAGGGTTCAATGTCAGAGTATCGCAAGCTGCAATCCGTGTTCGTGGCCACCGTTCCCCCAGACTGGAAACGCCGCCGTCCGTGGGACGTGCCGCCGAGTATCGAATCGGCCACGCTGGAGGCGCGCCACCTGAGTGCGACGGAGGCAAACCACTACGTCCGGGTGTTCAATGCCGCGGCGATGAGGGCGGGACTGCCCGATCGGCGCTGGGCGTTCGTGATGCACTCGACCAAGCCCGGCTGTCACGGTGGGCGGCATCAACGCCGTAGGGAGTTGGCGACCGCGTAGGTGAGTCTCGCACGGCCCGGTGGTCAACGTGGTCATCGGGCCGATTCTCTGCGCCGTGGCCCCGATCGTCGGCGCCACCACCGACCCGGCCCGTCTCTTCTTTCCGGCCCGTCCTGTCCGGCCGGATCACCGCGTCCGGGCAAGAATTCTGCGAAACATAGCACCCGCCTAGCACAGTGAGCTTTCCCACCCGTGGCGGGGCGTTGCTCACCAAAAGAAAAGCCTTTCGCAACTCATTGTCGCAAAAGGCTTTAGAAGCGGAGGGCAAGGGACTCGAACCCTCAACCGGTTTCCCGGCACCTGATTTCGAGTCAGGCTGCTAGCCATTCGCATACCCTCCGGCCGCTTTCTGAGTGTACCCCCCAGCCGCTCCGCTGGCAAGACGGCTCGCTAGTTCCGCGACGATTCGTGCAAGCCGCGCCGCACGCTTGCTCGGCACAACCGTTGTGCGTCGCGCGGGCGGACCGGCAAAACTGGCTCAATCGCAACGCGATCGGGCCGGTGGTCGACGCTCGTAACGAGCATCGGCGTCGTGCGTGATCTGCCGTTTTTTGCGGATGGCATCGCTGTGTGGGGAACGGCAAATTGCCTCCGCCTGCCGTGGCCGCGCGGCCGATATCCCGGTTAGCCGCCGTCGCCGCGAGGCATTCTTCGTCGGCGCCGCCACGTTGCCCATCGCCAAAAGTGGCGATACCCGATCAGGAGCTTCCATGAAAAAAGACACCTTCCGAATCGTCACGCGAGGAACCGACGGACAAATCCTCATCCGAGACTACGACAGCGAAGAGGCGCTTCACCGGCGGCACACGCAGATCGGCGTGGACGATTGCAGCACGGATTTGGACTTGCGCGGACTGCCGGTCTTTCGCGGGCTGATCGGTCCGATTCCGGAAGGCGCCAACATCATTCGCTACGAGTCGCCCGAGGTGTTCGAAACGCTCACCAAGCAGTGGACGGTGGACAGGCCGCAGCGCCGGCCCGGTTCGCGGGCGCGGGCCAGGGTCCCCCAGTAGACGCCCGGGCTAACGCCGCTCGGTTTGCGAGGCACGCCACGCGGTCGAGGCGCCTTGCCGTGGCGGATCGCTGTCCAACCGGGCCATGCCGCCGATTGGTCCGGGACTTTCGGGCACGGGAACGAGCCGGCCCGCGGTCAACGGAGGCGACGGGGCGGTGCTTGATGACGGGGCGGTGCCTGATGACAACGCCGTGCCCGAGGGTGACGCCGTGCTCGGCGGCGTCCAGGGCACATCGCCGCTCGGACGGCCGGCGACCGCGACGCGGGTGATCACTTCTTCCTCGACCAGCCGCTGGGTGGCGATCGGGACGCGAACGGTTCGGGTCTCCGGGACCAACTGCCGGTAGGTCACCGGCGTCTTGACCACTTCGGTCGCCTTTTCCCAGCGGGTGTACGGTACGTAGCGCTGGGCCTGATACGGGTCGACGAAGGGGTTCCACCGGCCGATCCAGTAGGTTTCCAGGCGATACTCCGTCACCGGGGACCAACGCTCTCGGACGGACTCCCTTATCTGGGTGGTGTATGCCTCGCGGTAGACCGTCTGAGTCGATTCGCGGGTCTGGGTCTCGAGAACGGGTCGCTGGACGACGCGGCGGGTTTCGCGATAGGTCACCCCGTCCTTGTCGTAATACCGGACTTCGTCGGCGGATAGGACGGCGACACACCCCAGAAGGGTTATGGTCAACGCCGGAATGATCTGACGGCGAAGCATGATGGGTGCCTCCGGGTGTCGAAGTCTCTCCTACATGAGATCGGTAGGATCGTCCCAATTTCATTAACCTGCGTAATCCACCCTGCTAGCCGCCAAGCGTCCCCCGTGGGCGCCTGCTCTTGCAAAACCACGCTCGATGCGACATGTTGGGGGTTGGCGGAGTCCCGGAGCAGGGAAGAGGTGACAGGCACTTTCTGTGCGAAGCACCCTTCGGGCCGTGTCGGCAAGAGGTGCCTGTCACCTTTTCCCATGCCAAGGAGGACAAGGTCCCATGATTGACCAACCACTGCTGGAGTTCCTCGTCTGTCCCGAGAACCAGACGACGCTGGCCGTCGCCGAGCCGGCGGTGCTGGCAAGGCTCAATCGCGCGATCGCCCAGGGGCAGGTCAGAAACCGCGGCGGGCACCTGGTGAAGGAGCCGCTGGAGGCCGGGTTGGTCCGCGAGGACAAGACGCTGCTGTATCCGATCGTCGACGGCATCCCCGTCATGCTGATCGACGAGGCGATCGTGCTGGAGCGGATCGATTGAAATAGAGCACCACCGGGGAGGTTTTGATGGCCGAATCGACGATTTTCCAGAAGATCATCGACCGGGAGATCCCGGCCAAGATCGTCTACGAGGACGACCGGTGCCTGGCCTTCGAGGACATCCACCCGCAAGCGCCGATCCACCTGATCGTGATCCCCAAGAGGGCGATCGCCTCGATCGACGATCTTGACGAGGCGGACGAGCCGCTGGCCGGGCATCTCTTGTTCGCCATGCGCAAGATCGCCGCCGAGTTGGGCATCGTCGACGGGTATCGGGTGGTGACCAATTGTGGTCGCAGTGCGGGCCAGGAGGTCATGCACCTGCATTTCCACATGCTGGCCGGCCGGCGATTCGGCTGGCCGCCGGGGTGATCTCGGGCGGCTGTGGACAAGATTGACAGGATCGGTATCTCGTTTCTGAGTCGGCCGGCCAGGATCGACCGGGCGTGCCACTAAGGAGCCGTAAACGCATAACTTGTGCATTTCGTCGTAGGGCGGACTTCAGTCCGCCTGGACGACACGCGGCGGACTGAAGTCCGCCCTGCAATGATTGGCCAAGTTGTCCTTTTACGGCTCGTAATCCCTTGTCCCCTTGCCCTCAGGAGCCATCATCATGATTCGCTGCCCAAGCCTCGACTCGTCCTACCTATCTCGGAAGGTGGCTTTGGTCGTCGTGATGCTTTCCGCGACGCTGGGCACAGCCGCGCCGGCCGCCGAGGAGGTCGTGCTTCTGCGGGACGGGAAGAGTGCTTGCCGGATCGTGCTGGAAGAGACGGCCAGCGCGTCGGAGAAGCACGCGGCGCAGGAGCTGCAGTCGTATTTCGAGGCGTCGACGGGCGTGAAGCTGCCGATCGTGGTGGAAATGCCCGGCGGCGACGGCCCGATGATCGTTGTCGGACGCGGGAAGATCGCGGCCTCGCTGGGCGTTGACCCGAGCGACGAGCAACTCAGTGAGCAGGGCTTCGTGCTGCGGACGGTCGAGCCGCACCTGGTAATCGCGGGCACGGCGCGTGCCGGAACGCTCCACGGAGTGCGCTACTTCCTCGAACACGTGCTGGGCGTGCGGTGGTACGCGCCGGACGCGACAAAGACGCCGTCGCACAAGAACGTCGTGATCGAGAAGACCGACCGGCTGATCCAGCCCGGCTTCGCTTGGCGCGAGACCAGCTACGCCTGGCCCGGCGGCGACGCCGAGTTCCGCGGCCGTCGCGGGTGCAACGCGGGCGGCGGCGGCAAGGACGATCCGCTCGGCGAGCAATACGCCTTCGACGGCACGTGCCACACCTACTTCAGCTACATCAGCCCCGACGAGTTCTTCGACAAGCACCCCGAGTATTTCGCCGAGATCAACGGTAAGCGGGTCCGCGAGGAGACGCAGCTTTGCCTGACCAACCCGGAGGTGCTCGAAATCGTCACCGAGCGGATGCTCCAGCGAATGAAGGATCATCCGCGCCTCCGCCAGCACAATTTCTCGCAGATGGACTGGTACAACTACTGCGAGTGCCCTCGGTGCCGGGCGATGAACGAGAAATACGGCGCCAAGGGCGGCACGCAGTTCTGGTTCGTCAACGAGTTGGCCGAGCGGACATCGAAGGTGTATCCAGACAAGCTGGTCGGGACGCTGGCGTACATCTACACGGAAGAGCCGCCGCGGGGCATGACGATGCGCCCGAACGTCGCCGTCTGGCTCTGCCACATGTTTCCCTGTTGCGACAGCCACCCGATCGAGAGCTGCCCGCTCAACGCCGACTACCTTCGCCGCGCCCGAGCGTGGTCGAAGGTCTGCTCGCACCTGTACGTTTGGCACTACATCGTCGACTTCGCGCATTACTACAATCCGTTTCCCAACTTCCGCGCGATCGCGGCGGACATGCGGCTGTACAAGAGCCTCGGGGTCGAGGGGATTTACGCGCAGGCGATGAGCGCCGGCGGCGGGGGCGGCGAGTTCAGTCTGTTGCGAGGCTACTACGCGAGCGAGCTGTTGAAGAACCCCGACCAGGACGCCGAGGCGATCCTCCGCGATTTCCTCGACGGCTACTACGGAGCGGCGGCCGAGCCGATCGGGCGGTACGTCAAGCTCTTGCACGACAAGGTGCAAAACGAGAACATCCACATGCACCTTTACACGAATCCCGCCCAGGGGTACCTGACCGACGACGTGATGACGGCCGCGGAAGCCCTGTTCGACGAGGCCGAGGCGGCGGTCAAGAACGACGCCACGCTCGTGGAGCGGGTCCGCGTCGCGCGGATGCCTCTCGTGTACGCCAAGAGCTTTCCCCGCAACGGATACAAGATCGACGAATGGAAGCTCGTCTTTCAAGGCCCGCTGGCGACATTGGGCGAGGCGCAAGAGTTCGTCGACCGGATGAAGCAACACGGCTTCGGCACGATCCGCGAGCGCGGCGGCGATCCGGGGCAATTGACTCTGTTGGCCGGCCTCTTCCGCGCGCCGCTGCCGATCGTCACGCTCCGCAACGAGCACCTGCAAGTCGACGTCGCGCCGATCTTGGGCGGCCGGGCGCTGAGGATCGTCGATCGCAAGACGGGCCGCTCGGCCACCGCCTACAACACGACGCGAAACCTCCTGTTCCCCTTCTGCGGCGGCGAGGAGAGCCGCATCGGCGGGACCTTCACAATCGAAGAGGGCGGGAGCATGGACCCGGCCATCGTGGTTCAGTCGAGCGGCACGTCCGTCACGCTCTTGAGCAACATGGGACTCGGATTCGTCATGAAGCGGACCCTGACGCTCGACCCCGACCGGCCCGTGCTCAAAGTCCGCCTCGAAGCAACCAACCCGGGCAAGAAGCCGCGCGAGGCCCAACTGCGGTCGCACCTGAGCCTCGACCTGGGCGACGTGCATCAAGCCCGGGTGAAGTTCACCGACCTGGCGGGCAAGGCGGTCGACAAGGACATGGCCGGCGTGATTTCGGGCTTGCGCGAGGGCGAGCATTTCTACCGCGAGGCGTGCCCGGCGGGCTCGTGGACGTTCACCGGCCCCAAGGGCCTCGCCGTGACCCAGCGTTTCGACAACCGGCAGGTCGATTTCACCTGGCTGGTCGCCTATCCCGACGACCTCAACGAGTTGGAGGTCGAACTCTGGGCGAAGAAGACGATCCTCGCCCCCGGCGCCACCGCGACGCTGGAGCACGAGTTGGAGGTGAAGTGAGGTACATCCCCCCTGGCCCATTGGCGCGGGCGATGGTACCCTGAGACGATGCTCACTTGCGTCGAAATCCTGGGACCCGAGGGGCGGATCGCCAAACGATTGGCCGACTACGAGCATCGACCCGAGCAACTGCGGATGGCCGAGGCCGTGGACGAGGCGATCGATCGCCGCCACCATCTGGTCGTCGAGGCGGGCACCGGCGTGGGCAAGAGCTTCGCCTATCTCGTGCCCGCGATCTTGGGCACCGCCCGGAAGGTGCAGAAGCCGGGCAAGGAGAAGCCCGAGCCGTTCCGCGCGGTCATCGCCACGCACACGATCAGCCTTCAGGAACAGTTGATCGCCAAGGACATCCCGTTTCTCAAAGGCATCATTCCGGCGGAGTTCAACGCCGTGCTCGTCAAGGGCCGGCGGAACTACCTTTGCCGGCGACGGCTGACGACTGCCCTGGAGCGGGCCGGCAGTCTGTTCTCCAGCAACGACGAGTTCGACCAACTCCGGCAGCTTGGCCAATGGGCGAAGGAGACCCGCGACGGCTCCCTTTCGGACCTCGACCACAAGCCGCTGCCGCAAGTGTGGGACGAGGTGGCCAGCGACCAGGGCACGTGCCTGGGCCGAAACTGTCCCCACAACGAGGATTGCTTCTACTATCGGGCGCGACGCCGCGTGTACAGCGCCCAGATTCTGGTGGTCAATCACGCCTTGTTTTTCAGCGACCTGGCCTTGCGGCGGGAAGGCGTCAAGCTGCTGCCCGACCACGACGTCGTCGTCTTCGACGAGGCCCACAACGTCGAGAGCGTGGCCGGCGCGCACCTGGGCATGAGCGTCACCAACGGCCAGGTGGATTTCGCGCTCGGGCGGCTGTACAACGACCGGACGAACCGCGGGCTGGCCGTGTATCACAAGCTCGGCGACGTCCAGAAGCAGGTCGGCGAATGCCGCTATCGGTCCGAGCGGTTCTTCGAGGACGTCGACGCATGGCTCATGAGGCAGGGCGGCGGCAACGGGCGCGTGCGCCAGGCAAAGATCGTGGCGAATCCGTTGAGCGAGGGCCTCAAAACACTGTCCGCCGCGGTCGCCCTGGCGGCGAAGAAATTCGAGAAGCCGGACGACTCCCAGGAACTGGTCGCCTCCGCGAACCGGCTTGGCGTGCTGGCCGAGTCGATCGAGGACTGGCGGCTCCAGCGATTGGAGGATTCGGTCTACTGGATCGAGAGCCTCCAGCGGCGCCGCTGGCGTCGGGTGACGCTTTCGGCCGCCCCAATCGACGTCGGCCCGGCCCTGCGCGAGCACCTGTACGAGAAGGTGCCCACGGTGGTGATGACCAGCGCGACGCTGGCCACGGGGCAGGGTTCGTTCGATTATTTCCAGTCGCGCACTGGACTGACCGAGGCGGAAACGCTCTTTCTGGGCAGCCCGTTCGATTATCGCCGCCAGGCCCAACTCGTCCTGCCCGAGGGCATGCCCGACCCCGTCGGCGACGATCATCTCTACGAAGCGAAGGTGATCGCGATGATCCGCCGCTACGTTGGCAGGACGGAGGGCCGGGCGTTCGTGCTGTTCACGAGCTACGCGATGATGCAGCGTGTGGCCGAGGCGCTGGAATCCTGGCTGGCCGAGAATCGTCTGGTCCTATTCTCGCAGGCCGAGGGCATGCCGCGGAGCCAGATGCTCGAAAAGTTCAAGACGAACCCGCGGTCGGTCCTGTTCGGGACGGATAGTTTTTGGCAGGGGGTGGACGTGCCGGGCGACGCCTTGGTGAACGTCATCATCACGCGGCTGCCGTTTGCCGTGCCGGACCAGCCGCTGTTGGAAGCCCGGCTCGAAGCCATCCGCGCCCGGGGCGGCAACCCCTTCTTCGACTACCAACTGCCCGCCGCCGTCATCAAGCTCAAGCAGGGTTTCGGGCGATTGATCCGCTCGAAGCGAGACACGGGCATGGTCGTGATCCTGGACCCCCGCGTGCGGACGAAGCGCTACGGCAAAGTCTTTTTGGAGTCGCTGCCCAACTGCCGGCAGGTGATCGAGCGGGTGGAGTAGGCCACGGATGAGCCGGAAGAAAGGGGACCGGCTCCGTCGCCCGGACACGGTCGGACGCCACCAAAACGCGCTCCGGCGACGGTGTATGTCCCCTTTGTCCGGCGCGAACGACCCTACAGGTCTCTCAAAACAATCGTCCGGCGACGCTCTCCCGTCAACGGTTCGATGCGCTGGACGGCCTCGGCCACGGGGGTGCACGTCAGCTTTTGCGCGCGGTGGCGGGGGGCGAAAAAGGTCAATAGGGGAAACTGGGATTTCTGTGGTAAACTGGCTGCCTCGGGGCGGTTTGGTGAAGACAGAACGTTTCAGAAAGGACCCTGGCCATGGACGGCGATCCCGCGCGGCTGCGAAAGAAACTGGACGAATTACTCGTGGAGGCCGCCGAGGTGTCGGTGGCGTTGGACCGAGCCGATGGTACCATTCAGGGGGTGCCGCACTATTCGGTCATTGAAGGCCGGGCTCACGAACTGGGGCAGCAATTGAGTCGGCGAATTCAGGAGCGTCAGATGGCCGAGATCGTGG
Source organism: Planctomycetia bacterium (assembly GCA_026401055.1). Classification (GTDB taxonomy): domain Bacteria; phylum Planctomycetota; class Planctomycetia; order Pirellulales; family Thermoguttaceae; genus JAPLNP01. Next base: position 11,706 of record JAPLNP010000113.1, read on the forward strand.
CTTCTCAGGTTCCCAAGGCATCGTGTCCGGGGTGCGGCAGACGGTGCGAACTGATCCCCGCGAAACGCTCGGTGACCGCGGTGGATGGGGGCATCGCGTTGCAGGAGTTGAAAGGCTATTGCCACACCTGTCGGAAGGCTTTTTTTCCCGCTGCGGGAGACGTTGGGGTTTGACGCCCGGGAACTGACGCCCACCGTGGTGTTGAGGATCGCGGTGTTGGCCGCGGAAACGCGTTCGTTCAAGCGGGCGGAGAAGAGCGTCAGCGAGGGCGCCGGCCTGGAGGTGTCGGCCAAGACGATCGAGCGGGTGGTGCATGCCGCGTGTTTCCGCGATCCGAAGCACGTGGCGAAGATCGCCGAGACGGAGGCTCTGTCGGTGGCGGCTGCCTTGCCCAGCACGTTGAAGCCAGTCGCGGAGGACGAGCAGGCCGACGTCCCCGCAGAGGATTGGCGGCCCA
>JAPLNP010000329.1 GCA_026401055.1 Planctomycetia bacterium
GCCGTCCCCTTCACGTTGGCCATCGGACCCCAGAAATGCTGCAACGGAAAATCGCCGAGTTGACCCCGGAGCGTGCCGTAAAGCTCGGCCGGCCGCGTGTAACACCAGAGCGATTCGGAGCCGTCGGGATTGTGGATCGGGGCAGGCGTGCAGACGTAGTCCGCCTCACAACCCTTGCTGTGCAACGGGAACCAAACGGCCGCGGTCAGATTGCCCACGGCCTGGTAGAGCAGGTCCCAGACCAGGGGGCGCTGGATACAGTCGCTCGGCGAGGTCCACATTTCGACCCGCCGCTTCTCTCGCCAGTAAAGACCGTTGGCCACCACTCCGTGTGACCGGGGACGCTTGCCCGTGGTCATGGCCGCCTGCACCGGACAGGTCACGCAAGGAAAGCCCGGCAGGAGATTGGCAATCTCGCCGCCGGCGGTCAATTCACGAAGGTTCGGCATCCCGGCCACGTCTTTCTCGCGCAGCCCGGGGACGGACAGTAGGATTACGTGCTCGCTCATGTCAGGGGACAGGGGTCAGGGGACAGGGGTCAGGGAAACAGCCGCGCGGCGGAAGCCCGCGGTTGGCGCTGCTTTGCGCCTTCGGCTTTCCGCTTCACGGTCATCGCTGCTCGGTTATCGGACGGAGGAATTCCATGGCCTGGCGAGCCGCCTCGGGACCTTCGGGACTGTGACGACTGAGTTCGACGTACGCGCCGCCCTGGTAGTCTACCTGCGCCAAGGCCGCAAACACCGCCGGAAAGTCGATCTCGCCTTGGCCGAACATCAGGTGCTCGTGGACCCCGGCACGCATGTCCTCAAGGTGGACGTTCACCAGCCGGGACGACCAGAGATGAACATAATGGGCGATCGGCAACTCGCCTTGACAGAGCAGGTGGCCGATGTCCAGCGTCAGCCGCAGCCGGGTCGCGTCGATTTTACCCAAGAGTTGCTCGAAGCGGAACATCGAGTCGATCAACATTCCCGGCTCGGGCTCGAACCCCAGAACGACGCCCCGTTGGTCCGCATAGTCCAGCAGTTGCTCGAGCCCGTCGACTAGCCACGTCATCGCCTCGTCAAACCCGGTGCCCTCGTGAAGACGGCCGGACCAGAGCGAAACGCAGTCGCTGCCCAGGGCGGCGGCACAATCGACCGCGTATTCGTAAAACGCCAGCCGCGTTGCGCGATCGCCGGGCGAGGGGGAAACGAGCGTCGGCTCGTGTTTGTGTCGGGGATCCAGGAGATACCGGGCGCCCGTCTCGATCACCGACCGCATCCGAAGTTCTTCCAACGTCGCGGCGAGGCGATCGAGCCGCTCGAGCCGGTCCTTCGACCGCGGCCCCAGCGCGTGCCGGTCGATCGTGATCGCCACGCCGCGGTAGCCCAGCTCGGCCGCGAGCGCCACCGCGTCGAACAGATCGAGTTCCGCGAGTCCGTTGGTGTTGTAGCCGAGATACATGAACTACGCTACGTCGAATAAATCCACTGCCCCAGGAGGACCGTCGGCGCGAGCAACAGCAGGATCATCACGGCGGGCACGATCCCCGCGGTGGCCGCCGCCACTGCGGCGTCCAGGATCACCAACGATAGGATACACTGTTTCACCGCCGTTTGCACCCGGGAGGGGGATGGGGCGAACACCGCCCGTCGGCACTGCCAGGCAATCAGGACCCCGAGGATCAACATGAAGAAATGCCACCGCGCGTCCGGAATCCGCAGCGGCGTCCACGCCGGCAGCCACGCCAGCAGCGCCACGCCCAGCATCATTACCACAATACCCAGCATGAGTTCGCGTCGAACACTCCGCGCGGCCTCACCCCAGGCGAACCACGTTACCCCCACGATATAAATCCCAACACCACCCGCAATAACTGCATTCTCGGCTCCCCAGCCGGCGGCGGCGACACTCATTCCCAACAACACGTTGAGCATCCGGCACCCGCCCATGGCCAGCGGACCCAGCGGCGTGCGCTTCAGATAGCCGTCATAGAGCACGATGCAGCCGGCCAAGCCGACGGCGACGATCGCCGGCCACGGCTGCTTGTCCACGGCCGCCGCCAAGACGCCTAGCACCACGCCCGCCGCCAGCAGACCCCACCCAAGCCGGGCGGCCGCCAGCCGCGAGATCCTGCCGGACGGCAACGGCCGCTCGGGTCGCTCCCGGGCGTCGAGGTCGAAGTCGAACACGTCGTTGAGCACCATCCCAGCACAATACAACAGGCTCGACGCCCCGACCAAGAGCCCCAACCGCGCCGCGTCTACCGGCACGTTGACGACCACCACAAAGAAAAACCCCATCACCACGTCAGCCATCGCGGTGAAGACGTTCGGCAGTCTCAGGAGTTCAAGATAGGCACGCAGCACGGAAGATCAGGGATTGGGGGCCAGGGGCCAGGGATTGGGGATTGGAGTCTGGGGGTGGCAGCGATGATCTTCCAGTGCATGTTTTCCATGCGAAAGGACGCGTTCGGAGGATCGGTGCTACTCGGTTTCACTTCGCCCCCGGGCACGCGGTACGAGGCGTTTCCAACCATAACATCCGACTACCGAATACTGACTTTCGACAACTTCCAACCGACAACTACGCCCGCAGCATCCGCAGCAATTCCAGCGCGGCCGCGGCTGGATTGGCGGCCTGGATCACCGCGCCGGTGACGGCAACTCGACGGATGCCGGTGGCGAGGACCTCCGACAGGTTCGCCTCGGTGATGCCGCCAATGGCAAACGCCGGCAGACGAATCTCGGCCGAGACCGCTCGCAACAGATCGAGGCCGGGGTACGCGTCAAAATGTTTCGTGTCCGAGGGAAACGTCGGACCCACGCCGATGTAGTTGGCCCCATCAAGGACCGCCGCCCGGGCTTGCTCGATCGAGTGGACCGAGACGCCGATGAGCCTCCGCGGCCCGACGATCGACCGAACGTCCTTGACCGAAAGCTCCTCCTGGCCCACGTGTACGCCGTCGGCCCGGGCCAGGACGGCCAGGTCGGCTCGGTCGTTCACGATGAAGAGCGTGTGGCTGTCGAGAGTGAGTTGGCGGAGCAGCCGCGCGCGATTGAGAAGCTCGCGGTCGCCGAGTTGCTTGTCGCGAAGCTGCAGAGCGTCGACGCCGGCCAGCACCAAGTCGCGCGCCAACAGATCGAAATCCTCGATCGTCCTTTGTCCGTCGATCAGCACGTAGAGCCGCGACTGGGCGAGTCGTTCGTGGCTGGCGCGAGTGATTTCGACCGCGCGGTGCAGCGTGTAGCTGCGATAGCGAAGCTGTTCGATCGCCGCCGCCAGATCCGCATCGAGCAGCTTGCCGAACTCCTCCAGCGTGCGCAACGACTCCTGGAGCCGGATGAAGTTGGCCGCGAGCACCGCCGCCACGTCGCCGCGCTCGCGCTCCTCGGCCGTGGCCAGGCCGGTTCCCACATCGGAGCGCGTTTCTCGCGCGCCGAGGCGGTGTTCGAGGGAAATGCCCTTCAAAGCGACGGTCAAATCATGCCGCAGACGCTTCAACTGCTCCGTCAAATGCCGGTCGTCGAGCACGAAGCGGACGAAGTCCTCGACGACGCGCAGACCCTCTCTCGCCCGATTGGTCGCCGCGTCGATCACCCGCAACACGTGGATCTCGTCGACGGCGGTCGCCGTGCCGGTGGGCTCGGGCGGCAGCATGCCCGAAAAGTAACTCGTCGGAGGGGGAGAGAGTGTTTGGTCGATGTCCGCCGCGAGTTCCTCGGGCGGATCGAGGCTTTCGAGCGAATCCAGATTGGGCAGGTGTCCATGGAGCCGCGCGAGGTCCTCTTCGAGCACTTCCGGTCCCAAACCCCGTTGTCGGAGCCAATCGCCGACCTCGCACTTGGCGAACGCCAGCCCGAGCAGGATGTGTTCGGTTGCCAGCTCCGGCGGCTGACCGCGCTGGGCCAGCCATGTGGCAGCCGTCTGGATGGCAGCCCGCACGTCGTCGGCGAGTCGCCGGCGAAGGGGGGGTATGGGGTCATCGCCGGGCCGTTCCCCATCCCCTTTTGCGGTGGTATCACGCTTCGCCAATTTGGGCCAATGCCGGCGAATAACCTCTGCCGTGATCCCCCGTTGGGCCAGCATGGCCGCTGCCCGGCACTCCGACTCGGCCGCCAGGCCCAATAAGATCGCCACGGCGTCCAATTCGTCACGGACCGCGCCAAGGGACCAGTGGGCCGCTTCGACCAGCGCCCGTCGGGCCCCGGCGGTGAATTCGGCATCGGGCGAACGGCTGTCTTGCATGGCTTTTCCTATCGTTGCTCTAGTGTGCCACAACCGGGGGCTATCCGCAAGAAGCCGCTTTGGTGCCCCCGGCCGGGAAAATGGGAATAACCAACTCCGCTGCTTGCCCAAGGGGTGCACGTCAGCTTTTGCGATCTCGGGTTGGGGGACTGGCGGGTTTGGGGCGGCGGGTGAAGGGGTAGCCGGGACGCGTTTTCAGGTGTTGGACCAGGCGATTGTCGTCGCAGAG
>JAPLNP010000180.1 GCA_026401055.1 Planctomycetia bacterium
CCACGTTGCCCGCCGTCACCGTCAATCGGCTCGTTTGACCGGGCCAGCCGGTGACAGAGATGCTCCACCGATCGTCCTCGACGCCTGTCGAATGGAGCAAGTGACCGTTCAATGCCATCGAGACGGCATCGCCGTGCACGACCAAGTCCTGACAGTAGGCGTCGGCGTCGAGGGTCACGCCGGAGCGGGCGCCGCCGAGGCTGCAATGGGCGTCGGTGGAGGGCCCCGGACCGCCGTCGCTCCACGGGCCGGCGTCGGCGAACAGGCCGCCAGCGGAGTTGGTCCAGTAACTCTCGGGTGGTCCCACCGGTGGTTCGTACGAGCCATAGACGATCAAGCCGTTGACCCCATCGAAAGTCGTGGTCGGACAGATGGAAAAAAGGCCATTTGGATCCGGTGCCGCCCATCCGTAGAGGCGGAACTCGGCGTAGACTACGTCCGTGTAGGTCGAGAGATCGATGTTCGTGACTTCGGCACGTTGTGGGAATTGCGGCACGACATGGTCCATGTAAACCCATTCGAATGGACCGCCATTGACGCTAAGCGAGATATGAATGGCGCCCGGGCCCGAGGCACTAAAATAGGCGATGTCCATCGCCGCAAGATCCCAGGGCACGGTCGATTCGAAGCCCCAAGAAACGTAGTCCTCCGCAGCCTCACTGGCGATGGGGCTTCGGATCGGCGTGAAACCGCTTGACATGAAGCCGTGGCCCGGAATCTCGACCGGCGTCAGGCCCGGACCGCGCATCATCGGCATGCCGGATACATCCGCGCCCACAATCGAAGGCGGACTCACGATTCCGCTGATCGGTTCATAGGCCAGGATCACCTCGCCGGAAGCAGTGGCCGCGGGAAACGTCGTCCCGAGAATCCCCGCCACCAAAACGATGGCCGACCCAACGACAACCGCTCGACTCAGGAAGACCCGGTTCATGGCTCGCTCCGATCAAGGGATTTCCGAAGACAATGGTTTCTTCAACCGTGGGCAACAATACTACCTCTGACAGGTTAAGCGTCCTGCACAGATGATGCTAGTAACACTCATCGGGTGGTGTCAAGAGGCCGAGCCGGTCTGGCAGAAGAATATCGCGGTAGCGATACACCACCCCGGCAGCATTCATGAATCTGGCGGAGAGGTTGCCGGGGAGGATCGAGCAGGCAGGATCGGGCACTCGACCAAGGCCCGCCAATCGCGGGGCGGCAGAGGCAAAGCGACACCCGGGGCGACACGCAGCCGCTGCCCGTCACGCGATGGCCGCGGGAGTCGCATCGGGCGGTTGACCGACTGAGGGAAGCGCGGCCGGGGGTTCCGCAAGGCTTTCCTTTCGGCAAGTCCGCCTCAGCGCCAGCACCGTCGCGTCGTCGGGCAGGTTGCCGCTCGTGAAATCGTTCGCCGCCCGAATGATGTTCCCGCAGACGTCGGCGACCGGACTTGATGACCTGGACCGCAGGAGTTCCTCAAGCCGCTCTTCGCCGAAGAGCTGACCTCCTTCGAGCCTGGCCTCCGTAACGCCATCGGTGAAAAGAACCAGCATGTCGTCGGGCTCGAGGCGGCATCGCGCGTCGTCGAAGGTCGCATCGTGAAACGGGGCGACCAGCGGGCCGGTCGGATCGAGGATGTCCAGCCCGCCCGTCTGTCGGACCACGTAGGGCGGGTTGTGGCCGGCGTTTACGTAGATCAACTCGCCAGTCGCGACGTCGTAGTAGCCAAAAACCATGGTGACGAACATGCAGCCATCGTTCTCGGCGGCCAGACTCCGGTTGAGTTCGGCAACGACTTCGGCGGGGGTTTTGTCCGGCGCGGCGAAGTCGCGGAGCTTTGTCCTGGTGACGGCCATGTAGATCGCGGCGGGGATGCCTTTGCCCGACACGTCGGCCATGACCAATGCCAGCCGGCGATCGTCGATGAAGAAGAAGTCGTAGAAGTCGCCGGCGACCAGCTTGGCGGGCGCAATGGCGGCGTGGAGCGTGAATTCCCGCTCGGGATCCGGTGGCAACATGCCGGGCAGAAGCGATGCCTGGATCGCCCCCGCCGAGCGGAGTTCCGCATCGACCGCCCGTCGCGCCGTTTCTTCCCGAAGGCGGCACTCGATGTTGGTTTTCAGTCTCACGACCATCGCGTTGAACGTCTGAGCGAGTCGGGCGACTTCATCGCTGCCCGACACGCCCGAGACGTGCGTGTCGAGGTCGCCGTGCCCCAGCCGTTCGGCCGCGGCGGCAAGCCTGGTGATGGGTCGGGTGACCCGGGCGGACATGAGCCAGATGATCCCAAGGATGACGGCCAGGCCCGCCCCCAGGAACGCGAGAAAACGGGCGAGCCGGGCGTGGATGGGCTTCATGACCTCGCTCTCGGGAATGACGGCCGCCAGCGACCATCCGGCCGATCCGACCGGCGCATAGATCATCCACTTCGGCTCTCCCGTGCCGTAGTCGCGTATCCTTCGCACGCCCTCCTTGCCCGCCACCATCTGCCTGCCCGCGTCCGCCAGTTCGTCCAGGCCGTGCCGTTCGGCCAGGCTGAAGATGGACTCGCGCAGGACCAGCGACGGATCGGGGTGGGAAATGAACGTGCCCTTTCCGCTCACCAGAACGCAGTACCCGCCGGCGATCTGGACTCGCGAGATTTCCTGGAGGAGGTCCTCGGACGACACGTCGACCGTCACCACGCCGCGAAGCTCCCCGTGCTGGACAATGGGGGCCGTGTACGTACACATGAATCGATGTCCCACGCCCGTGTCGAAGTAGGGTTCCGTCCAGAAGGGGCAGGCGTCCGTCTTTGCCGGACGATACCAGTCCAGGCTGGTATAGTCGGGAACCGCCTTGGCGATGTCCACGAATCGCAGGCCGGCGCGAGGATCGCGGCAGTAATACGGCGCAAAGCCGGCCACGTCCTTGGAGAAGGCGTTCCGCTCGAATGCCATCGACATCCCGTAGACTCCCGGATTGCCGCGCAAGTTGTCCCGGAGCAGCCCGTGGACCTGATCGGCCGAGAGCGTGGGCGACGACGCGACCGAGAGGGCCAGCGTGCGGGCGAGTTCCTCGGCCTTGGAGAGATCGCCGTCGAGCTCGGCTGCTTGTCGAGCGGCCAATTCGGTCAGACGCGACCGCATGTTGGCCAGCGCCTCGCTTCTGCCCAAGTAGTATTCGCAGCAAGCCATGCCCAGGTAGACCGCCAGCAGAGGCGCGCCGATGGCCAGCACCAGCTTCGTCCGTATCGAGAACCTCACAAGGACCTCCCGTTTGGATGCCAGGGGCGGCTTGCCCGCCCCTGCGATTCCGGGCAGCGGCAGACAAGCCGCCGCTGGCACCCGCGACCGGACGGTTGCCGCCTCTCACGGCAACTATACGGCGCTGTTGAGGGTATCGATTTTGGCGGCGGAGACGATTGCGCGAGCCGGCTCCGGAAGCGAGCGTGACCTATTCTTGTTCAGTCGCTCCCGTCTGGCCCAGGCCCGCGGCGGGGTGTCATCGCCGACTTACGCCATCCGGAGAACACGACGTGCATCGAGCAACCGTCAGTCCACTGCCCGACGTCGAGCAGTATTTTCAACGGGCGAGCGCCGCGGCGGCGGTCTTTAGCCAGTTCACGCAGCAACAGACGGATCGGGTCGTGAAGGCGGTGTACGAGGCCGCCTTTGCGCATCGGGTCGGACTGGCGAAGCTCGCCCAGGAGGAAACCGGCCTGGGAAAATGGCAGGACAAAGTCATCAAGAACGTGGTGGCGAGCCAATTCGTCTACGAAGACATCCGCGACTTGAAGACGGTCGGAATCATCAGTGAAGATCCGATCACGGGGATCGTGGAAATCGCCCAGCCGGTGGGGCCGATTCTGGCGATCATCCCCGTCACCAATCCCACGTCCACGGCGATCTTCAAAATCCTCATTGCCTTGAAGACCCGCAACCCGATTATTCTCAGCCCCTCGCGCAAGGCGAAGCGGTCGAGCGACGAGGCGGCGCAGATCTGCTACCGCGCGGCGTTGGAGGCCGATGCGCCCGAGCACTGCGTCCAATGGCTGGACGATTGCTCGCGCGAACTGACCCAAGCCCTGATGGGCCACAAGTGCCTGGCGCTGATTCTGGCGACCGGCGGGGCGGGACTGGTCAAGAGCGCGTATAGTTCGGGCACGCCGACCCTCGGCGTCGGCGCCGGCAACGTGCCCGTGTGCATCGAGCGGTCGGCCGACGTCCCGTTCGCGGTCGAGCAGATCATGATCTCGAAGCTCTTCGACTACGGCACGATCTGCGCCAGCGAGCAGGCCGTGGTTGTCGAGAAGGCCGTCGCCGAAGAGGTCGCCGCGGAGTTTCGCAAGCACGGCGCGCACTTCCTGTCCGACGCCGAAGTGATCCAGCTCGAGCGCGTTGCGTTCGATGCCGCCGAGGGCGTGATGAATCCGGCGGTGGTCGGACAGCCGGCCGCGAAGATCGCGCGGATGGCCGGGCTCGATCTGCCGGCCGACGTTCAGCTTCTGCTTGCCCCGCAAGGCGGCGTCGGACCCGAGTGGCCCTTGTCCTCGGAAGTTCTGGCGCCGATTCTCGCCTGGTACGTCGCCGAGGATTTCCCCAGCGCCGTCAACTTGTGCATCGACTTGAACTTCCACGGCGGCATCGGGCACACCGTCAGCATCTTCTCCAACGACGACGCGCGAATCAAGGAATTCGCCGCCTTGATGAACGCGGGAAGGATTATGGTGAACACCCCGTCGTCCCAGGGCGCCGTCGGGGGGATCTACAACATGCTCCACCCGTCGCTGACGCTCGGCTGCGGCACCGGTGGAAAGAACATCACCACCGACAACGTCACCGCTTCTCATCTGCTGAACATCCAGCTGATCGCCCGGCGGCGCGAGAACCAGCGGCTAAAGCAGTTCGACCTCAACCTGTACTACGACGAGTCGCTGGACGCCGCGGCCATCACGCGGGCGTTCAACAAGAATTTCTGAGAAAGGCAAACCCCATGCTCCCCTCGTGCGAACCCCGTGAAAAGCTGGTCATCCGCTTTGAAGGCAGCCTGGACAGCGCCAAGTGCGCGGAAATCGAGACGGACGTGCGCGGCGCGGTGGCCGGATCGAGCGCGCCGGTCGTCTTCGACCTCGACGGCGTGGACTTCATCTCGTCGGCCTTCCTGCGGCTTTGCATCTACGGCCGGCAGCAGGCCGGCGACCACGGGTTTCAGATCGTCAACGTCGGCCCGTACATCAAGCGGGTGTTCAAGATCGCGGGCCTGGACGCCATGCTCAAGGCCGAGTGAAGCCCTTGATTGGCCGTGCAGCAACTCAAACGAGTCTCCCCCAACAAGAGTGGTTCTTCCGGCAAGAAAGGGAAGGGCCCGAAAAATGGTCGGCCTCGCGCGAAAATCGCTTTCCTTCGGCCGTTTTTGAGGTAGAATTAAGGTGTCAGGACGTCCGTCACGGTTGCCTCGCCGGGCCCGTCTTGACAGGGACACCGCACGAGGCGTTAGGTATACCCCGCGGTGTGAGCCCGTTGTGCGTCGACGCCTAACAGACGCACAGCGGGTTTTTTTTGCGCGCCGGCGGGAGTTCTCGTCCGGCTTGGATGTCCCCTTCGTATCGCACGGCGACGGGCACGGCGACCGCCCAAATTTTGCAGTCCGTCTGCCGGAGGATCGCCCGATTGAACGCCCGAACGTAGCGATTCGCCCCCCGCGTCGAAAACGTCCCCCGTTCGGCTGGTTCTAATGCCACCGTATCGAGCGGTACGTCTTCATGGCTCTTCGGCTGCCCAGCGGAATATCGAGCGAGCCAGACTCGATACCGAACCATCGGGCCGTGGTGGCTGTTGCCTGTCATAAAGCTGTCCCCCGGCGGGCAATCGCGTGAAAAAAACGTCCGGGCACCCCTTGACGGCGGAGTGCGACATGTAGTATACATATGTCCATGGCTCTGTCAAGAGGTGTTTTCGGCGATTCCAACACGGCTTCTCGGTCGACGAGGAACCTTGCCATGGGCGAACATACCGGCGAGAACCTGCGGCGCGTGATGGCCGAGCAGGGACTCTCTTTCAAGGAAGTCGTCCAGCGGACGGGGCTGGATCGGCGGACGATTTCCGGCATTCTCGACGGGCGGAACCGACCCCATCCGCGAACCATTCATCGCCTGGCCAAGGGGCTGGGCGTGGAGCCCGACGAGTTCTTCGTGAGCCCCACGCAACTCGTCTACCGCCGCTTCGACGAGCGGACCAATCCGATCGTTCACCAGACCGTCGAGTCGCATCCCGACTTGTTCGCCGGCTGGGGCGAATTGGATTTCGACGAACTCCACAGCCGGTTCGGCGCGGGCGGGTGCTTGACCG
>JAPLNP010000425.1 GCA_026401055.1 Planctomycetia bacterium
TGTACTTTTTCCATCGAATGTACGACCCGAGCGTGCTGCGCGACGCCCGGCTGTTCCGCGTGGTCCGCGAGGTGCTTCGGACCGATGACGGGAAGGAACACGTCCGTGAAATTGTTCGCCACCCCGGGGCGGTGGCGATTCTGCCGGTGTTGGACGATGGGCGGATCTGCCTGATCGAGAACTACCGGATCGCCGTGCGCGAGACGCTGCTGGAACTGCCGGCCGGCACCCGAGAGCCGGACGAGGCGCCGATCGAGACGGCGCGGCGGGAGTTGGCCGAGGAGACGGGCTATCGGGCCGAGTCGATCCGCCCGATGGCCGAGTTCTTCATGTCGCCCGGCATCCTCGACGAACGGATGCACCTGTTTCTCGCCACCGGCTTGACGCCCGGCCCCACGAACCTCGAAGGCGGCGAGCAGATCGAGCCCCGGCTGACCGCGTGGCCCGACGCCCTGGAAATGGTCCGCGACGGCCGCATCCGCGACGCGAAAACCATCGTCGGCCTGCTCTACTACGGGGCGTTCTGCCGGTAGTTGGCCGGTGGGTGGCACGTCCCTGAGCCTCGGGCGAAGGGCGTGGTCTGCCGATGCACCACGCCCTTCGTTCCTCAGGGTGTGCCACCTGGATCATCTCATTCTCTCTTGCGATCAGCATCTCCACCGACCACTTTCGGCAACCGCTCCGGGTCGATGCCGGGCGGATCGGTCGAGCGGAGCGGGGCTTGCCATCGCGTGATGCGGCTGGTCGCCGGATCCTCGCCGGCCGGGCCGGCGAAGTCGACGTCGCTGCGAACCAGGCCGTCGATCGAGACCGCCGCGTCGTTCAAGGTCTCGCTCCGCCCGTCCGGATGCTGCCAGGCGGCGATCACCGCCCGGGGACCGACCAGCGAGCCCTGGCCTTCCCACGTGATCTGCCCCAAGAGCGGCTCGGGCGAATCGTCTCCGGCGAACCGCAGCAGGGCCGACCCCTCGCGAGGCAAGAGCGCGCATCCGATCGTCCGGATGAGGATCTTGCCCGGCGAAGTCGGCTTCCCCTGGCGGCACTCGACCAGCGGGCCGCACTCGCGGAGCGTGGTCCGGGCGAGGTCGATCGACACCGGCTCGTCGGCCTCCGGGGCATGGTCCAAGCGGATCAGAGGGCCGTTGCCCAGGTCGAGCGTGTTCGCCATCGTGACGGCCACCGCCCCGATCGTCCGGCAATCGACCGCCGCGTCCACGCCGCGAAAGACGCAGTCTTCCAGTCGCACCTGGCCGCTGGGCAGCGTCGTCTTGGCCGCCGCGCGGTCGACCGGGTGGGTCCAGCGGATCGCCGCCGTTGCCGGCCTCGTCGAGCGAAACGTGCAGCCGCGAAACTCGACCCCGGAGGTCTGCAACCGAACAATCGCCGCCGAGCCGTCCGCCGGATCGTCGGCGTGGTCCCACGTGAAATCGACGTTCTCGAAACGCACGTCGGGCGCGGCGATGACCAGCCCGGCGCGCGGAACCATCAGCATCGGCCGTTTGCCCGGGCCGCCGTGAACGCGCTGGCCCGGCTTGATCGCGAGCACGTCGACGGCCAGCGGCCCACCCGAGCCGAGGACCAGGTCCTTGGCGTCATCCCGCGCGCTCGTCTTTGCGACCGGCTCGGCCGGCGGAGGTTCCTTCTCCGGGATGCCCTGTGGCACGGCCGCCCTCGGCTGTGTCGAACGATCTTGCACAGCCGAGGGCGGCTGTGCCACGGTCGAAACCGGTTGTGCGAGCGGCGCCGTGGGCGATTCCGCGGGGACCATGCCCGGCAGCCCTCCGCGAGAAACCGCCCAGGCCACCGCCGCCACGGCCGAGACGCACGCAATCGCCACGGCAAGCCACAGCGGACTGCGCCGCGCGGCGGGCATCTCGGAGATGGCCGGCAGCGGCACTCTCCAACGTGCGGGTCGGTCGGCGCCTTGAGCCAGGCACCGGCGGAGAATCGCGCTGCCGCGTCGCGTCGCCGGGCCCAGTATCGCGGCCAGGTGTTCCATCGACTCGCACCGCCGCTCGGGCTCGCGTTCGAGGCATGACGCGATGGCCGCCGCCAGCGGCACCGGCGTGTCGGGGGCCAGCCGCCGCACGTCGGCGATCTCGGCCGCTTCGGCCGCCCGGAGTTTGACCAACGCATTGCCCCCGGGCAAAGGCGATCGGCCGGTCAACAGGTGCCACCACAAGCAGCCGCAGGCGTAGACGTCGGACCGAGTGCTCGGCGGCAACGGCTCGCGGATTCGTTCGGGCGCGATGCCGTCGAACGCCTCGGGGGGCAAATCGGCATGGGCGTAGCCCTCGACCGGACGCACCGCGGCCCGAAGGCCCGGCTGCGGCAACACCGCCCGGCGATACGGCATGCCGGCGTCCTCCAACACAAGCGTCGTCGCCCGAATGTCGCCGTGGACCATGCCCGACGTTTCCAGAGCGACCATCGCGGGCATCATTTGCCGGGCGATTTCGAGGACGGCTTGGGGCGGGAAACGGCCGTGGTGAACGATCCACTCGGCGGCGGTCCGGCCGTGGATTGCCCGGCACGCCGCCCAGAGACGCCCGTCCTCGGCGCCGACCTCTTCGACCGGCGTCAGCAGCGAGAGGTCGAGCGACTTGGACTCGGCGGCGAGCCGCTCGAGCCGAGAAAAAGGGGTCAGAACGATTTTTTGGGGCGAATCGGGAGTCAGCACGGTCTCTTGGCAAAAAATAGTTCTGACCCCTTTTTCGATCACGGCCAGTCGGATGAGCCGGGCTCGGTCCGGGTTTCGGGCTTCGTAGCACGCGGCAAACCCGAGCGAGGGTAGCCGGCGGCACAGCACGTAGGGGCCCAGGCGCAGCATCGCCCCGCGTCCGGCGTTGATTTCGGCGGCTTGCAGGGGCGTGAGGATCCTGGCTTGGGCCAGGGCGTCGACCCAAACCGAGGCGAACAGGGGCAGTCCTCGGGCCAACCGCCGCGCGCGTCGCCCGACGGCGGCCACCTGCTCGGCGGTGGCCAGTCCGAGTTGGCGGACCAGATCGACCAGTGGTTCGGGAGGTGGTTCGTGCATTGTGTTGGGCCGGGACCGCGTGGGAACGCCGTTTGCTAACACAAAGCCGTCGCGGGGGCAAGGTCGCTCGATGAGTCGCCGTTCATAGGGTGGATTCTGAGCCGGAAGGACTGCCGGCCTCCAGACACAGCCAATAGTATCTCTGGGGGGATCGAGCGTCGGGACTCCTTTTCTTGGATGCGCGTGTCTGTGTTATATGACACTCAAGCCATCACATATGATGGGTCCTCCATTATCGGACACGGCCTGAGGCGTGCGAAAGCGTTAGAATCGCAGAATCCGGCCGAAACCGGGCATTCTGGCTCGGGTACGCGATTTGCGTGGGTCGATCTTGCTTGGAGACGCGGTCGTCTCCAGAGGTGACAAAACACACGGGAGAGGCATGATGCGAGCGAGAAAGTCCGCTAGGTCCCACCTGGGGTGGGGGCGATGGTCGGCCGTGGCTCTGATTGTCGGGGGCCTCTTGACGGTCGTTGGGTGCGGTGGTTCGGGCGGCCCCGAGGGGGATGACGGTGGGGCCATCGAAATGCTCAACGTCTCCTACGACCCCACGCGGGAGCTTTACAAAGAATACAACGAGGAATTCGCCCGGTACTGGAAAGAGACGACCGGCCAGGACGTGACGGTGTCGATGTCGCACGGCGGAGCGGGCAAGCAAGCCCGGGCGGTGATCGACGGCCTCGAAGCCGACGTGGTCACGCTGGCGTTGGCCTATGACATTGACGCGATGCACGAGAAGGCGGACTTGGTTCCGGCCGACTGGCAGAAGCGACTGCCCCATAATAGCTCCCCCTACACGTCGACCATTGTCTTCCTGGTTCGCAAGGGCAATCCCAAGGGGATTCACGACTGGAACGACCTCATCAAGCCGGACGTCACGGTCATCACACCCGATCCCAAGACGTCGGGCGGAGCGCGGTGGAACTACTTGGCGGCTTGGGGATACGCGCTGAAGCAGGAGTTGGGCGATCTGGCGAAACTCAAGGATCCGAACCAGGCCGAGGCCGTGGCCAAGGCCCAGGAGGCCGCCAAACAGTTCGTCACGAAACTCTTCAGCCAGGTGCCGATGCTCGACTCGGGCGCGCGGGGGTCGACGATGACGTTTGTCGAGCGGAAGATGGGCGACGTTCTGTTGGCCTGGGAAAACGAGGCATTCCTGGCGATCAACGAATTGGGGCCCGATAATTTCGAGTTGGTGGTCCCCTCGGTGAGCATCCTCGCCGAGCCGCCGGTGACCGTGGTGGACAAGGTGGTCGACAAGCGCGGAACCCGCAAGGTGGCGGAGGCCTACTTGGAGCACCTTTACTCGTCCGAGGGCCAGACCGTGGCGGCGAAGCATTACTATCGCCCGATACGTCCGGATCTCGTCGCCAGGGAGTACCTGGAGCGATTTCCGAAGGTCGAGTTGTTCACGATTGACGACGTGTTCGGCGGCTGGCAGAAGGCGCAGAAGGAGCACTTCAACGACGGCGGCATGTTCGACCAGATTTACAAGCCCTAGGAGACCACCGTGCGACTCGCGCTGCGACAGCGAAGCGTTTTGCCCGGCTTCGGGCTGACGATGGGCTTCACGCTCACGTATCTGAGCCTGATCGTGTTGATCCCGCTGGCGGCGTTGTACGCGCGTGCCTCGGGCATCGAGTGGTCTCGGTTCGCCGCGGCGGCGACCGATCCCCGCGTGTTGGCATCCTACCGATTGAGCTTCGGCGCGTCGCTCATCGGGGCGACGATCAACGCGGTGTTTGGGTTCATCGTCGCGTGGATTCTGGTCCGTTACACGTTTCCCGGCCGGAAGCTCGTCGACGCGATCGTCGACATGCCTTTCGCGCTGCCGACGGCGGTTTCGGGGATCACGCTTACCGCGGTTTATGCTCCCACCGGCTGGATCGGCCGCTGGCTGGAGCCGCTGGGCATCCAGGCGGTGTATTGTCCGCTGGGCGTGGTCATCGCGTTGACGTTCATCGGTCTGCCCTTCGTGGTCCGGACGCTCCAGCCGGCGTTGGAGGATCTCGATCCCGAGATCGAGGAAGCGGCGGCGAGCCTGGGGGCTAACCGGTTTCAGACGTTCATCCGGGTGATTCTGCCGGCCGTCTTTCCCACGCTGCTGGCCGGATTCGCGATGGCGTTTGCTCGGGGACTCGGCGAATACGGCTCGGTGGTGTTCATCGCCGGCAGAATTCCGATGAAGACGGAAATCGCCCCGATGTTGATCATCACGAAGCTTGGGCAGTACGATTTCGAGGGCGCGACGGTGATCGCGGTCGTCATGCTCACCGCTTCGTTCGCCTTGCTGCTGACGATCAACCTCCTGCAATGGTGGAGCGCGCGATACCGATGAACGAAGATTCCGTCATCGTGCTTGGGGAGACGGTAACGCTTCGGCCGAGCGCGACCTCGACGCCACACGGCCGCGCGGCCTCGACGACCGAGCCGCTTTGGGTCCGGTGCGTGTTGATCGGCATCGGCTTGGCGTTCCTCGGCTTGTTCTTGCTGGTGCCGTTGGTGGCGGTGTTCGCCGAGGCGCTGGCCAAGGGCTGGACGTTGTACTTCCGATCGCTCGTGGACGCGGAGGCCTTGGCGGCCATTCGCTTGACGTTTTTCACCGCGGCGATCTCCGTGCCCGCCAGCGCGCTTTTCGGCGTCGCCGCCGCCTGGGCGATCGGCAAGTTCGAGTTCCGGGGCAGAAATATCCTGATTACGCTGATCGACTTGCCGTTTACCGTCTCGCCGGTGATCGCCGGGCTGGTGTTCGTGCTCTTGTTCGGGCGCAGCGGTTGGCTGGGACCGTGGCTCGCCGAGCACGACATCCGCATCATCTTCGCCGTGCCGGGCATCATTCTCGTCACCCTGTTCGTCGCGTTCCCGTTCGTCGCCCGCGAACTGATCCCCCTGATGCAATCGCAGGGCACCGAGGAAGAGGAAGCCGCCCGGGTGCTCGGCGCCGGCGGCTGGCAGATCTTCCGCCGCGTGACGCTGCCGAACATCAAGTGGGCGCTGCTCTACGGCGTGGTGCTCTGCAACGCCCGGGCGATGGGCGAATTCGGGGCCGTGTCGGTCGTTTCGGGCCACATTCGCGGGCAGACGAACACGATGCCCTTGCAGGTGGAGAACCTCTACAACGAATACAATTCCGTTGCGGCGTTCGCGGTCGCCTCGCTCTTGGCGATTCTCGCCCTGGTCACGCTGGTGCTGAAATCGGTGTTGCAGTGGCAGGCGGCGCGGAACCTTGCC
>JAPLNP010000602.1 GCA_026401055.1 Planctomycetia bacterium
ATCCTCCAGGTCCGCGCCGCAGCCCTCTGCGACGACAATCGCCTGGTCCAACACCTGAAAACGCGTCCCGGCTACCCCTTCACCCGCCGCCCCAAACCCGCCAGTCCCCCAACCCGAGATCGCAAAAGCTGACGTGCACCCGGGTGGTCCAGAGCCGCCATAAACAGCCTCCATACTAGCGCACTTGCGTAGTTAGACATTACCACGATAGCTATAGCCAATACATTCGACAGGGGGGTTCGTTGCTTCGGTCGTGGATAGTGGACACAAAGGGTGCAGACGGCGAGAATGACAAGGTAGAAGAGGGGGCGACTGGAGAAGGAGAACGGCCTCCTGACAGGTTGAACGACAGACAAATCCAAGCAGACGGCGATCTCGATGGATCATCCCAACACAAACAGCCCTGATGCATGTCAGGCCAGACGAACTCGCGCTACTGAGGCTGGGCCTCCCGCCGATCTCCCGTGTGATGTAGCCCGATCGCATGAGTTGGCGCTGTCATCGGGTGCCATCGAAGCTGCGATCGCCGTGCACCGGGGAACTCGGACCCGGCTTCCTGGAATCGATTTACCACAGCGCGCTGAGAATGGCGCCGCGACATCGTGGCATTGCTTTCCAGTCGGAGAAGGAGGTGACAGTCGTTTTCGAAGGCGAGGAGGCGGGCGTTCACCGACTCGATCTCGTGGTCGAGCACGAACTCGTCGTGGAACTGAAAGCCGTGAAAGCCCTCGAGGACGTGGTTCGGGAAAGGTCCGGGGCTGGATGGCCCCATCCTCCGACGCGGCAACCTCGATACGTGTCAGTTTATGCCGGTTGCCGTGCGATTGGAAGTGGCAGACGATCCGGTCAACCACCGTCCGCACGGCTTCGGCCTTCTGGCGGTGACGGCCCTCCTCGTTCAAGGTGCTGACGGCGTGGTCCAGGGCGGCCTTGCGCTGGCGCAGGTCTTCCTTGATCCGGTCCCAGGTGATGCGAAGGTTGCCAAGGTCACGCTTCAGAGCGTCGATCTCCTCTTGCAGGGCTTCGCCGCGGCGGTTGGCACGTTCCTTCAGCTTGGGCGACAGGCCGGCGAAGCTGTCCAACAACGACTCCAACTCGCTTTCCTTGGCGGCGACGGCCTTTTCAATCTGAGGCCGAACGTGGCGGTAAGAGGCACTGTAAAGCTCTTCGATGCTCAGCTTCCGTTCCGCCTTCCGCCGGGCCTTGCTGCCTTGGAAGTAGTCTGCCACAAAGGCCACCATCTCGCACCACACGCCGCCGAGTTCTTGACGGGCGCTTTCGATGGCGTCCAACAAGGGTCGGGCCGCTTCCAGGTCGTCGGCCTCGGCCGCGTCCAACAGCGACTTGACCTCTGGAGCGGTCGTGGTCAAGTAGTCGAGCACGAGCCTTTCCAAGAACTCGTGGGGAACATGGTGCTGCTTACAGCCGTGGGGATTGCGTTTGCCGTGCTGCATGTAGCCTGAGCACGAATAGCCGGGCGGCTGATTGTTAGTTTTCGAGCCGACGTAGGCCCGCATGGGTTTGCCGCACCAGCCGCAGACGACCAGCCCGCGGAGCCAGAGTTCGGCCGTGCGAGGCGCGGTCGTTGGTGCCCGGTATTTGTCGTGAAGCGCGGCCGCCTTGACCTGCACCTTGTCCCACGTCTCTTGGGCGATCAGCGGCCGGTATTCGGGCTTCTCGGGACAAAGCCAGTCCGTCGCCAACCGTTTGCGGACGTTCTTTTGGCCGTTGACGCCCTGGACGTGCCCGTCGCAGTATTCCATGAAGCGGCTGTTGCCGGCCCGATTCCACG
>JAPLNP010000338.1 GCA_026401055.1 Planctomycetia bacterium
CTGCCCGGCTTGCCGATGTGCAGCAGGGTCGAGGCCAGCACCTGAACCAGCAGGGCGTTCGCGTCGCCCAAGCTCTCGCGGAGCCACAACTGCATGAAGCCGCGGAAGTGGAACTCCCAGCCGAGGTAGAACAGGACGTACGTCGCCGCGTGCAGCCCGAACATGCGGCCCGCGGCGGGGTTGATCGGATACACGGCGGCCACCGCCGGGTCGCGCGACGCCAGGTAGCCGCCCAAGACGAACAGCGGCGCCAAGAGCAACATCGACCGGAACGTCCGCCTCCGATCGCCCAGTTGCACCCCGTAGTCGGCCAATCGTTCGTGGAAGAGCAGCTTCACGATCGCCGCGGGCACGACGCCCAGCAGGACGAAGCACGACACGAGAGAATACATGCCCGCCGTGGCCGCCGGATCGTCGAACAACACGCCGCGCGGCCGGAGCCATTGCTGGTAGAACGCCGGCGAGCCGCCGTACTTCCACGCGATCAGCAAGAATGCCGAGCAGAGCAGGATGATCGTCGGCTTCCGCTGCCGGTCGCGGAAGGCGGCCAGCACGGGCTCGAGCAAACCGCGGCTCATGTCTGCTCCTCCCTGACGCGCAGGAGCCACTCGTAGGTCCGCCGTATGCCCTCGTCGAGGCCGGTGGGCCGGTAGCCCAACTCGCGCTCGGCTTTCTGGCAGCGAAACGCCCAATCGACGGCGAACGTCCGCACCCAGCCGGGCGTGATCTTGGGATAGACGCCGAACCACTCGGCCCGCTTCTGTTGCAGCCAGGCGAACAGAAGCGGCGACACTTTCATCATCGGAATCTGAATGTGCCGCTTGCCGCTGGCGCGGTCGATCGCGCGGAAGAACTCGCGAAGCGAGGCGTTTTGTCCGCCGAGGATGTAACGTTCGCCGACGCGGCCCTTTTCCATGGCCAGGATGTTCCCTTCGACCACGTCGTCGACCAGGACGTAGTTGCCGACGTTGACGCCGCGGTTCAACAGCACGGGCACCTTGCCCCGGTCGTAGTCGTCGATCAGTTGGGCCAGGGCGTTGCCTTCGGTGAGATGCCCCGGCCCGTACACGCGAGTGGGGTTGACGATCACCAGCGGCAGTCCCCGCTCGACGTAGCCGAGGGCCTCCCGCTCGGCGGCCAGCTTGCTCGCTTCGTATTCCGTGTAGCACGGGCTGGTAATCCTCGGCATGGCTTCGTCGCCGATTTCGCCCGGCGGGGTGGGGCCGAGCGTGACGATCGACGAAGTCCAGACGATGCGTCGGACGCCCGAGCGGCTCGCGGCGTCGAACACGTTGCGCATCCCGTCGACGTTCATCTCGTAATACGTCCGCGGGCTGGGGGCCCAATTCTTCGCGTAGGCGGCCAGATGGAAGACGTAGTCGCACCGCTGGACGACCCGGTCGAGCGATTCTCGGTCGGTGATATCGCCGCGGACCAGCTCGACGCGCTCGTGCCGCAATGGGTCGCCGCCGGAGCGGTCGAACCCCGGCAGCGGCGCGGGACGGTCCCGGCGGCTGAGCGCCCGAACCCGGTGCCCACGCAAGACAAGGGCCTGGACCAGCCGCGTGCCGATGAAGCCCGTGGCGCCGGTGACCAGGATGGTTGAATCAGGTTCCATGGTCGGTTGTCAGTGGCCAGTTGTCAGGGCCGGCGAATCAAGAACTGCCGCAACGTCGCCTTTCGCTCCGCGAAAGTAGCGGTCCTTCGCGCCAGCGAAAGGCCAAAGAACGCCACTTTCGCGGAGCGAAAGGCGACACTTGCTTCCTCGCCGATCCTTGGTAGGAACCAGGCTACAATCTGGACTCTCAACCGGCAACTGACAACTAACTTCGTCAAATCACCCCCCGAATGCCCACCGATTCTCCCCCAGGCCAGGAATTCGGTCCCGGGCCATTTGTCTTGCTGCCGGGCAAAAAGCTATACTAATGGGTCTTGACGGTATAATCTGCCCAGAGGTCATAATGTCACGCATCACGGTACACGACGTCGCCGAGGCCGGCGTGGTCGGAGCGGGAGGGGCCGGATTCCCCACCCACGTCAAACTGGCCGCCCAGGCCGACACCGTCCTCGTGAACGCCGCCGAGTGCGAGCCGCTCCTGCACAAAGATAAAGAGGTGCTCCGAGCCCATGGCGACGGCGTCATCGAGGGCCTGGCCATCGCCATGAGACTTGTCGGCGCCAAACGCGGCGTGATCGGCATCAAGGAGAAGTACGGCGACGTCATCAAGTTGCTGCGCCCCCGGCTCTCGGCGGGCATCGAGATCGCCCCGTTGCGCGACGCCTATCCGGCCGGCGACGAGTTCATCCTGGTTTACGACGTGCTGGGCCGGGTGATTCCGCCGGGCAAGATCCCCTTGGCGGTCGGCGCGGTCGTGATGAACGTCGAGACGGCCCTGAACGTCGCCCAGGCCGATCGCCGTCCGGTGACCGACAAGTACCTCTCCGTGGCCGGCGCGGTGGCCGAGCCGGCGACGCTTCGCGTGCCGGTCGGGATCACGCTGGCCGAGTGCGTCGCCGCGGCGGGCGGAGCGACCGTGCCGGACGCCAATTACATCGTCGGCGGCGTGATGATGGGCCGGCTCGAAACGAACCACGACGCGCTCGTGGATAAGACAACCGGCGGCGTGATCGTTCTGCCCGACGAGCACGTCGTCGTCCGCCGCTATCGCCAGGACTGGCCCCGGATCGTCCGCGTCGGCCGCTCGGCGTGCGACCAGTGCAGCTTCTGCACCGAACTGTGTCCCCGTTGGCTGCTGGGCCATCCGATCGAGCCGCACCGGGCGATGCGAAGCCTCGAGTTCAACCTCGTGGGCGAGGCCAACGTGATCGGCACCGCCTTCTGCTGCGAGTGCAACCTGTGTACGATGATGTCCTGCCCCGAGGACTTGGACCCCAAGAACGTCTGCGCCCAGAACAAGCGCCGGCTGCTGGCCGAGAAGAAACGCTACGAGAACCCGCCGTTCGATCCCCGGCGACCGGAACTGCACATGGCGAATCGCAAGACGCCGACCGCCCGGCTGATGCAGAAGCTGGGCCTTCGGCAGTTCCGCAACGTGGGGCCGCTTCGCGACGAGGTGCTCCGGACCGCCAAGGTCGGCATCCGGCTGAAGCAGCACATCGGCGCTCCCTGTGAAGCGTCCGTCCGCGTGGGCGACCGCGTCGCCAAAGGCCAGGTCGTCGGCCGCCCGGCGGTGGCCGATGGCAAGCCCGCTCTCGGCGCGGCGGTCCACGCCTCGATCGACGGCACGGTCACCGCCATCGACAACGGCGTCGTCTGGATCGGATAGAACGACATAACCGGACCTGAGGAACCATCATGGCCGTCCCAAAATCCATCGGGGTGATCGAACTGTCGAGCATCGGCATCGGCTACAAGGCCCAGGACGAGATGCTCAAGGCCGCGTCGGTCGAAGTGTTGATCGCGCGGACGATCTGCTCGGGCAAGTACATCATCGTTCTGGGCGGGAGCGTCAGCGACGTCGAGGCGGCGATCGACACCGGCTTGAAGCAGGCCGACGAGGCCGTGATCGACTCGTTGACCCTGGCCAACGTCCACGAGTCGGTTTTCCCCGCGCTGGGCCAATCGGTCGCTTTGAGCGCCGACGAGGTGGACGCGCTGGGCGTGATCGAGACGTTCAGCGGCACCAGCGTCCTGGCCGCCGCCGACGCCGCCGCGAAGGCCGCCCGGGTGACGCTCTTCCGCATCCACATCGCGATGGCCCTGGGCGGCAAGGGCCTGTGTTTGATGACCGGCAGCGTCGCCAACGTCCGCGCCGGAGTCCAGGCCGGCGTCGCCGAAGCCCGCAAGCGCGGCCTCTTGGTCTCCGAAATTGTCATCCCCCGCCCGAGCAAGGAACTGTTTGGCGACTACCTGTGACAAGGAGCGTTCGCATGAAGAAGCCGAACATCCTGCCGACGGCTTGCTTCGTCCTCGTCATCGCCGGGCTGATCGTTCCCGGCGCCGTGTTACGGGCGGAGGAGCCCTTCATGGGCGCGTACATTCATCTGCCCGCCTGGTTCCATGACAAGGACGACCCGGCGACCCGAGAACGGGCGATCGTCGACAACCTCGACCGCTTTCGCGACTCGGGGCTTCGCGTGCTGATCCCGTTCGTGACGACGACCAGCGGGCAAGCCTATTACCCGAGCGAGGTTATCCCTGACCGCGCGTGGGGAGACTGGGACCCGGTGGCCGTGATCGTCCGCGAGGCCCGCCAGCGCGGGCTGCAAGTCTACCCAACGATGTGCGTGCTCGCCTCGGGACACGACAAGCCGTCGGGCGTGCTCAAAGCCCATCCCGACTGGGCCTTGCGTGATAAGAAGGGCGAGCCGATGGGCTTCATCTCCGCCGGAAACCCGGAGGCCCGGAAATGGGTCGTCTCGGCGCTCGTGGAGATCGCGACGACATGCTCAACCTGACCGGCTACTGCTATCGCGAACGCTACGGCGACGACTACCTCAAGGTCCTCGACAACAACTTCCGCGACGTCGCGGCCGTCCTGGCGGAGGTGAAAAAGCCCGTGGAATTCACGATTTGCGTGGGAATTAGCACCAGCCACGGCAAGATCCGCGAAGCCAGGGAAGTCGAGGACTACCTCAACATCGCCAAGCGTCGCGGCGTGAACGGGGCAGCGTTCTTCACCTGGGAAACGCTCCAGCCGTATCTGCCGGAAGTCAAAAAAGCAGGCTATTTCGAGAAGTTCACGTCCGGCTTGCCGCCGCGGCCGTAGGTCCCAAACCGAGCCGCGACCGTGAGGGAGCGGTAGTAGAAACTCGGCAATGTGCTGCGTTGTACCGCTCCCTCACGGTCGCGGCTCGGTTTGCGCGGGTAGCCCAAGCCCTCGGGCAATCTCGGCGACGAAATCGTCGTCGGCCTGCACGGCCCGGAGCTTGCGGATGAACTTCTCGCGCTGGTGGCGAACGTCGCCCCGGGTCGCGCGGCGGTGGACGCCCTCGCAATCGAGCAGCCAGATTTGCCAGGCGCCGTCCGGTTCGAGCCGTGGGTAGAAATGCTTCGATTCCATTCCGCGCCAGCCAAGGCCGGCGCCGTGAATCCGCTCGATCGTGCCAACCACCGCCTCGATCAGGGCCGAGCGTGCGGGCAACTCCAGTCGCTGGAGCAGCCCCTCGCGGATCAGCCCGCCTAGATGCTGCTGGCACGGCAGCGATTGGACGATCACGGCCGATCGGGGCGAATACCACCCCTGGCGCACCAGTGCCAGCGGTTCGGCCGTCAGGAGTCCCGCCTGGCGAAACAAGGCCAATCCGCGCCATTCACACACCGGGTAGGGCCAGAACGCCTTGCTTTGGCGCAAATCGGTCAGACGGGGGATCCGCTGTAACACGCGGTCCTGTTTCTTCACAAAGACCCGAACCGTCGCCTCGCCGTCGGCCAACTCGCCCACCGAGACGCTCCGCCCTCGGTGCCGGCACGGAAGTGGGCGACCGAACGCCATGACCGCTTCGAGGCTCACGAGGCCCTGCCGTTGGAGCAGAGCTTGCGCGCGCTCGGAGCCGAACTCAAGGTTCTCCTTTCCCCACAAAATACCCACGCTCCCCGCCTTTTCTATTCTCGCAATCGGGTGGCACGCCCTGAGGCACGAAGGGCGTGGCGAAGCCACGGCGGATGTCTGCCACGCCCTTCGCCTGGGGCTCCGAGACGTGCCACCCACCGCCACCACTCATCCCCTAATCCCAGGCTCCTAATCCCCCAGTTCTTAATCCGTCTTGCACGGTTCAACGGTTGCCGATAGCATACGCCCGTCTTTTCCGGGCGGCAAGAACAGCGATCTTGCCCGGCCCTGGGTTCTGTCACCTTGCGGGAGCCGCCATGGCCAGTTTGAGAACCGCCAATGCACCGGGCGAGTCGTACCGGCTCGCGCGTCAAACCTTTGCGACCGAAGAGGCCGCCGCCGGATACCCCAACGCCTACGGCCCGCTGGCTCGCCACCAACGCGAGCAGCGGACCATTCGCCGCGCGCTGGAGTACATTCCCCGCGGCGCGTCGGTCCTGGACCTGCCGTGCGGGACGGGCCGCGCCACGCGGCTGCTGCTTGAGCGCGGTTTCCGCGTCACCGGCGCCGATGCCTCGCCGCCAATGGTCCGTGCCGCCCGGGAAAACTACCAGAGCCTCAGGCACTCGGGCGAGTTCCCCGACGCCGAGGACGTGACGTTCAGCGTCCGCGACGTGATGGGCACGGGCTTCGAGACGGACCAGTTCGACGCGGTCTTCTGCAACCGGCTCTTACACCACTTCGCCGAGCCGCCGACCCGGCGGGCGGCGCTCGCCGAATTGGCGCGGATTTGCCGCGGTCCGATAGTGGTCTCGTTCTTCAATTCCTTCTCGCTCGACGCGCTGGCGCGTCGTCTGCGGAAGCTCGCCCATATCTCCAAGAGGCATGGCGTCGACCCTCGCGCGAGCATTTCGCTGGGCACGTTTGCCGCCGATGCCGCGGCCGCCGGTCTTGCGATCGAGGCGAAGATGCCCGCCCGCTGGGGTATTTCCCAGCAGTGGTACCTCGTTCTCCGCCGGGCGTAGCGCGTTGGCCAAACGGCGTGCTTGCCGAGAACCGTGGTTCGCCGAGAAGGCGGTTTGCGAGCCCCGCCCTACACGGGTAGCCCGGCAATGACGCGCGCCGCGTTGTCGTGGTAGATCTTCCGCAGCACGTCGTCGGGCAGGCCGAGCCCAAAAAGCTTCCACCGGGTGTAGACGCCGAAGCGGCCGATGTAGTCGGGGTAGTCGAACCACTCGTCCCGCGTCTCGAGAAACCGGAAGTAGCAGCGGTACGCCTCGACCGAGACCGGCATGTCCAGACCGAAGAGAATCCGGTCCTGGTGACGGATCAGAAAATCCCGCGCGGTGTACGGCTGACGGCCGAGTTCGTCGATCCGGGCGGAAAAGTCGATGACGACGTTCGGATTGGCATCGAGCAACTCCGACACCGACGCCAGGTCCTCCGGAAGGTTCGCCACGTGCGGAAGAATGAACGTCGTGCCGGGATGGGCGGCAACCATCCGGTTGCGCTGGGCCAGCAACGCGGCCTTCGAGACCGGCGAGTCCACGAAACTCCAGCCGGGAAACTCCTGCAACGTCAGGTAGTGCTCGTTGCGCTCGTCGATCGGCTCGAAGAAGGCCACCGGATCGGAGACGTGGATCAGCACGGGCACGCCCAACTCGCCGGCGCAACGCCAGATGGGCGAGAGCCGCGGATCGTCCACCGCGAGCAGCACCCCGTCGCGGTCCTGGAACTTCAGGCCAAGCTCCTTCGTCACCTTCAGCCCCCGGGCGCCCAGGGCGACGTCCTCCTCCAGGTGCCGGATGCAGTCGTCGACGAACCCTTTGCGCAACAGCACCGGGTCGTCCCACTGGGCGAAGTCGGACATTGTTAGCGCGGCAAAACGGCCGGGGTAGCGATCGATGTAGTTCTCGGCAAACACGCGGAACTCACGCCGGGCGATCGTGTACGTGTTGTTCACCAGCGGCATCGTGACGTTGCCGGTCACGTTCACCCAGCACCGCACGCCGACGGCGTCCATCACCTCGACCAGCCGCTCGGCCGGCAGCTCGCCGAAGAGATGATTGTGGGCGTCGATCACCGGGAATCGAGCCTTCTCGGGAACGTGCGACGGGACGTTCAGCAACGACTTGGGGCGAAAGTCTTTCAGGAGTACAGGTTTCATGGGATTAACCTCGCCACGCAACTTCGGGCCGGGTGGCACGCCCTGACGAAGGAAGGGCGTGGCTGAATCGCCGCGGATGTCGCCACGCCCTTCGCTTAGGCTCAGGGACGTGCCACCCAACCGACAACCGCCTTACGGCAGAATCGGCTCGATGCCCGTCATGCCGCAGAAGTCGACCAGGTCGTCGAACAGTGTTTCGCCGTAACCGAGACAGGCGTACTCGTTGGTCCAATACTCCAATAACTCATCCACGTCGCAATGGGCGGTGACGAAACCGTGCGGCCAGAAGGGGATTCCGCATTCGCGTTGCCGGGCTTCGAGCTGCGCGGCCGGCGGCTCGAAGATCGTGCACCGCGTGACGACCATCGTGAACTGGCCGTCGACGCGGCCGAGCCGGGCCAACGCGCCCTCGCCCACGCGGCAGACGAGCTTGACCGAAAGCCCCCCGGCCTCGCCCTCGGTCGGAATGCCGTGCTCGGCGAAGCCGGCGGGCCCCAGCTTGCCCGCCAGCGACGGCGGACATGCCCCGTCACCGATGATCTTGATCTCGCCGGTCGCCTTGTCGAGGTGCTGCAAGTCGCCGTAGTAGACCGGCTGACCGCTCAGTTGGGTCAAGAGCCACACGCTCAGCGCCGTGTTGAAGTCGCCGAGCGTCGAGGTCCCGACGCCGTCTTCGAGCATCATGCTCTGCGCAAAACAGGTTGCGCTGTAGTCGTCGGCCAGGCCCGGGAACGACTGGATCGTGTAGAAGTCCCAGCCGTTTCGCTCGACCAGCTTCTTGATCGCCAGGTACAGCCGCATCGAACGTTGGTTGACGTCGCTTTGCTGGGGCAGGCCACCGAAGAGCTTCTTGACGCGGGGCTCCAGCGCGGCCAACTCCGCGCTCGTCACTTCCGAGGCCGCGCGGATCAGTTCGGTGGTGTCGCGGCTGTCGATGTCGACGCCGAACGTCTTCATCCACTGGCTGGGATCGGCCACGCCGCAGGTCTGGCCCATGCCGCGCCCGCCGAACGTGCCGAGCGTGGCCATGTTCAGGCGGTTCTTGAGGTGCGCCGCGCGGCAGAAGCTGGTGATCCGTCCGATCTCGTCGGGGTCGTCCGCCGCGCCGTAGACGAACTTGTGGTCGATGCCCACCTCCAATAACGCCCCGTGCAACACCAGTCCGCCGACGGGCCGCCAGCCCTGCGAGCCCGGGTGCGTCCAGATCAGCACCGGCTTGCCCGACAAGGCGAAATCGCGGACCGCGGCGATCAGATGGGCGGCCCAAACCCAGGTGCCGGAAAAGAGAATCACGCAATCGACCGCGTCGTCGTCCTTCATCCGCTTCAGCGCCGCCCGGGCTTCCGCCTTCGAGGCGATCACCAGGTCGTGCTCGACGAGCGAGATGCCGCGATCGACGAGTGCCTTTTTGGATCGCCCGACCAGCGCGTCGTCGATGAACGGTTGGCCCATGGGGTCCTGGAGGCCGTCTTTGTGGACGCCGTAGACGATGAAGCCGGCGGTGGGATGGATCATGTTCGGTTCTCCCCGAGGCGGTTGTCGGTTATCGGTTATCAGTCATCAGTTGTCGGTTGTCAGCGGGTGGAGTTCAAAGCGGCGGAAGTCCATTTCGGCGCCTTCGCACTGGAGGCAGATCTTGCCCGACGAAGGCGACACGTCGAACGCCTCGTTGGCCGGCACGCCGTTGACGCGGTACTGGACGTGACCGCCGTCGGAGACGATGTCCAGGCGGGTCCACTCCTTTCCCGGGCTGGCCAGGTCGTGCTTCGGCCGATAGTCCACGACGTTCTCCCATTGCTGGTCGTGCTCGAACCAACTGACGCGATAGCCGTTCTGGTCGGTCAGGGTAACGCGCGGGCCGCCTTTTTGCCAGACGGGCTGGCCGGCGTAGTCGCGGCCTTTGGCGGTCTCGACGGTGATCGACAGCGGGATCCGGCTCCCGTCGGCGCGCTTTCCGGGAATAAGCTCGAAGTCGCCGGTGCCGCCTTCGATGATCTGGCATTCCAGCCCGGCCATGAACTGTCCCAGATACGCCCCGTCGGTGTCGTCGCAATGGAGGAAGACGCCGGACGATCGGGCCATGGTCTTGCGGCTGCCGAACGTCCGCTGGCCCCAACGATACTCGACCACAAGATGATAGTCCTTGTATCGCTTCTTGGTGGCCATGTAGCCGTTCTCGTCGCCGGTGAAGTGGACCACGCCGTCCTTGACGGTCAGGACCTTGTCGGGGTCCTCATACTTGGTGCGCTCAAGCCACGTGTACAGCCCGTCGAGCTTGTCACCATTAAAGAACCGGATCACGTCCTTGGGGCTGACCGGTTCGCGGTCTTCGCCGCGAGCCGGGAGAATGCCCGCCAGGAGGATGAGCATCGAGAAAACGCACAGACTGGGGGTTCGATGATTCATGGTTGATGGTTGATGGTTGATGGTTGAGGGTTGTCAGTGGCCAGTGTTAAGCGGCACACATTGGTCATTGGTGCTTGGTCATTGGTCATTTCCGCTTTCCGCTCTTCGCTTTCCGCTTTTCACCACGCGCTGCCAACACGTTCGCAGCGCCGGATAAAGGTCCTTGTACTGGTCGAACTTCTCGTCATACCGGGCGGCGCGGGCGGGGTCGGGCTCGACGGCGTCGCGGGTTTCAACCCAGGTGTCGACCAGTTCCCGCGGCGGCGCGCCCGTCACGGCGGCGCAGGCAAGCATTGCCACGCCGAGGCAGCCGGCCTCCGTGACCGCGAGCGTGGTGATCGGCCGGCCGAGGACGTCGGCCTTGAGTTGGGTGAGCACGCGGCTGTTCGCGCCGCCGCCGATCGCGCGGAACTCGTCGATCGCCAGCCCGGCCTGCTCCAAGAGATCAACGTTCAGCCGCATCTCCATCGCCACGCCTTCCAACATCGCCCGGAGCACTTGCCCCCGAGTCGTGGCCATCCGGAGTCCGAGGATCGCGCCGGGCAGATCGGCGTCGAAGTACGGCGTGCCCGAGGGGGTGAAGTAAGGCAGCACCAAAAGGTCGGTCGGCTCGTCGGCCATCGCCCCGAGCAACAGGTCGTAGGCGTTGCGGCCGGAGGCTTCGGCTTCGCGGATCTCGCTCTGGCCCCACTGGTTGCGAAACCACTGCAGCAGGTTGCCGCCGGTCAGACTGTAGAGCACCGTGGTGTACATGCCCGGCAGGGTGTAGTCGTACGTGCAGAGGTTTCCGCGTCGGAGCCGGTCGTCGAGGATGGGGGACTCGAACGCCGGACAGATGCACTCGACGGTGCCGGTGGCGTACATGGCCACGCCCGGCGTGACCACGCCCGCCCCCAACGCCCCGCACGGCTGGTCGTGGCCGCCGGCGACGACCTTCACTCCCTCGGGCAAGCCCAACTCCCAGGCGATCGCCGCGGGGATGGTTCCCACGACGGTGCCGGAGGCGACGGGCCGGGCGAGTCGCTCGGCGTCGAGGTCCAACTCGGCGAGGATCTCCGGCGCCCAGCGGTGTAAGCGAACGTCGAACAGCATGGTCCTGCCCGCCAGGGGCCACGCGATTGCGGGCTCAAGCCCCAGCCGGGCGTGCAGCAGGTCCTCGAAGCAGTAGAACTTGTCCGCGCCGGCGAACACGTCGGGCTGATGTTGGCGAAGCCAGAGAAGCTTGTAGAGCGTGAACAGCGGATGGGGTGTGTGGCCCGTGATCTGGTAGAGCCGCTCGTTGCCGAAACGCTCGCTCCACGGGCCGACCAGCGACGCCGCCCGGGCGTCCGAAGAGACCATCGCGCCACCGAGCAACCGGCCGTCTTTGGCGACGGGCGTGAATGCCTCGCCTTGGGACGAGACGCCCACGCCGGCGACCGGGTCGTCCGTGGCGGCCGCAGCCTCGCGGATGGCGTCCAGGCAGGCGTCGATCACCCTGGCGGAATCCAACTCCGCCCAGCCGGGCTCGGGCGCGAGCACCGGGTATTCACGGTACGCCAGAGCCAACAAGCGTCCGCGCCCGTCGAAAACGCCGGCCTTGCACCCGGTCGTGCCGATGTCGATCCCGAGGTAAGACATGTGAGGGATTTGCCACTAGGGATTGGCGGTTAGGACCAGCGCAGAGTTCACTGCGCCCATGGGGTGGCACGCCCTGAGGGACGAAGGGCGTGGTGAATCGTCAGACCACGCCCTTCGTTCCTCAGGGCGTGCCACCGTGCTGTGTACCACCATACCAAAACGGCTCCGGGACGCAACGGTGGTCCCCATGGCCGGGGGGCGTTCGGATTGACGCACTCGGCCCCGGCCCTTCTAATCCGGATCGTTGACAAGATTGCGTAACTTCTTTGCCCTGTCGGGATGCCCGGGATGACGCACGACGGATCGGACCGCCGCGTGGCGGGGGCGGACGCCTTGGCCGAGGATTTCGGTCCGCGGTCGGCGACCGCCCGGCGGGCCGTGGCGGCATTCTATCGGGCTCTGGTCGGGGCCCACGATTCGGGAACCCACCCGGCGATTGCCCGGTGGCGAGAGCAATCCGCGGATTTTGGGCGGCCCTGAAAAGAAACTACAGTCAGCGAAGCTCGGTAAACTCGCCCGGCGGTTCGGTTTGCCACGCGAGAATCCTGATCCGGCCCCGCTGGTTCTTGCACTCGAAACCTATTACACGGTGCTCGTCAAGCTACTGGTGGCCGAGGCGACGCCGAGGCGGCCAGCGGCGGCGGGGTGGGCCGAGACCCTTCTCCGGACTCGAAACGCGGACGACCCCTTCGCGTGGTACACCGAGGCGTGGTCGGCGGAAATTGCCGAGGCGATTCGCGACATCGCTGGCAAGGTCGCCCGGTACGCCTCCGTGCCACCCAGTTCGCCCGGCGCGGACGTGTTCGGACGTTTGTATCAGCACCTGTTCCCCCAAGGGCTCCGCCACGGCCTCGGCGAATACTACACGCCCGAGTGGCTGGCCGAGCACGTCTTGGACGCGACGGGCTACTCGGGCAGCGGGGATGGCCGGTTGCTCGATCCGGCGTGCGGCTCGGGCGTGTTTCTCTTGGCGGCGATACGGCGGATTCGCCGGGCACGCGGCGGATCGACGGAGCCCCGCGAACTTGCCCGGGAAATCCTCGACAGCGTCGTCGGTTTCGATCTGAACCCGCTGGCGGTGATGACCGCTCGAGCAAACTACCTTCTTGCCATCGGCGACCTGCTGGGCCCGGAGCCGGCGGTCGAGATTCCGGTGTATCGGAGGGATGCGATTCTTGACGAGGCTCAACCAGGCGAGCGGTTCGACTACGTGGTGGGCAATCCGCCGTGGATCGCGTGGGAATATCTGCCGGCCGCGTACCGCGAGGCGACCGCGCCGCTGTGGCGGCACTACGGGCTGTTCTCGCTTTCCGGCACGGAGGCCCGGCACGGCGGCGGCAAGAAAGACCTCTCGACGCTGGTCCTCTACGCCGCGGCCGACCGCTACCTCAAGCACGGCGGGCGGCTGGGCTTCGTCATCACCCAAACGTTGCTGCAAACGAAGGGGGCCGGCGACGGTTTTCGGCGGTTTCGACTGGGCGTGTCCGGCGAGCCGCTCGGCGTGCTCCGCGTGGACGACATGGTCCGGTTTCAGCCCTTCGCCGGAGCGGCGAATTGGACCGCGGCGATCGTGTTGGAAAAAGGCCGCGAGACGACGTATCCCGTGCCTTACGTGCGATGGACGCTCGACGGCCGCTTGCCCCGCGGCGGCGACGTGCCCGAGGGCTGCTTCTCACGCGAGTCGTGTACCGCGCGGCCGATTGATCCGGCGCGGCCGCGCTCCCCTTGGCTGGTGCTGCCGGAGGGAACCGCCGCGGACGTGGCCCCGCGCCCTGGTCCGTCGGACTATGTGGCCCATCTCGGCGCCAACAGCGGCGGGGCTAACGGCGTGTATTGGGTCGAGGTTCTCGGGAGGCGCGGCGACGGCGTGCTGGTGCGGAATCTGCCGGGCCGGGGCAAACGGGCCGTCGAGGCCGTCGAGTGCGTGCTGGAACCCGACCTGCTCTACCCGCTCGTGCGATGGGGCGACGTGGCCCGATATCACGCGCGGCCCCGGACGTGGCTTCTGCTGGCCCAGGACGTGCAGTCGCGCAAAGGCATCGACGAGGCGGTGATGCAAGATCGCTACCCGCGGACGCTCGCCTATCTGACGCGGTTTCGCGAAGCGTTGATCGCCCGGGCGGCGTACCGGCGGTATCAACACCGCTGGGCGTTTTACTCGATGTACAACGTCGGGCCGTACACGCCGGCGCCGATCAAGGTGATCTGGCGACGGATGGACACGCGGATCCGCGCGGCGGTCGTCGAGCCGATCGACGATGCGGTGTTGGGCACGCGGCCGGTGATCGCCCAGGAAACGTGCGTCCAGTTGGAGGCCGGCTCGTTGGCCGAAGCCCATTACTCGATTACATCAACCTGCGGCGTTTCGACCCGGAAAACCCCGTCCACGCCGCGTTGGCCGAAGCCGGCGCGGCGGCCCATCGTCTCGCCGCCGCGGGCGAGGCCGTAACGCCGTGCCAAGAGCGGATCGATCGCCTAGCCCAACTTCGCCAGTTGTTGACGTAAGTCGTTGCGCCACAAGGGTCGGATCCTGAAAGTCTTCACTACACACCCTCCATTGGACGGATGGCGGGAAGGTTCAGCCGGAGGCGGGCAAGCAGGATGGCTTGGTGGTCGGTGGGCTGGGTGATGCAGCGGCGACGGATCTCTGTGCCTTGGCGTGTCGGGAGAACCACGTCGACCAACTGAATCCGGCCGAGTTCCTCGAAAACCCGCCGCGGTTCATGGCCCAGCCCGGCCTGTTGGCACATCTGGCCGAGCGTCTTCCAGAGCACGTAGGCCAGAAAGCAAACGAGGATGTGGGCCAGGACGCGATTCTCCTTCTGGTGCCAGTCTTCGGCAAGCAGTTCCCGCTCGAACTGCCGGAGCATCCTCTTGGGCGTCCCGACGATGTAACGCCGCCCGCTTCGCTTCAGAAAGGCGATGTTTTCCGCCGAGACCATGCCGCGATCGCCCACCCAGATCCGGTCGGCCGGTCCGTAGCGTCGCTCCATCGTCTCGACGATCTCCTGCAACGTCGTGACGTCCGGGCGGTTGCCGGCAAACACCTCGACAATGTGCAACTCGCTCGACGGTTCGCACAACCGGCAGAGCACCAAGACCAACGCCATCAGCGACCGGGGAATGTCTTCGCGGCCCGACGGGATCGTGCGATCGAGAAACTCCTTCAGGCCCAGCCGATCGGCCAGTTCGAGCCCCAGCCAAGGACCGCCGAAATCGCGACGGTTCTCCACACGCACCCGCTTGACGTCGACTTCGACCCATTGCGGCCGAACGTCGTCGAAAAGCCGTTTCTGCCGCAAGCCCTGCCCGCCTTCGGCCGCCTCCTTGACGCCCAACCGCTGCGGCTCCTCAAGCTGCCCCAGATAGGCCACCACCCGCTGCCGCGGGCCGCGTTCGGTCCGGTACGACTCCATCAACGCCCAATAGGCGTGCCGCTTGCCGTCCTTCCTGCGGTAGCACGGGCGAATAAACATGCCCGCATTCTATCCCTGCCCAAGAGCCATCCGAAGACCAAGGTCTTCACTACAACGCCTTCGTCCGGCAACCAGAACACCCCAACGCACCCGCCACAAAGACTTGCGTCCAAAAACCCCACCTCCGTGCGAGGATCAAATACGACAAGATTCCCACCAAATCGACCAATGCTGGCGAACTTGGGCTAGCG
>JAPLNP010000592.1 GCA_026401055.1 Planctomycetia bacterium
ACCTCCCGCAACGTGTTGCGTTCCTGTTTCGACAAGCGCACAATGTACTTCTTCTGCATGGGACACCTCCGTGTTCCACGCAGCTTCCCAAAAAACCGCCCTACGACCAATCCCAATTTTTAGCTGTGACAAAGCACTAGGTCGAAATAGCCAACGCCAGCACCTGATGGACGCTTCCTCGCGACAAGAATAACCGTGCTCTGCGCGGCGTTCTTCTTCGCCTGATGCAAGCTGTGCCAGCCTTCCGTCTTGACCGGCCAGGTAGCAGTGATCTTGAAGCCGGCGCGAATGAGCGACGCGAAGAGCGCCTCCCATGCTTCTTGCTTCTTGTGAGTAAACATCACCGTCAATACGCCGTCGTCGCGCAGGATACGCCGGCACTCTGCGAACGTGTCGGTCATCAAGTTGCGGTAAAACTTGCGGGCCTCGGCCTTGGCGTCCTTGGTCTTGAGGTGCTTCGCTTTGAAGCGGGATGTATTGACGACCGCCTCTTGGCCGTGATCGCATAGGTAAGTGCTGAACCATTCCGGTCGGCGATGCCCCTGCGTGCGTTTTAGCCAGACGTAGAAGAAGTCGGCCAACTCGGAATACTGAACATTGTCATCGTACGGCGGGTCAACGACCACCGCTGTGACAGCGCCGCTTGCGATGTGGGCAAGGCTCGTAGCAGACCCTTGAGAGATCTCAACTAGTGTTTGCGATTCTGCGGCCGGGAGGCGTGCCACCTCTTCCCATGCTTCAATCGAGTTGTCAGTTGCCCAGGACAACCCGACACCTGCGCGGCAAGGTGCCATTTCGCAGAAAGTGAGCTTGTAGGCGTAGTCGTGTCGATCAAACACGCTTCTGGCCGATCCCCAAGGAGCGTTCCACGACGATAGGACTGCATTCCAGTTGGCGAACTTATCTAGCCCGAACGCCAGCAAATGGACGACCGACTCGCCCGACTCATCACCTTCGGCTTCGACGATCTCCGGTCGTAAGCGGTTGAGTTCTTCTACGAGAGTACCAAAGCAGAGCAACTGCCGCGACGTGAACATGTCGCTCCAGTGGTTCTGGCCACGCTTTAAGGGCAAGTCGTTACCCCTGCTCTTCGATTCTGGATCGCCTGTCTTGTCTCCAACAGGTATCCGTTCAGTTGGGATGGTGTTTCCCTTCTCCCAGGTCGGGCGTAACTTGCTTAACTCCTTCTCAGCCGCGACCAATGCGTTTTCGTCCGCCTCTTCCGGCGGCTGGAACTTGAGGCCCTGGGGCGTCTTAATTGCTAGGGCATACAGGGCGTTTTTCATTTTGCCCTGTTGTGCCATTGCCTTGATGTACTCGGCCGGGATCGGCCGCTGGGTGAACAAAGAGATACCTTTGCCACCGCCGTAGCTTGGCGCCGGGGTCTCCCTGATCTGTCCAGCCCCGCGGCCAACCTCCTTGATCTGCACCCACCAGGTTCCCTTCTTCTCATCCACCACGGGCACAGCGACAACGCGGCGGTCCTCACCCTTCCGTTTGAGCAGGTGCCAGTCGGGCACGAGCGGCGTGTCGAAACCGGTATCGGGACACGGAACAGTGCGAGCGAAGATGTAGGCATGCACCGTGGCAAACCGGTGCTCCGGGTAGAACTTGGCGAGCCGCTTCTCGATACGTTCGAGCCACACCTTGGCCCATTTGCGTGCCTTGACCGCCAGTACTGGCCCGAAGCGGAGCGGGTAGTCCACGGTCGCCTCCAGTACGGAGCAGGCGACAGGGTTATACTCATTGGCGAACGTCTTGAAACCAAGGCGCGCGGACTCCAGCGGAATCGATCCGCCGCCCGCCATCGGGTCGATGACGGCGATGTCGCCGCCCCAGAGCTTGCGCGCCGCGGCGTGGGCAGCATCGAGGTGTTTGGACGACAGGTTCGTCTTGAATGCGCGATTACAGTTGAAGCCTCCCTCGACGCGGTAGCCTGTGTCCATGAGTTGGCGAATC
The DNA here is from genome assembly GCA_026401055.1 of Planctomycetia bacterium. Taxonomy (GTDB): domain Bacteria; phylum Planctomycetota; class Planctomycetia; order Pirellulales; family Thermoguttaceae; genus JAPLNP01. Next base: position 1,960 of record JAPLNP010000592.1, read on the forward strand.
CTCACAAGCTCCTGCGAGCTGTGCCCAAACCCCAACAGGCGCTCGAACGTATCGCGTGGAAAGTCTGCGGGCAGAAGCGAGGCCAAGACGGCGGCCCGGCTGGCGCATAGCGGTCGCCGTGCCCACCAGACGTGAAGGCGTTTGTCTGGCGGCTGCTGCCCGGTGGACCGCTCGCGGATGCACTCGACGCCGATCGCTGCTGCGGGAAGCCATTCCTCGATAAGCAGCCGAGGCAGTTTATCGCCTTGTTTAGACCCCGCCTTGCTTTCGGGTGCGTGCTTGGCCTGGGTAACGGCTCGTGTCATTTCACAGCCTCCGTAAGAATTCGCAAAGAACGCACGGCGCGTTTGCCGGTGCTGTTTGGACGAGCCATTAATCCCATCCACCACGCGACTTCCGTACCGTCCGCCTGGCGCAAGTTCTCGGCGGCTCTGCTCAGACGATTGGCGTTGCGAAGGCCTGACGCCACCAAAGCGTAACACCCCACGCGGGCACCCCAGTCGTTATCCAGCGGCAGAAACGGGCCGGCCGTCAGCTTTGTTCCCGCCCCCAGCGATCCGCGCACCGCCGCCCGTAGCAGACCTGCGCCCGCAGAGTAGGCCAGTGGCGAAATGGCCGCGACGCGGGTCAGACGCTCTTCTTGCTTCTCGTTAAGCGAGCGGCGGTACAGGATCGCGGCATCCCCACCGCGCCGGCGGACGACACGAACTGCAAAAGACGCCTGACGTACCCTCATCAGTTGCCCTCCGTTGGCTTCTCAAACACTGCCTTGACGTTCATTGCTTCCGGTGCCGCCTCGGAAGCCTGCTGCAACAAGTCCACCATGCCGCCGCGTCCTTGGCTTCCAAACGACAGTTTCATGTCGACTTCGTACATCCCACCGTCTGCAAGAGAATTGAACACGGTCTGGGCGACGGTCAGGGGCTTTGCGGGATGGTTTGGCTTCAGATCGTTGGCAGCGAAATTCATGGTGCCACCGTCTTTCAGGCTGCCGCCGGTAGCGACGGAGACTGTGAGTTGTTCGGCTCCAAGAGGTTGTGCCAACCCCAGGAGCGCGGCGGCGTCGCTCGGCGATTCCGTAATGAAATGCAACTCAAGGAGAGGGCGGTTGCCGGCGTACTCGATAACCTGTTCCCAGGTGTTCGCAACAACTCGCCCCGGTGGCGGAGGCGGAGGAGGAGGCGGGAAATCGTCGCCATCATTGCCTCCTTTCTTTCCGCCCCCAGGCTTCTTGAGGTCATCTTCCTTCAGCCAAGCTTGGGCAGCCTCGGAATTCGCCAAAGCGATCCACACCGAATCGTCCAGGGGTAGCGTCGTTAGCACCTCCGTGCTGACGCGCCGGCGCTGGCCCTGGGCGCCGGCAACACACCCCTTGTTGTCATACGCCTTGCCATCGCTGAGCCTAACTGCCACCTTGGCGGCCTGCACCGACTTGAGAATGGTCTGACGAACTATGGCGCCATCGGGGATTAGCCGGAGTCCCGGTGCTGCCAGAAACCGCTCGTGAACGTGTTTGGCGGTGTAGACTTCAGGCTGATCCGCCAAGGGTGTCGTTCCAGGGAGAATGCTCTTGATGAAACGATCCGTGTCGATGGAATCGCCCGGCTGGTAAATCAACTTGTTGTCGTCGAGGAACTTCTTGAGGTTGGTTTGCCCCTTCGCCTTTTGGAGCGCCTCTTCGTCAGCGACGAGATAGCGCTCATCGAGTTGCTTGACCGCGCCGCCTGGCAAAACGACACGATCAAAGGCGCGGCGAGTCTGGATGGCGAACTCGCGGGTGAGCGCGGGGAGTATCTTCTTTAGTTGCTCCCGCACGAGCCTGCCAGACTCGCCGGTCTTGTGTTCGCGTTCGATGGCCTCGGCCGCCAGCAGCCGCTGGGCACGCTCCACTGCGTTGTTGAGCGCAGAGGGTGTCGCCGTGATGGCAAGGATCGCGTTCTGGAATCCGCGGGGCATCGGTGCGGACGGATCGGTGTTGTCCGAATAAGCGCAAACGGCCTTGGCAACCTCCTCGGTTTCACAGAGCGCCAGTTGCAGGGCCGCCGACTCAGCGACCTGCTTGGCCGAAGTCGGCCAGGCCGCTGGCTTGAAGGTCATGCCCTGAAAGTAACTCTGGCATTCACTCAGCACACGGCTGCGGGCGTCCTCCAGCGGGACGTCCGTCATACGCTCTTCGATCTGTTTCAGGACGTTCGGCTGGTATCGGAACTGGCAGCCGCGACCGCTGGCCGTCGGATACGTGTGCCAGCAGACGCCCATAAGGCGGTCCATCGCTTCAGCGGGCTCGGGGCCGGCCTCATCAGGTTGGAGCACCGCCAGCGTGAGATCGGCCGGCTCCAGACCGCTGTTGGAGTCCATCGGGATGCTCTCCAAGAGCAGAGCCGACGCGATGCGCTGATGGATTCCCTGGTCGGCGCCGCCGTCCAGTTCCCGGGCGTGCCCGTCGATGTCGGCAGCGATGGCTGCCTTGAACTCGCGGCGGTCAAGACGGTCGAGCAGGTCGGCCTGAATTCGGTTGCTGGCCCAGTCGATATCGCCAGCGGTAATAAGCTCCAGGTCGCGCCCAGCCTCGCTGACATCGCGCAGAATCCGTGCGAACAGACGGAGAACACCACGACTCTTCTGGAACTCCTGCAGGCCGCCAAGCCGGTTGCGCGCCGTGTCGAGCAACCGCGGATGGAAGGGATAGCACTGTACAATCCGCTTGGCGTAGTCGGCGCCGGCTGCGCTGGTGGGAACCGCGCCGGGCGTCTCCTCCAGAACTCGTTCATAGAGACTGTGATAGGTCGCGGAAACGGCTTGGGCAGCGGCGGGGTCAATCCGCTCGAAGAGACGACGAGCGATGACCTGGGCAGACTCCTCGCCGATGGGATCGAAATCCGAAACCTTGCGCCCGTAGATGTCGTCGAGTTTGGCAGCGGCCGCTTGCAGCGCAGCGCCAAGGCTGGCCGCCTGTGACGCATAGGCGACTTGACCGGCGGGATCAGTGACGATCAGCACGGTCTGTGGCCGCTTGCTGACCGCTGATGTGAGGGCATTCAAGAAGCCGAGTAGGTTTCCCTGCCCGCGGTCTGACAGCTTAGCCATGTAGATGACCAACTCGTCGAGAAGGATCAACACAGGTCCCCTTGGGAACACCGCGGCGATTTGCGCGTCGCTAGGGGAAGCCTCCGGATCGTCGGCCTTGCCGAGAGTCTTGAGCGCCTTCTCTTTGCCCAGTTGCCAGAAGACCTCGCCCCAAAGGCTGTGAACCTTCACCTTGCCGTGGGAAGCAAACTCGGGAACGCCGGCCTTGCTGGCGTCGATGGCCACGACCGTGACCGAGTCTGGACGCCCGGCAGCGGGCAGCAGTTCCGTCCCCATAGAGGGATCATCAATGTTCTGCCCCAAGTGCCACAGCCCCATGAGCGTATGCGTCTTTCCGCCGCCGAAACCTGTACTCAGGCGTATAGTCGTTCCACCCTCTTTAGTGGACGCCAGCCGCTCGAAGACAGCTTGGACGATTCTGCACAGATGCTTGGCAGGATAGGTGTTTTGGAAGAAGGTCTTCGCGTCTCCGTAGACCCTCGGGGCGTCGCCGTTGATCAAGTCGCCGAAATCGGCCGCGAAAATGGCGTCGTCAAGATCCCCCTTCAGTACCTCTTTGCGGGGCTTACATGCTCTTGGATCGAGAACTCCCATCTCCAAATCTCCTCGCCAAGGGGGGGTTGCCACAGGAATTGATCGTGACAGCCACTAACCCGAATCGGAACGGTAGTCTAACAGCATTGCCGGGCCCTTGCTAGCAGCCACCAGGCACAGACCGGGCCGCGAAAGGATGCATGAAGCGCTTGGATGGATAGGGGAAACGTGGAAACCCTGGGAAGAGCAGCCGATCTTCCTTCTTCTATCTGGCGGTTGCGTCAGAGATCACGTCAATAGAGTTGCTCGACCGCGAAGGATGAACTTGTCCGAGCAGAGTGATTATCCGCTATTCTGATGGGCCTCGGCCTGCGTGATGGCCAGCAACATCCCCTCGCGGCATATCCTGCGCAGCACACATCCGCCCAACGGCACCCGCGCATCGCCTACCGAGAACCGTCGACCACCCTCTGCCCCCACCGCTCACACCACCCAACAAGCACCGTCTGCCGCCAAATCGTCCAGCGTTTGCACGGCCAGGGGACGCGCTCGCAGCCGGCACGGGAAAGCTCGGGACAGGGCTGGCAATGGGTGGTGAGGATCGCGGCCACGGCGGCGCGATCGCGTGGGAAGTATGACCACGGGGCCATCTTGCCCGCGGCGATCGCTGCGTCGATCTCGGCCAAGAGGCGGGCGGTCAGGGCGGCCGGATCGACCGGTCCGGGGCAACCGTGGCGGGGCGCAATCGCACGGATCGACGGGGTTTTTGTGCGAAAGGTCCAGCCGCAAACGTCACACGTCCAGGTTTCGGTAGCTGTGTCGTAGTGAATCACGGGACGTAAATTCTGACGGTGGCCCCGGTTTTGGTACAGATCCCCATCAATTCGGCCAACCAGTCAGGGGCGGTCAAGTCGTCGGCGGTCAAGGTAACGTCGAGGTCTTGGCAATTGCCGGTAAACGCCTTGGCGCCGACCAGCTTCGCGGTTCCGGCGCATGTGTCCATGATGTAAAAATGGACCATGTCGGCTACTCCATCGCTGTTCTCATCGGTCAGATAGCACATCAAGAGAAAGCCGGCGCACCCATAGCCGTTTTCACAGGTTTCGGCGTCGAGGTCCTCGGCGTATCCGCCGCAAGGCCAGTGAAAAGACGACTTGCCCCAGTGGCCCGTCTGGTAGGAGCCGTTGTAGATCGAGCAACAATCGCCACCCATTCCGCTGATTTCGACGATCGGCCAGAAGTAGCTGTTGTCCTCGCAAGCCGGGCAGTTGTCGGTGTGCGGCGGCCCGCCGCAACAGCACGACGGGGCCTCATCGTCCCGGATCACGATCTGGCCGGCGTTGAAAAGAATCTGCCCTTCGACGAAGCGGATCGGCACGTCTACGCCTCCGGGCAATCATCGGTCCCGGTGTGAACCGTATTGAATTCGGTTTCGTCGCCGGCCGGATCGGCGTAAATGGATCGGGTCTTGGTTTGCAACGCCAAGCCGCTTACCTGGAACCCGGTCACCACGGTTTGCGTAGCGATGCTGGCCTGGCCGGCCACGTCGGCCCACTCGGCGTCTTCGTCGCCGACAACAAAGACCAACGCGGGGGTGGTCTTGTACTGCAATGCCCCCCCGGTGGCGCCGAGCAAGACCACGGCCCGTTTCTGGCCCGTGCCGGTGTCGGCCCACAGAATCCTCGCGGCGCCCTCGGCGCCGGAGGTCAGGTAGCCGGCCTGCGCGTCGGTCACGTCGGCGAATTTGTCATCGGCGGTGACCATGTTGACGGTGACGGGGACCACGCCCGCGGCCAGGGCCCACCCGATTTTGCCGGCGGGCAAGGGCTCCAAGAGGATCACAAAACGGCCGGCGTGGGTGTCGGCATCGGGCAAGGCGCCGATCAGCTTGGGGGCGCGTAGAAACTCGGCCAGGTTTTCGGTCGGGGTGAAGAGCGGGCCCGACACGCCGAGCACGTCGAATCGCGACCGGTCGGCGCCGGAGTCGTTGCGCACCTTGACGCGGGTATAGTCGGGCCGATCGCCCGCGGTCGGGGTTGTGAATCCCTGATTGCCAGCCCGGAATGCTTCGGCGGCGTCGCACCACGCATTGTACGCGGGGGCGGGGATTTTGACCGGGTCTCCGGGTTTGACTCGGCGAAAGCTCACAAGCCGATTCCCAATAGGGCGAAGTTGGAATAGGTGGCCACCTGATCAAGGTGAGCGCTGGCGGCGGTCTTGATGGCCACCTTGGCCTCGGTGTCTTCGTCGTCAACGTAGCGGGTCCACACGTAATCCCACCCCCGCTTGAATGGGACGGTGATATTGCCCATGGGCACATTAAAAGCGTTGGGACTGAGATTGAATTCAAAGTCGATTTCGACCCAATCTTGATCCCGCATGGAAGCCCGGGCGCCCATAAACATGACTTCGCCCGGGGCCGAGCCACGAAACGGCGTCGCGTTGACGGTGCCCGTCATCCCGGCCAATAGCCGGAGGTAGGCGTCGTTGGCCCAAAGGCGAGAGAGAACCCAGTGTTCCGAATACTTGCCCGATGGCGCGGGAACTTCCACGCCTTCGACGTT
>JAPLNP010000435.1 GCA_026401055.1 Planctomycetia bacterium
GGCTCTTTCTTGAGGAATTTGACCAACTGCGAGGCCGTCGAGCCGAGGATTGCGGCGGCGTGGGGGAGGTCGTCGTTGACGGCGGCGAGGGTGTCGAGGGCTTCGGCGAGCATTGCGGGGAAATCGTCGTGGTCCGGGCGGATCGCGATGGTGCCGGCGGGCGAGCACCGCTCGCGCCACAGGGGACTGGGGGCCGCGTCCGGCGCCACGGGCCGGCGGACCGCCAGCGCCAGACTCACTCGGAGACGGAACACCGCCGCGCCGCGGTTGGCCGCCTGGCTGCGACGCTCGTTGGCCTCCGCGCGAACGCCCGTCGGCAAGTGTACGAGCACGACGGCCGTTTCGACCTTGTTTCGATGTTGTCCGCCCGGGCCGCCGCGACGCAGAAGCTGCATCCGGCACGACGCCAAGAGCTGCGGCGCCGGAAGCGAAGCGGGATGGGAGGCGTTGGGAGTCATGACCGAGCACCGCGAGGAAGGGGACAGGTCCATCTTTCGGCCGACGCTTCTCTTGCAGAACACGTCTTCCCGCCGAAAAATGGACCAGTCCCCAGCCGCGTCAAAGATCCTTGCCGAGCATCTCCATCGCCAGCTTGCGTTTCGGATCGCCGGCCAGGTAGAGCGTCCGGGTCGGGAAAGCGAACTCGATGCCGGCTTTCTCGAACTCCTCGAAGATCCGGAGGTTCAGCCGCTGGGCGTGCTCCATGTAGTCCCAATAAGCCGGCGGCGCGTACCAGTAGATGACGAACAGTCCCAGACTGTCGGCCTGGTAGTCCTTGAAGAACACCCGGGGCGGAAACTCGTCGCCGTTGATGGTCGGGTGGATCGGCTCGCGGAGGCCCTCCTCGTCGAGGATCGCACGGAGGATATCGACCGCCTGTTGGATCTTCCCGCGGGACGTGTCGTACGTGATCGTCAGGTCCATGGTCCTACGGATGTACGGCCGGCGGCCGGGGTTCTCGACGGGATTGTTGACGATCGTCGAATTCGGGATCGTCACGAGATTCCCGTCAGACGTCCGAACCTTGGTCGAGCGGAACCCGATCTCCTCGACCGCGCCGTCGTAGCCGCCGCAGATGATCTGTTCGCCGACGTTGAAAGGCCGGTCCAACAGGATCGTGATCGAGCCGAACAGGTTCTTGAGCGAATCCTGGGCGGCCAGCGAGACGGCCAGACCGGCGATCCCCAACCCCGCCAGCCACGCCCCGATGTCCTGCTTGAACACGGACTCGACCACGAACAAAACGCCGATCACCACCAGGACGGCGCGGAGCGTCTTGCGAATCAACGGGACGAGCTGCGCGTCGAGCTTCGAGGCCGTGCGGGCCGTCATCCGCCGCAGGCCCGCGTCGACCACCGACACCAGGTTGTAGCCGTACCAGAACACGGCGATCGAGTAAAGCAACTGCAACGTTTTGAAAGAGAACGTTCGCAGCGGGTTGCTCATCTCCAGCGCGGCCAGTCCGACCGCCAGCCCCAGCGTGAACAGCGCCAGGCTCGCCGGACCCACCAGGTCGTTGGCCAGATGGGCCCGGGCGGTCCATCCCCGGGCGTCCAGCCGCCGCCCGACGCGGGCGAGCACGGCCGCGCAGATCTTGCCGACCAAGATGCCCAGAAAAACGGCCGAGACGAAGACCAGCCAGTTGCCGAGCGGATTCTCGAAGAGTTTCGCCACGTTGATCCGCGCCAACAGCGACTCCGACCCGGCCTCCGCACCGCCCTCACTCTCCGCCGCGACGGCCATTGCCTTCTCGAACAGCGCCGACGTCCGCTCGGGATAGAGGATCCCCGCCGCGCCGAGGGCTGCCAACCAGGCAACCACCAGAATGGTCAAGACGTGGGAGAAGATCGGGTGTTTCATGGCGTGGGACTAGTTCAACGACGGGTCGCGCGGAACGTGCTTGATCCGGAGCGACTCGAGCAGCACCGCGTCGCCGATGTGCTTGGCGACGGTCTCCCAGAGGTCGTCGCCGTCGTGGAAGACGTACTCTCGCGTGGCGGGCGTGGTGAGCCAGGCGCCTTGCTCGAGTTCGCCCTCGAGCTGCCCGCGTCCCCAGCCCGAATGACCCAAGTAAACCCGATAGTGGTGCTCGTCCTGCGCCACCAGCCGGTCGAGGTTCGACTTCTGCGCGGCGAGATACACGCCGGGCAGGATCTCCATCTCGGCCAGGCTCTCGTCGGTATGGATGGCGATCAGGGGGCCCGAGACCGGACCGCCGAGGTTCACCGGCCGGGGGTCGTCACAGGCTTCGTCGCTCACCTCGTGCCACAACTCGGCGACCGACCGGTTGGCAAGCCGGTTGAGCACGACGCCCAAGGCGCCGTCTTCGGTGTGTTCGACCAGGAGGACGACGGTGCGGAAAAAGTTCTCGTCGGGCAACTGCGGCGTTGCCACGAGCAATTGGCCGCGAAGCGATTTCATGGCACGTCCCCACTCGTTCGTCGCGTTTGCCCTATCCGTCTAACGACCGTGCAAAAACCGTACCGCGTCGCCGGGTTTCCGGCTACCCCCACAAGCGTACCGCAAAACCCGCCTCCCGGCAAGCCCCTCGTTCCGCTTCGCAAGGATCGTGCCGTCACCGTCAATTCGTTCTACCGAGAGCGGATTGCGTGAGTCCCGATCTCACAGCAGCGAGTCGAGTTCTTCGACCAGCCGACCGAATTGCTCCATGGCGGCGTCGACGGCCGAGGGCTGCTCCATGTCGACGCCCGCGTCGCGCAAGAGGTCCAGGGGGTCTTTCGACGAGCCGCCGCCGAGGAAGTCGAGGTAGGCGGCAAGCTCCGCCGGCCCGCCGCCCGTGACCCGATCGGCCAGGGCCAACGCGGCGGACATGCCCGTGGCGTACTTGTAGACGTAGAACGCCCGATAGAAATGCGGGATCCGGAAACACTCGAGGGCCAGCTCGTCGTCGAGCGTGAAATCCGGCCCGAAGTAGCGGCCGAGCAACTCGCGATAGGCGCTCTTGAACCGGTCGACGGTGAGCGGCTCGTTCCGTTCGGCCAGTTCGTGAATGGTCTTCTCGAACTCGGCGAACATCGTCTGCCGGAAGATGGTTCCGCGCATCGCGTCGATCTGGCGGTTGACGAGAAACGCCCGGTGGCGATCGTCCCGGATGCGGTCCATCATGTGCCGGGCGAGAAGCTGCTCGTTGAACGTGCTGGCCACCTCGGCCACGAAGATGACGTAGTCGTAGTAGGCGTAGGGCTGTCGCCGCGACGAGTAGTAGCTGTGCATCGAGTGGCCCGCCTCGTGGGCGAGCGTGAAAACGTGGTCCAGCACCTCGGGCTGATAGTTCAGGAGGATGTAGGGGTCGCCGTCGAACGAACCGCAACTGAAGGCCCCGCTCCGTTTACCGCGGTTCTCGTACTTGTCGCACCATCGCCCGCGCAGCCCCTTCTCCAACGCCCCGCAATAGTCGCTGCCCAAGGGCGAGAGCGATTCGAGGACCAGGTCGACGGCCTGGTTGAAGGTTCTTCGGACCTGCAAGTCGCCGAGGATAGGCACGTAGGTATCGTACTGGTGGATGTCCCGGAGACGCATCTTCCGCCGCCGCACGTCGTAGTAACGGTAGAGCGACGGCAGGTGCCGGCCGACCGACTCGATCAGGTTGGCGTAGACCGACGGCGGCACGCGGTCCGGAAACAATGCCGCTTCCAGCGAGCTTGCGTGGTTGCGCGCCCGAGCGTAGTAAACGTCGCGCTGGACCGAGCCGGCGAGCGTGGCCGCCAGTGTGTTCTCATGGGCGGCATATTGCGCGTAATGCTTCTCAAAGGCCTCGCGGCGGACGCTCCGCTTGGGCGAGTGCAACAGCGTGGAGAAGCTGGCGTGGGTCAACTCGATCCGCTCGCCCTTCTCGTTCGTGACCGCGCCGAATTTCATGTCGGCGTCGTTCAGTTGGCCGAACGCTTGCGACGCCGTCTGGGCCATTTCGGTCTGCATCGCCAGCAGCTTCTCCTCCCGCTTGCCGAGCGTGTGCGGCTTGAAACGCAACAGCCGCTCGAGCATGAGTCGGTACGGGTCGAGTCGGCCGTCGGCCAGCAGCGCGGTGATCCTGGCCTTGGGGATGGCGAGGATTTCGGGCCGGATGAAGCTGGCGACCTGGCCCGCCCTGCTGGCGGCGTTGACGTAGCGGCCCTGCATCCGCTGGTACGCGCTGTTGGCGGCGTCTTCGGCGGTCTTCAGGAAGGCATAGGTTCCCAGCCGTTCGCCGGCGCGATCCATGTCCAGATCGAACTGTAAACACGCGGCGAGCATCTCCGGGTTGTCGCCCAGTTTGCCCTGGAATCGGGCGTAGTCGGGAATCCGCTCCTCCCAAGCAAGGAACGCCGATTCCCAGGCGTCATCGTCGGGAAACAGGCTTCCGAGATCCCAGCGATCCGCCTCCTTAACCTTGCCGCGCGGCGGGAGCTGCCGGAGCTTCTTCATCGGCAAGTCCTACCACCGCATCAGCACGGTGCCCCATGCCAGTCCGGCGCCGAAGCCGCTGAAAAGGATGAGGTCGCCGGGCTGGATGCGCCCTTGGTGATAAGCATGATCGAGCGCCAGCGGGATGCTGCCGGACGACGTGTTGCCGTAGCGGTCCAGGTTGTTGAAAACCTTGGTCTCGTCGATTCCCATCGCCTTGACGGCCGAACCGATGATCCGCATGTTGGCCTGGTGGAAGATCACCAGGTTGACGTCGTCGAGCGTGGCGCCGGCGTCGTCGAGTACTTCGGTGATCGTTTCGCCGAGCACGCGGATGGCCCATTTGAAAATCGGGCGGCCCTCCATCGTGAGATAGTGCATTCCGTCGGCCGCGCCGCCCGGGGCATAGGGCATCCGCGACCCGCCCATCCGCCGGCACAGCAGGTCCGCCCCGCTGCCGTCGGAACCGACCGCGTACGACACCAGCCCCTGGTCCCGGCCGCCGGGGGCCACGAGCACGGCGCCGGCGGCGTCGCCGAACAGAGGATACGTCTTCTTGTCCGCCGGATTGACCACGCGGCTGTTGCAGTCGGCGCCGATCACCAGCGCCAACCGGCTGCATCCGGTCGCGACGAATTGCATCCCTGTGATCATCGCGTAGACGAAACTGGCGCACGCCGCCTGAACGTCCATCGCCGGCGCACGCAGACCCAGCTTCTCCTGCACCAGGCACGCCGTCGAGGGCAGCAGCATGTCGGGCGTGAACGTGCCGACGAGCACCAGGTCGATGTCGGCCGGGTCGACGCCGGCGTGCTCGATCGCCCGGGCTGCCGCGTCGACGGCCAGATCGCTGGTTGCCACCCCGGGCGGGGCGTGTCGTCGCTCGAGAATCCCGGTCCGCTGCACGATCCAGTCGGCGTCGTACCCCAACGAGGCGAGGTCCTCGTTGCGGATCGGTTTCTCCGGAGCGCAACTTCCAACGCCGACGATTTGGACCCCCATCAATCGGCCTAGTCGGGACTGGCTTGTTTGGATTATACGTTCACTGGCGGTCGTGTGCTCGATGCTGGTCATAGGACGTCGATGTGCGGATCACGGCGGTGGGGCTGCCCCTGCGCTTGACCGACTTTTGCCGGCCGCCCGAGGCTGAAAAACTGCAACCTACGCCTTTCCCGCAGATATCACAAGGCCGGTGGTCCTGTTTTCAGGTTCGGTGGGGCATCCCATACCCATCCCTGCTACCCCATCGACGCCGAATGTCGCCAAAATAGCTCCATAGAGGGGATACAACGGCGTGCCAAAACCAGCTAGACTGGAAAATTCTGCTGTCTATCTTGCGGGGACTGCTGGTGACATAGACCGTTGCAATGGAGGTCCGGGGGAGTGCGGGCGATCGTGGCAGGAGAGATCGGGTCGCCTGATTTCCGGCGTCAAGGCTCATGTGTATTTTGGCCATCCAATACCAGATTGTTCAAAACGCTCCGATCCTGGTCGCCCATAACCGGGAAGAGTTCTTCGATCGGCCCACGCAGCCGCCGAAGATCCAGTCGGGAAAGCCCAGGGTGATCTGCGGGATCGACCGCAAGGCGGGGGGAACCTGGCTGGGTGTGAATCAGCGCGGACTGTTCGTCGTGGCGGCCAACCGCGAAAAGGCCAATCCGCCCGCCGAACCCCGTTCCCGCGGACTGCTCTGCCGCGAGCTGCTCGGCCTGCCCAGCGCCCGAAAAGCCGTCCGATACGCCGTCAAGGAACTCAAGAGCGGCAACTACCACGGCGTGAACTACGTGTGCGCCGACGCGAAGTACGCGGCGGTGGTCTACGGCGGCAATTGGGTCGAAGTTGTCGATCTGACGCCGGGCTTGCACCTGTTGACCAACGGCGACCTGGACGATCATCGCGACCAGCGCCAGGAGTTCATTCGCCGGCAGCTCACCCTGCAGAAGATCGACTCGGCGGTGACCTTCCTGGCGATGGCGAGCCGGGCCTTCGCCCGAAAGCCGGACGCCTCGGGTCGCCGCGGCGTGGTCCTGACCGGCGGGGAGCACGGCACGGTTTCGTCCACGCTCCTGTCGCTGTCGACTCGGATCCCCAACGCCATCTACCAGTACTCTTCCGGTCCGCCCAGCGACACCGCCTACGACGACTACTCCGCCCTCTTGCGTCAGGTCCTTTCGACCGACAAGAGCAAGGAAATCCGCGACGCGCTGGAAGAGGAAGAGGGCCTGAGCCTGCTGGATTAGGTCGGCTACTGCTGGTAGAACACCGGCTCCATCAACGCCCAGACCTCGCCCGGGGGCAGGTTCTCGATGGGCTCGAAACACGGCTTGCACTCGGCCCACCAACGTTGCACTTCCGGGTCGGCGGCCATGCGGCGCATGTCAGCCTCGAAATTGTCGCCCGTGTATTCCACGTAGCTGAACAACAGGTGCGTGCCGTCGGGAAGCTCCTTGTGGAAGATCGAGTAGTTCTCGAGATGGCAGTCCTTGTTCCGCCGGAGCACCGCCGGCCAGGTGTTGGCGTGCAGGTCGATGTACTTGCGCGTCATCGGGGGCTTGAGTTGGCCGATCCATCCGAAGCGTTTCATGACGGAACCTCGTTCGTGTATTCCTTCGCGGATCCTGATCCTTACGATTCGCCCAGGTAGTTGCCATAGGTGATGATCAACGTTGCCACGACGATCACGGCCATGCCGACATGCAACACGCGGCGGGGGCGCGTGCCGACGCCCTCCCACTCTCGGAACAGCCAGCCGTAGACGTTGCTGAAAAGAATCAGCATGGCCATGTGCAGGGCCCAGCTCGTGAAGCCGTATTGCGTGCCCATGTAGTTGTGGCCCATGCCGTAGAAGAAGAACTGGAAATACCAGAACGCGCCGCTCGCGAGCGCCATGAGGTAGTAGAAGGCAAGCGTGCCGGCGCCCTGCCGCGGCAGGTGGAGAAACTCACCGCCGGTCCGGTTTCGCGTGATCAGCCACGCGCACCAAAGGAAGTTCGTGATGAAGGCCCCGCCGTGGGAAACCGGATAGATGGCGTTCATCTTCAACAGGTCGCTGGCTCCGGCGGCCCGGGCCGCGTCGGCGATGGGCTCGCCCGCCAGAAGCGCGAAGTTGAACACGGCCGAAAGCGCGCCGGCGGTGATGGCCAACGGAACGCCGATCCGGAAGGAATACCGCGACGGCGAACCGCCGCCGGCCCGTTCCCGGAGAACGCCGGCCAATCCGCAAATCGCGATGCCGCCGAGCGAAATGAGGATGCCGGCGAGCACGATCTGGCCGGGCGTGCCGGAGAACTTCTCGCCGATGGTCCACACGAACCCCGCGTTGGGATCCCAGATGAGCGGAAACAGGGTCCCGAGCCCCGCCGAGATCCCGATGGCGATCGCGTAGTTCAACGAGAATCCGATATAGCGAATACCCAGGCCGAATGTCAGGCCCCCGACGCCGTAGATCACGCCCAGAGCGAGCGATCGCAACATTGCGTCCTTCGGGCAGGCCGCGAGCACGCCGAGGTAATCGGGAATGGTCAGAAACGCGCCGGCAATCGGCAGGATCAACCACGCAAACGACGCGGTGGTGACCCAGTAGATCTCCCAGGACCAGAGCCTCGTCTGCTTCTGCGGCGTGTAGCAACTGGCCGCCGAGAACGCGCCGACGCCGTGCAGGGCGACTCCGAGAAAAGGATTGGCTGCCATGCTCCGCGTCACCTCGTGTGCCAGTTTCACGTCTTCTTTACCAGAACCATCGCGGCGGGTCAATGTGCGGCGGTCGGCCGATCCGGACCCCCCGGAATAGTCCGTGGGGAAAAGGTGTTTTGGGCGAAATCGGCAGTGGCGAGGCTTGAAATGCCCCCTTCGGCGAGTCACAATAGTGGGGGTAAATGGAGGGAGGGCCAGTCTGCCCGGCCCGTCGCGGGAAAAGTCAGCCAAGCTCGGCATTCTTGTCACCACCCGGAGAAACCGACCCCATGAAACGCCTCATCTGCCATCTCGTGTTGTTTACGCTCCTTGTCGCCTGGGGCTCTGTCCCGTCGGTCGCGGCAGAGGCCAAGCCCGAGCAGCCGACCAAGACTGAGAAGGCCGCCAAGGACGAGAAGGCCGCCAAGGACGAGAAGGCTTCCAAGAGCGAGAAGCCGGCCAAGGGCGATGAGAAATCGAAAACCAAGGAATCCGCCAAGGCCAAGGAGTCGCCCAAGGCGGAAAAATCGCCCAAGACCGAAGCGGCGAAGCCCGCCGAGGGCGCCGAATCCGCCGGTGCGGCGAAGCACGAGGTGAAGAAGGGGCCCTTCTCCATCGAGGTCGAACTCAAGGGGGTCTTCGAGGCCCGGAAGATGACCGACGTCGCCATCCGGCCCGAACAGTGGACTTCTTTCACGGTGCTCAAGGCGGTCGAACACGGCAGCCGGGTGAAGCGGGGCGATCTGCTGGTGGCGGTCGAGACGGACAAGATCGACCAGGCCATCGCCGACTTGAAGACGAAGCAGCGGTTGTCGGACCTCGATATCGAGAGGGCCAAGCAGCAGTTGGCCGCGCTCGAGAAGCTCACGCCGATGGACCTCGTGGCAGCCGAGCGGAGCCGCCGGATCGCCAAAGAGGACCTCGCCCAGATGCTTGAGGTCGAGCTTCCCACCGCCCGGAAAACCGTCGATTTCTCGCTGCAAATGTCGGCCGACAACCTCGCCTACGAGAAAGAGGAGCTTAGCCAGCTCGATAAGATGTACAAAGCGGACGATCTCACGGAGGAGACCGAGGAGATCGTCCTCCGCCGCGCGCGGGACTCCGTCCGCCGCGCCGAGTTCTTCCACACGTTGGCCAAGCTGCGTCACGACGAGGCGTTGAAGTTCGGGCTACCCCGCGAGGAAGAGGGCGCCAAGGAGTCGACCCAGCGGACGACGCTGGCCGCTGAGGGGGCGAAGATCATTCTGCCCCTGACGCTCAAGAAGCAGCAACTGGACCTGGAGAAGATGAAGATCGAACGGACGCGGGACGACGAGACGCTCAAGGAGCTTCTGGCCGACCGGGAGTCGATGGTCATCAAGGCGCCCGTCGACGGCGTGGTCTACTGCGGCAGATTCGTCGACGGCGAGTGGAACGCCACGTCATCCGAACAGTTGCAGCGCGGCGCGAGCCTGCCGGCGGGCAAGGTGTTCATGACGATCGTCCAGCCGCGGCCGATGGCGGTCCGGGCCGAGACGCCCGAAAAAGACCTGCAATACGTCCACCCCGGCCTGAAGGGTTCCGCCCGGCCGACCGGCTATCCGGACGTCAAGCTCTCGGCCATCGTCGCGGACGTGGCCGCCGTGCCCTCGGCCACCAACACGTTCGACACCAAGATCACCGTCGGCGACGAGGGCGATTCGTCGCTGATGCCGGGCATGACGTGTACGGTGAAGATGATCGGCTACCAGAAGAAGGACGCCTTGACGGTGCCCCCGTCGGCCTTGAAGACCGACCCGCTGGACGACGAGAAGCACTTCGTCCGGCTGGTCGACAAGAAGGGCGAGGCCAAGGAGCATCCGGTGACCGTGGGCAAGCGGACCGACAAGCTAGTCGAGATCCTCAAGGGTCTGTCCGAAGGCGACCAGGTGCTGCGCGAATACCCCAAGGACGACGACAAGAAGGCCCCCAAGGACGACGATAAGAAGTCCCCCAAGCATGACGACAAGAAAGCCCCGAAGGACGACGACAAGAAAGCCGAGAAGAAGTGACCGCCCATGACCACGCACCATCGACACGTCCGGCGAGGCGTCTGGGCGTTGCTCCTGCTGCTGGTTGCCGTGCCGGTAGGGGGCGACGAGTCGGCTGGGGATGACGGGTCGGCCACCGACGCGCTGCCGCGTCTGGACGCCGAGGCCCCGCGACCGGCCCCGATCACGCCGCCCTCGACCGAGGAGATCGACGCGGCAGTCCGTCGCGGCGTCGACTTCCTCGTCCGCCGGCAAAACCCCAACGGCTCGTGGGGCTCCGCCCGGAATACCAAGGACCTGAACGTCTATGCGCCGACGCCGGGGGCGCATCATGCGTTCCGCGCGGGGGTCACCTCGCTGTGTCTTTCGGCCCTGATCGAAAGCGGCGACCGGCGCGACGAGGTTGCCGCCGCGATCGACCGCGGCGAGGCGTGGATGCTCGAACACTTGCCGTCGCTGCGCCGGGCGACCCCGGACGCGATCTACAACACCTGGGGCCACGCCTATGGGATCCAGGGCCTCGCGAGCATGTATCGTCGCCACGACGGCGACCCGGCGACGCGCGACAAAATCAAACGCGAGGTCGAGCACCAGATCGAACTGCTCGGCCGCTACGAGTGCGTCGACGGCGGCTGGTGCTACTACGATATGAACTACGAGACTCAAAAACCCAGCGGACCGACCATGAGCTTCGTGACCGCCACGGTGCTGGTCGCGCTGGCCGACGCGAAAGCGATGGGCGTCGAGGCGCCCAAGCGGCTGGTGGATCGCGCCATGGAATCGATCCGGCGCCAGCGCAAGCCCGACTTCACCTACTGCTACGGCGAGTACCTCAAGTATCGGCCCATGCACGAGATCAACCGGCCGGGCGGAAGCGTCGGGCGCTCGCAGGCGTGCAACCTGGCGATGCATCTCTGGGACGACGAGAAGACGACCCCGGCGGTGATGCGGACCTGGTTGGACCGGCTGTTCGCCCGAAACCTGTGGCTGGACATCGGCCGCAAGCGTCCGATCCCGCACGAGTCGTGGTTTAAGGTGGCCGGCTACTTCTACTACTACGGCCACTACTACGCGGCCGCGACGATCGAGCACCTCGAGCCGGCCGAACGCCCGCACTTCCAGAACCACCTCGCCCACATCCTGCTCGGTCTACAGGAGAAGGACGGTTCCTGGTGGGACTACCCGCTGTACGACTACCATCAGCAATACGGCACCGCCTTCGCCGTCATGTCGCTCTTGCGGTGCAAGCCAGACGGGAAGGCGGTGGACGGTAAACGGTAGACAATGGGCGGTTGGGGAAAGTAGCCGCGCGGCGGAAGCCCGCGGCTCATGCCCCCTGGCCGGCCGTTCGCCCGCAATGCACCCTACGGCGTTTTGGGCGGCTCGGGCTTCTTCTCGTCGGCGGCCTTCTTCTCATCGGCGGCCTTCTTCTCATCGGCGGCCTTCTTCTCGTCGGCAACCTTCTTCTCGTCGGCGACCTTCTTCTCGTCGGCGACCTTCTTCTCGTCGGCGACCTTCTTCTCGTCGGCAGCCTTCTTCTCGTCGGCGACCTTCTTCTCGTCGGCGGCCTTTTTCTCGTCGGCAACCTTTTTCTCGTCGGCAACCTTCTTCTTCTCGGCGGCCTTCTTCTCGTCGGCTTTCGTTTCGGAGGGCTCCACGGCCGACTTCTCGCCGCGGGGGCTCGTGACGGGCACTGACGACTTCTTCGGCTTCTTTGACTCTTGGCAGCCCCAGAACGGGCCCAAGAGCATGATCGTCAAGATCGAGAAACCGACCAACCAAAGACACTTTTTCGGTCGCATTGCGAACCACTCCTTTCTATAAACCTACGGAACCCACGGCGGAGACCCGCGGATGGTTTTGCGCGGCGCAACGACCGCCGCGTTTTCCCCCTTCTCGCCGTGGTAACAACGGACTGTTGCTTGGGATCGATTCTACGTCTGGCCGAACGGATCGGCAAGCATCCCCGAACCTTCAGAGACGAACTCGGCCCATGAATGGGCGAAAACTCGCAGTGCCGCCGGTTCTTGTCGGAACCGATTGTTTTCTCCAAACCCACCAAATCACCGAGAACCCCACCTGCGGAGGCGTTTCTCACTCTCGGGCGGGGAGCCACGGTTTGCTCGGCCCACCCTGATCGTTCCTGAACGTTCGCTGTAACCATGTCCTAGGGCAACTTCGGCGGCTCGATGATCGGGTACTCGCCGGAAAGGGCCTTGAGGAACTCGACGACGTTCTTCCGGTCCTCGGGCGCGAACTTCTCCTCGCGGAGTCCCTTGAGCATGGGCGAGACGTCCGGGTCGTCCGCGCCGCCGGCCATCATCAAGGCGACCGCGTCTTCGAGCGTCGCGGCGCTGCCGTCGTGGAAGTACGGCGCCGTGTTGGCCACCTCGCGTAGCGGCGGCGCGCGGAACTTGCCCCGATCGCGGTCCTTGCCGGTAACGACTTTGCGTCCCTCGTCGGGCTTCTCCTTCTTCATCCCCACGCCCGCCGAATAGAACAGATAGTTGCTAAACAGCGGCGCCTTGTGGCAGGTGTTGCAGTCCTCCATGAACAGGTCCATGCCCTTCTTCTGGGCGTCGGTCAGGGCCTTTTCGTCGCCGGCCTTGAACTTGTCGTAAGGGGAATTGCCGCTGAGGACCGTGCGTTCGAACGCGGCGACGGCCTTGGCGAAACCTTCTTCAGTCACGCCCGTGCCAAAGACCTTCTGGAATCGCGTTTGATACTCGGGGATCTTGTTGAACTGCTCGACCACGGCCGCCATCGAGTGGCCCATCTCGATAGGATTGCCCACCGGCCCGACCGACTGCTCCTCGAGCGTCTTGGCCCGGCCGTCCCAGAACTGGCTGGTCGCATACGCCGCGTTGATCACCGTTGGGGAGTTTCGCTGTCCGACATGTCCGCCGAAGCCCTTGCTCGCGGGCGTGTGTTCAGCCCAGGCCATCTTGGGATCGTGACACGTCGCGCACGAGATCTTGCCGTCCTTGCTCACCCGGGCGTCGAAGTACAGCAGTTTACCCAATTCAATCTTCTCGGCCGTCATGGGATTGTCGGCCGCGGTGGGCAACGGCGGCAGCCCCAAGGGCACCTTCACCTCGGACGCCGGTGTCGCGGCTTGCGATTCGGGCTTGGGCTCGGGTTTTGCCTCCGGCTTGGGCTCGGGTTTCACTTCCGGCTTGGGCTCGGTCTTTTCTTCCGTGGGGGCTTCCACCGATTTCGGTTCTGTTGACTGCTTTGTGGTGGGCGGCGACGGTTTCTTCGGCGACTTGGACTCTTGACAGCCCCAGAACGAGCCCAACAGCATCGTCGTCAACACCGAGAGACCGACCGACCCGAGACATCTTCGCCGATGCATGGCGGACTACTCCTTTCCATGAGAGCTATGGAACCCACGGTGGAGACCGGAGGTCTCTTTTGCACGGCGCGATGACCGTCGCGTTTGTTCCTATCTCCCCGTCGCAACCGCGGGCTTGTTACCGCGGACCGATTCTACGTCTGGTCGAACGGACGGGCAAGCATCCCTGGGGACCCTCAGAGGTGAACCCGGCCCATGAATTGACAACCAAGTTGATACACTTCGCGGCCATCCCGTGCCTGGGGCGTGACCCGGACCACGCGCGCGGTGAAGAATCGTTCGTCCGGCGGCGCGCCCAAGGCAACCACGAGACTGTTGAACAACGGCCGGGAGGCCACATAGAGCGAGACCCCGCCGTTGGACAGGTCGCAACATTCCACCTTGAAAAACTGTTGCAGCGTTGGCAGAACCCCCCCGTAAATTGGGGCGATCCGCTGCCAGTGCTGAAAGGGCAAACGCTTGCTGCTGCGCCGGTTCTTACCAGAACCGTTTGCTTTTTCCAAATCCCCCAGATCGCCAAGAACCTCGTCCGCGCCAGCGGCTCCTTCGCCCTCGGGCGGAATGTCCCGCGGCGCGCCCTGGCCACGGAGACTCGCAATGTCCTGGGCCCAGCTTTCGGCGCGGGAGACCTTGGTCGACAGCAGTCGGGCGATCGCTTCGGCCGCATGGACGTCCTCCGGTACGAATCGGTGGGCCCGCGTCCAGTAGATCCCCAACGTGCCCACCGGCTCGTCCCGGACGACGATCGGGACGATCATCGCGCTGGTGACGCCCCGTTCGGCGAGCAACGCGTCGGAGAACCGCGCTTCGCTCGGGAGGTCTGTCACGATGATCGCCGAGCCTCCGGCCAGGGCGTAGGCGTTCATTGACTCGGCGGTCGACGGGGGCGACCGGTGGACCGAGACCTCGCCGCCGGGAATGTCCGTCGGGGCGACGCTCACCTTGACTGCCGTGCCGCCGTCGCTCCATTCGGCCACGCCGCCGAGATCGGCTTCGTGGAACTCGCTGATGAGTTCCACCGCGCGAGGCAGCAGGGCCTCCAGAAGCGTGCCGTCGCCAGGTTGGACCATCGTGCCGCCGCGCATGCTCCCACCCACTCCAAATGGTCTTTTGCGTCCGGGAAAAATGGGACAGGCACCTATTGTGCGAAGCACCCGGAGGGCCGTTCCGGCAAAAGGTGCCTGTCCCCTTTTTCCTAGATGTCGCCGTCCGTGTTCCAGCCGTTGGCCTCTTCGATGGCCTGGCGGATCAGGACCAGCAGGGCGTTGGGGTCGTAGGGCTTGCGAACGAAGTAGTGACACCCGGCCAGCCGCGAGCGGCGAATGATGTCCGGTTGCTCCATCCCGCTGAGGATGATAATGGGGATGTTGCACGTCTCGGCCGAATCGGCCAGTTCCTCGCAGATCGCGAATCCGTCGGTGTCCGGCAACCGCAGATCGAGCAGGATCAGGTCCGGATGGCCGGATCGCGCCAGGGCGAGCCCCTCGGCGCCCGACTCGGCCGTCTTGGTCGCGAACCCCTGTTGGCTCAGGCGGCGCGACAGGACGTCGGCCAGCGCTTCGTCGTCGTCGACCACGAGGATCGACTGCCGGTGGCCGACGGGGGCGAACTGGGGCGTTGGCTGTTTCAGCGTTTCGGCGAGCATCGCGGCGAGGACTCGGACATGAGGGGGGGGCGACAACGCCGGCGGATGTCCCGTTCCGAGAATCAACCCGCTAGGCGGCGTTAGAGAACTCTAAGTCGCCTTCGGCGCCTGTCAAGCAGGAGGCCACTGTCAAGCAGGAGGCCACTGTCAAGCAGGAGGCCACTGTCAAGCAGGACGCCACTGTCAAGCGGGAAGCGTCGAGCAACCGGCCGGTCAGCGCGGTTGTGCGGATTATAGCGGAGGCTCACCAACGGTGCTCGGGACGCTGGAGGATCTCGTTGAGGACGATCGCCTGACGGATGCTATCGGCGTTGGCCAGCAGGGCGGCGAATCCGGCGGCGCTGGTGGCGGGCATGTCGGTCAGGGGAGTCTTCGCCTTGCGAGCCGCGACGGGCTTCTTGCGCGATTCGGCTCCAAGCGTGCCGACCTCGCGACTGAACTTCTCCCCCAATCGCTGTTCCACCACCTCGTGGACCGCTCGAGCGCCACTGCCCAACTCCGCCGCGTGGCGTTTCAACTCGCTGGTGTCCAGGTCCTTGGTCACCGCCTCTCGAACCCGCTGGCCCGTCGCCGGCGGCAGGGACTCGCCCACCACCTCGGCGACGACGGGGCGCGGGGCCAGACGCGATGGCTGGGGTTGCGGCATGGGACGCCTCGGCGGGACCGCCGCCGGAGGCCGCATGCCTTGCGCCGGCTGTCTCTGGCCCGCCGGTCCCGGGCGATTGGGTTCCTGGCCCGAGCGACCCCGGGCCGCCCGCCGCAAGAACTCGCCGATCTCGTCTTCCAGTTCGGCCGCCTTGGGAGGCTGCGCCTGCGGCTGGGGCTGCGGCGGCGCGCCGGCTGCCGCGGCTTGTCGTCGGGCGAGCCGCTCTTGCGCCGCCTTCGCTTCCCGCTGCTTGGTGAGAACCTGCCCAATAATCGTGATCAACGCCACGACGACGAAGACGATCACCCCGAAGACATCGCCGATAGCGGCCAGCAGGCCAACGCCCCGGATCATGCCGCGCCTCCTCCGACGGCCCGCTTGCCGCCGGGCCGCGCGATCGACGTGCGCATCTCGGTGTCGGCCTGGACGTTGCGGAGCTTGTAGTAGTCCATGATCCCCAAGCTGCCCTCGCGGAACGCCTGCGCGATCGCCTTGGGCACCTCGGCCTCCGCCTGAACCACCTTCGCCCGATTCTCCTCGATCTGCGCAATCATCTCCTGCTCCTCGGCCACCGCCATCGCGCGGCGACCTTCGGCGTTGGCCCGGGCGACGCGCAGGTCGGCCTCCGCCTGGTCGGCTTGCAGCCTGGCGCCGATGTTGTCGCCGACGTCCACGTCCGCGATGTCGATCGAGACGATCTCGAAGGCCGTCTGCGAATCGAGCCGCCGGGCGAGCACCTTCTTGGAGATCTTGTCGGGACTCTGGAGCACCTCGCCATGCGTGGCCGCCGAGCCGATCGCGCTGACGATCCCCTCGCCCACCCGGGCGACAATCGTCTCCTCCGTGGCTCCGCCGATCAACTGCCGCAGATTCGCTCGGACGGTCACCAGGGCACGGACCTTCAACTGGATGCCGTTCTGCGCGATCCCGTCGAGGGAGTCTCTCGCGGAACCGCGCGCCGGGCAGTCGATCACCTTGGGGTAGACGCTGGTTTGCACGGCTTCCAACACGTTTCGGCCGGCCAGGTCGATGGCCGTTGCCTGTTTGAAGTCGAGGTCGATGATCTTGGCCTTGTTGGCGGCGATGATCGCGCGGATGACCAGCGGGACGTTGCCCCCGGCCAGGTAGTGAGCTTCGAGCGACTTGGACGTAATGCCGGTCTCCTCGCCCAGTCCCGCCTGGACCGCCATGATCTTGGTGCGGACGATGACCCGCAGATCGACCTTGCGGAAAGTCATTCCCAACAGGTCGAAGATGCTGATCCCCGCGCCGGTCGTGACCGACTGGATCCAGAACCGGAAGTATCGCGCGAGGATGGCGAAGACCACGAGGACGAAAATCACCAGGGCGAAGATCCCCACGATCAACAGGATCTGGCCGAGATTGTCCGGCTGTTGGGCAAAAAGGGTCATGATGAGGGGCTGGGGGTTAGGGGTCAGGGATCATACCATCAGCCACCGGTTTAGCGGGCGGGGCTCGAATTGTCAAGTCGAAGAATTGTCGTCCGCGTCAAATGGCTCCAATCCAAGCGAGTCGATCGGCCGGGACAAGGGGTCCTCGGCGTCCGCCGCCGGTGGCAGTTCGTCGTCGTCCACGGGCCGGACCACGACGCGATTGCCCCGCACCTGGATCACGCGGACTTTCTGACCCTGCTCGACCGCCATGCCCTCGGTCACCGCGTCGATCGTGCGGCCACCGATCTTGACGGCCCCGGCCGGCAACATTTTGCATCTTGCCTGGCCTACGCAGCCTATCAGTTTTTTCAGGCTGTCCTTTTCGTCGTCGACGGGCAAGACATCGTCGCTGGTGGGCACCTTGAGGATCAGTTGCCGGCCGAAAGGCGTGTCGGGAAGCCAGTTCAAGGCGACGACGACGACCGTTGGAAGGCCGAACAGGGCGGTCAACAGAATCAGGGTCCCGATGCCTGGCCCACTCTTGAAACCGAGCACCACGGCCGCCACGGTCGACGCAATACACAGGAACCCGAAAATCCCTCCCGAGGGGAAGATAACCTCCAAAACCGCCAGCCCCAAGCCGGCCGTCAAGAGCACCAGCGCTAACGCCCAATAGTCCATCGGTCTGTAGTCTCCGTGCGGATTCCCACGACGTGCCTCTTCAAACGGTCTCGACCATCACGCGGTTCCCGTGGACTTCGACCACGGTGATCGCCGCGTTTTTGTCGATCAATTCCCCCCGGGCGATGACGTCGACCAATTCGTCGCCGAAGCGGGCCTTCCCGCTCGGGGTCAGTTGGGTCGTGGTGACGCCCTGCCGGCCGACAAGTCGACGGAAATCGACCAGGGATTCGCTCTGGGTAAGTTGTTGTTTCTCTTCGTCGGACAGCGGGGCAAGCATGACACGATTCAAGAACGGCGCGCGGGGCAGCCACCGGTTCATCAGCGCGGCCAGAACGACAAAACCAAGCGATGCGCCCCCGACGATGGTCAGCGAGGTCTGAAGCTGGTCCATCTGGTACTCGTTGTGCGGCAGGATGAACGTCTGGCTGGCCAGGATCAGCGAGGCGATGACCATCGCCCCGCCCCCGAGTCCGAAGATGCCGAATCCGGGAATCACGAACACTTCCAGGACGAGACACGCGATTCCGGCGAGGAAAAGGATCGCTTCGAGCCATCCGGCGGTCCCGCCGAGAAACCGGCTCCAGAAGAACAAAAGGAAACAGACCGCGGCGATGAACGCGCCGATGCCGACGCCCGGCGCATGGAGTTCGGCATAAACGGCCGCGGCGCCGATCATCAAAAGCAACACCGCCACGCCCGGCGAACCCATCGCCCGGATCAGGAAATCGGCCCAGCTTGGCTCGACCAGCGTGGGATCGTCTTCCAGGCCGTAAAGCTCCTTGAACCGCGAAAAATCCTCGACCGTGCGATTGGCCAGCCGGAAATCGACCGCCGTCGCGCCGTCGGCCCGAAACAACCCGCCGGGCGTCGTCACCCGTTGCCCGGGCGTCCACTGCTTCGGCTCCGGCTGATCGGAGCGTTCCTCTTCCGAGAAATACTCGACCGTACCCAGCCGCGTGCAGCGAAACACCTCCAAACTCCGGTCGACCATCGCCACCGGCAGCGACCAGGATCGCGACTTGGCCGGCGCGAGGACCTTGCGGATCGTGTCGCGGACGCTCTCGACCTCGATGTCCGAGAGTTCATGGGCGCCGGGGCCGCCCAGCACGGCGTCCGGTCCCATCACTACCTGGTCGCACGCCAGGGCGACCACCGCCGCGTCGCTGCGCGCCTCCGACGGAACATAAGCCACCGTGCGAACCTTGCTCGGCGAAAGGTCCGCGAGAAAACTCGCCAGGCGAACGCTGTCGGCGGGCGACCCGCCCGGACTGTCGATCCAGAGGCAGATAAAGTTCACGCCCTGCTGCTGGATCGCGTCGCTTATGAGTCGCTCGGCCTGGGTGATCTTCTCGGCGTCCAGCGGCCCCTTCAAGTGCACCTGGATCGCGTGCCACTTCTCCACGAGCGAGAGGTCTTCCTCGAGCGACTCCGGCGGGAGTTCCAGCGCCCGGGCCGCCGCGCGCCGATCGGTGGCCAGGTAGCTGACGAACCCCAGCCGCCGCGCCTGTTCGCCCGTGAACTGGCCCGGTTCGCCCTTGGGAATCACGACCTTCTGGCCGGCGATGGTCCGCCGCTGGCGGAGTTCGGCCAATCCCTCGGGCGTGACGAACTCGCGGCTCACGTCGGTCTCGACCTCGAGGACCTCGCGGCTCGGGTCCAACATGCCCAGGGCCAATTCGACGGGCACGGTCCGCCGGCGGTTGGCGATCTCGCGGTAGCCGGCGAGCATGACGTCCGCGATCGTCTTCTCGTCGATGCCCGCCGAGCCGATCGAGGCGTCCGGGGCCATGATAATCTCGTCGCAAGCCAGCGCGACCAGGACGGCGTGTCCTTGGATGGAGCGGGGGATGTAGGCGACGGTCGTGGCGGCGTTGAGTGCGTCGCTGGAGAGGTATCGGGCGAGTTCGAGCGAGGCGCCGAATTGGCTGCCGCGGCCGAATTGCTCCTTGCCGGCCGGAACGTCCAGTTGGAGAATCAATACCGGCCGGTAATGGTTCTTCCGGGCGTCCTCCAGGACACGGTCGACAAATCGCTTCACCAGCCGGTCCGTGTCACTAACGATTGGTAGCGTAACGCTGAGCACGCGACCCACCCGACGCGGTTCGGCCTCGTCCTTGGCAGCCTTATCCTTGGCGGGCTCGTCCGCCTCGGCCGGCAGCTTCTGGACGGCGGGCTCCTTTTCGGCCGGCGCGATCTTCTCGGCGCCGGGCTCGTTGTCCTTCGCCGAGGCAACGCCCCGGAGCGAGACGGCAAGACAGACCGCGACCATCGCGGTGCCGATGATTCGACAGCGCCCGAGTCGGGTCTTCGATGAACCGAGCCAACGTGTCATGACACCGCCGTGTCGGTCCGGGGGAGAGGGCCACTGGCAGCCGATCACGGGGGACTGTCCCCCTCGCACTCGCCTCGCCGTTCAGGCAGTGTATTATAGTAGCGCGGCCGGGGGGTCGTCAATTCAGCGCCAAGGGCGGAATGCCGCCCCTGGACTCTGTGGGAGGCGACTCCGTCGGCCGCGTTTGTGGGCGATTTGCCGCCCGGGCTTCTGGAGGGCCGTCCGGATGCCTACAATGGCCGACGGAGGCGCTGCAACGCTAGCCCGAAGTCGGCGACGGAGTTGCCTCCCACAATTGAGGGAAATTCGCCATGCACGGGACGATCGAAAAACTACTCGCCCGGGGACCGGTGGTAACCGATGGAGCCTGGGGGACGCAACTCCAACAACGGGGGCTGCCGACCGGCGCGTGCCCCGACGAGTGGAACCTGTCGCATCCCGACCGGGTCAAGGAGGTCGCCACGGCCTATGTCGCCGCCGGCAGCGACGTGATCCTCACCAACACGTTCGGCGCAAACCCCTTCATGCTCGCCCGGCACGATCTCGCCGAGCGAACCGCCGAGATCAACGCGGCCGGCGTCCGGATTTCGCGCGAGGCGGCCGACGGTCGGGCGAAAGTCTTCGCGTCGATGGGCCCCAGCGGCATCATGCTCATGATGGGCGACGTCAGCCTGGAGGAAGTCCAGGCGGGCTTCGAGGCCCAAGCCCGGGCGATGGCCGACGCCGGCGCCGATGCCATCGTCGTCGAAACCATGTCCGACCCGGCCGAGGCGAAGCTGGCGGTGGCCGCCATCCAATCGACCGGGCTGCCGGTCGTCGCGTGCATGGTCTTCGACTCGGGGGCGAACAAGGACCGCACGATGATGGGCACCACGCCCGAAGAGGCCGCCGAAGCCCTCACGGCTGCCGGGGTGGACGTGATCGGGTCGAACTGCGGCCGGGGCATCGAGGGGTTTGTCTCCATCTGTCGGCGTCTCCGCGCGGCGACGGATCGGCCCATTTGGATCAAGGCGAACGCCGGCCTGCCGGAGGTGGTCGACGGCAAGACCGTCTACACCCAGACGGCTGCCGAGTTCGCCGCGTTCGTCCCCGAGTTGATCGACGCCGGCGTCAGCTTCCTCGGCGGCTGCTGCGGCACCACGCCCGAGTTCATCGCCGCGGTGAAGAGCCGGTTGACGTCGTGAGATCGCGTCGAAAAGGCGACCGGGTGGCACGTCCCTGAGCCTCCGGCGAAGGGCGTGGCGGACATCGACGTCAACGCAACCACGCCCTTTCAGGGCGTACCACCTGGCCGAGCGTTCTGTTCCCACCCCACCCCTTTTGTCTATTGACATGGACGTGTTATGTGGTACAAAAGGGGGGAAGGGGGAGATGTGTGACTCGATGACTTGTGAAGTCGGAATCGTGCTTCGGGAGGGAATCGAGATGCGTTGTTCGAAGCGGGGATTTACGCTGGTCGAATTGTTGGTGGTGATCGCGATTATCGGGATCCTGATCGCGCTGTTGCTGCCCGCGGTGCAGGCGGCGCGCGAGGCCGCCCGGCGATCGCAGTGCCTGGCCAACGTGCGTCAGATCGCCCTTGGGATGCACGGCTATCACGACACGAACCGGGTCCTGCCGGTCGGGTGCTACAGTTGTTGTTGGGGGACTTGGCTGGATGCGCTCTTGCCCTACGTCGAGCAGGACGAGCTTGCCAACCAGTATCATTACGACCACAAGTACGGCGTCTACGCGATTCCCCCCGTACCCGAAGACTGCCGCTACGGTTCTGCCCTGAACACGCCGGTGACGACCCAGCGGATCCCGGTGTACACCTGCCCGAGCGACACGCCTCGGGCGACGTGGGACATCACGAAGCACAACTACGTGGCGAATTTCGGCAACACGACGTTTGCCCAGGTCACCCCGTACTACGACGCGACGTTCCTCGGAGCCCCGTTCCGATCGACGTCCCCGACGGATACGGCGCCGGGCCGCGCGTTTCGCGACATCCGCGACGGGTTGACCAACACGCTGATGCTCTCCGAGGTGGTGCAGGGGGTCGAGTTGGATCTGCGGGGATTCGCGTGGTGGGGCGACGCGTGCAATTTCACCACGTTCGCGACGCCGAACACGAGCATTCCCGATCGGATCTACGACCCGACGTACTGCCGCGCGGATCTCATGCCGTTGCAGCCGTGCGCCGTGTCCACCTCGACTGACCCGTCGCGACACTCGGCCCGGAGCCAGCACGTCGGAGGCGTCAACTGCGCGATGCTGGACGGCTCGGCTCGGTTCTTTTCGGACAACGTCAGCCTGACCACGTGGCGCGCGATGGGAACGTCGCAGGGCGCGGAAGTCTTCGAGGCAGAAGACTGATCGCCGCCGGCGGCAACGGCAACGAAAACCACTGCCCGTTTCTTCCTCGGAGGAAATCCATGCGATATCCCGTATCGGGGCTCTTGGGCCTCGCGGCGCTGTTGGCGACGATCGCGTCCGGTTGTGGGCCGGGCAATCCGCTGGGGCGGAAGGCCGTCTCCGGCACCGTGACGCTCAACGGCACGCCGCTGGCCGCCGGCACCATCATGTTCGAGCCGCAAGGTTCTCAAGGCGCGTCGGGCGGCGCGCCCGTGACCGACGGCAAGTTCACCATCGCCACGCAGGGCGGACTGCCCCCGGGAACCTACCTCGTGCGGATCTCCGCCGCGGCGACGGGCAAAGCCGCCGCGGAGGGCCCTCCCGGAACCGGCGGCGGCATGCGCAGACCCGACCCGCCCGAGCTGATCCCCGCCGAGTGGAACGTCAAGAGCCAGCACACGGTCACCGTTGAGGAGAAAGGCAACAACACGTTCGATTTCCCAGTCAAGACGAAATAGAATTCGAGAGAGCGTTTGACATGCGTCGCAATCGAGGCGGGTTTACGCTGGTGGAACTCCTGGTGGTGATCGCGATCATCGGCATCCTGATCGCGCTGTTGCTGCCGGCGGTGCAGGCGGCGCGCGAGGCCGCCCGGCGGTCCCAGTGCCTGGCCAACGTCCGTCAAATTGCCTTGGGGATGCTCACCTACGAGGACAGCAACCGCGTGCTGCCCGTCGGGGCCTACGGTTGTTGCTGGGGGACGTGGCTGGTCGCCGTGCTGCCGTACGTCGAGCAGGACGATCTGGCCAGACGGTATCATTACGAGCACAAGTACGGCGCGGGCGCGACGCCCCCCGAGCCCGACGACTGCCGCTACGGCAATACCTTGAACTTGCCGGTCACGTCGCAGCGGATTCCGGTGTACACCTGTCCGGCCGACTCGCCCCACGCAACCTGGGAAATCACGAAGCACAACTACGTGGGCAATTACGGCAACACCATGTATTATGTCGAAACGGCTCCATTTTACGGCGTCACGTATGGTGGCGCGCCCTTCCGGTTCACGCCGCCCGGCGAGAAGGGCGTGACCCTCGGCGAGATCCGCGACGGGCTGAGTAATACGCTCTTGTTGTCCGAAACCGTCCAGGGGCTCGAGTCGGACCTCCGCGGATTCGCCTGGTGGGGCGACGGGTCCCACTTCACCACCTTCGCCACTCCGAACTCCAGCATCCCCGATCGGATCTACGACCCTAGCCTCTGCCGGGCGGACCTCATGCCGCAGCACCCCTGCGCCGTGTCGACCAGCACCGATCCCATCCGCCACGCGGCGCGAAGCTATCACGCCGGCGGCGTCAACAGCGCCCTTCTGGACGCCTCCGCGCGGTTCTTCTCCAACGACGTCAATCTGGACGCCTGGCGGGCCCTGGGCACGGCAAGAGGCGGCGAACCCAGCGTCATCGTGGAATGATCGGCGGCGGGTGGCACGTCCCTGAGCCCCCGACAAAGGGCGTGGCGGCATCGGTGGCAACTCAATCACGCCCTTGCAGGGCGTGCCACGCTACAGGCTCCGCTTCAGCGCGATCGTTCGCTTCAACGGCTGGAGCACGTGTTCGATCACGTGCGCGTCGAGCATCTCGTGGCAGACCTGGGCGAGGCTCTCCAGAACCATCTTGAACGAGTTGTCCGGATCGAGGCTGCCGTACTGACGCGCGGTCACGTAGACGCTGAGCTGCTCTTCGGTGAAGTCGCCCGTCCGAACCTGGTACGCGTTTGTGCGAGTTTCGACGCTCAGCCGGCACTGACGGCGGCAGTCCTCGTCCAGCGCGATCGTCACCGACGGCTCGTAGTTGATCACCGTCGTGCCCGGAATCTCCGGCATCCAGTCCATCGCGGGCCCAATCCCGAGGGCTTCGGAGACCACCTCGTTGTGATTGCCCCGGTAGGAGAAATCGAAGCCGAATAGCAGGTCGAGGGCTTCGCAGTCCAGCGGGCTGACCGAGAGCATGTAGGGGGCCAGCTCGAGAATCAACTGGTGCTGCTCGATCGCGCCGTCGATCGACTCCGGGTTGACCTGGCCCGAGCACACCCGGCGGTTCTCGATCGTCACCCAACGATAATCCCCCTGATCCTTATCCTCCTCGAGGACGAAGTCGCCCCGTTCGCGGCAGTAGAAGTTCCGCATCGAGGGGTACGTCTTCTGGACCCGCTCGAAGAAATGCAGCACGGTCTCGCGGTTGGTCGGAAGCTCCATTTCCGTGCTGAGATTCATGTTGACGTAGAAGTCGTCACAAAGCGAACTGTAGCGATTCATCCGAAGGGTTCCTTCTCGGTCGGCCGCAAGAAATCGAACGCACCATCAACCGGGGGTTCCGTGCCACCAGAAGACAGACCGGGAGACTTCGTGTAGTATAGGGCCAGTCGCCCTCGGGTGTCAAAGCCGGGGGACGCTAGCACCCAGCCGGGGGATGTGAGTTCAAACACGACTCTGGCCGAAGGACCCCGAACATGCCGCGCCAAGCCAAAACACCACTGTCGCTGGTCACCGTGGAAACCGCGCTGGGCTGCGTCGCCATGCTCGGCTCGGGCAACGTGCTCCGGCAACTGACCCTGGGACATGCCACCGCCGAGGACGCCGCCGCCGCGCTCGACCGGGTGCTCGTGCATGACGCCGAGCCCGAGGCGTGGAACCCAAGCCTGGTGGATCGTCTCGAAGCCTATGCCCTCGGCGATCCGGTCGACTTCGGCGATGTCCGGATCGACCTCGACGGCATGAGCGACTTCCGCAAGAGTGTCCTCCGGGCGTGCCGCCGGATTCCTTACGGCCAGACGTGGACCTACGGCGAACTTGCGGCCAAGGCGGGCTATCCCGGCTCCGCCCGGGCCGTCGGCAATTGCATGGCCCGAAACCGCGTCCCGCTCGTCGTTCCTTGCCACCGCGTTCTGGCCGCCGGCGGCCGGCTCGGCGGCTTCTCCGCACCCGGCGGCGCCGCCTTAAAACAGAAGCTGCTCGAACTCGAGTCGGGCATGCCGGTGTTTTGCTGAGATGCCGTCTTCGGGGGCAAGGGCTACCGGGGCAGCGTCGGCGTACAGAGCGGCCTCCCGCGATTTTCCGGAATGCCCCTACTTCGCCGGCGCGCTCCAGAGCCCGCTGATCGCCTCGACCGTGCGGTCGAGCCCATTATACGCCGGACTGCAACCGCGTCACACCTGGGCGAAAAGGGCTGGTCCCCTATTGCCGGCCCGGCGACGCGCTTGGTGCAAGCATCGCTACTCGGCCCAGTCCTCGAAGGCGAGCAGATCGGAGGTCACCTCCCGGAGTCTGTCCATTTTGTCGTGCGTTACGAGGACGAGATTGGACTCATAGGCCTGAGCAGCTATCCACAGATCGTTCTCTTGGATGCCGAGGCACTTGGCTGTGAGCGGATCGACCAACTGGCACGGCCGTAGACGTTTCTTCCCGTTCCTTGGAGCGAATTTATTGAAGAGCCTGGCTCTGATCTGCCCATAGTAAGTCGAGGTACTCCGCTGAATAGTGAGCACGCGAGGAACCCTCGCGTTCACGAAACGCCTGAATGCGAACTGAACGGCCGTGTCCGCGTCAGAAACACAGCGATGGCCGTATTCCGTCTCCCCCAATGAAATCGCAGATATTCCGAGCGGTGCGCTCGGGCCAAGAGCATCTATGCGATCGACGACCTTCTCATGCTCGCGCCGCTCCTCATCAAACCAGTAGGCGAGCATGTTCGTATCGAGCAAGTACCCCTGCATGGCCGCTACTCCTCGAACGCTTTCATTGCCTCATCCAGGGCGCGCAGCAATTCGGGTGGGACCTTGGGTTCAGTCCGACCTCGCAAGTACCCCGCGGTCGAGGCGGCATACGCATCGGACAGATAGTCGTGAAGATGGAAACATGGTTCATAATCATCCGGATAGTAGCGATCAAAACGGAATGGCACGCCCTGCCGTTCCCAGCCCGCGAAGAGATCCAAGAGTTGCCGTTCCAGTCGGGGAGGGAAGTCGTAGAGGCGGAGAATCTCGGCGTCGATTCGCAGTAGGAGACGGCAAGCCACCTCTGCATCTGTGGACGCTTTCAGTCCCTCGTCATCCTTCCCGACCGCTTGAAGATAGTCGCTCACGGCGCCCGTCACACGATCCACGTCTGCCGCCGACGCGTCAGGCACCGGCAACTTGCGAATCATCCCGACAAGGTTGTCTCGTTTTCCGGAATGAGTGTAGGCAAACGCATTCGCGACCGGCGAATTGAGAACTGCCCAAAGGCATTCGAGCGACCACGCCTGCGACAGTGGTCTCACGGTGATGAAGCGGCTCGTTACGGCATGTCCTTCTCCGTCGAAGACCGCCTTCAACCTCCAAGGGCCGCGGCTCACCCGGGCGTAATTCAACAGGATCTGGGGAATGCCCGTCGTCGCGCCGGTAACCGTCCGGTCCACAACGGAAGGGTCGAGGTTCAGCCACACTTCACGAGGCTGCCCGTCCAGACGGACACCCTCGTACCACACGGCGAACCCCTTCTTTGCCCCGGCAAATCGCCGTTTGCTAACCGTGACGGCACCCGCCGGAAGGCTGCCGGCGCCCCGGAAAAACATGCCCTGGCCAACGATGGCAAACTGCGAAAGGCGGGGCATGGCCTCGCAGAACGCCCACACATCCACGCGCTCGGGTACCCGCAGATCCCAGTTATTCTCCGACGAGACCTGTGCCTGGTCTGCGCGATGCGTGACGGAGAAGCAATAGTCGAGTCGGAAGCGATCCGCATCATGCCTCCGGACGATGCGGTGGTTATAGGTATGGCCTGTCTGGCGTCGATCGCCCACTTTCCGCCCGATCACCACCGCCGATTCCATGTCCGACAATTTGAAGATGTTGTCGGGAAACTCACAGACCTCCAAGACCTCGAAGTCCCGGACAAGGTACTGTCGCAAGTCCGCCGCATTCTTGCTCGAGAGAATTGTCTGTGGAACCACCAGTCCGAAAACCGCACCCATGGGAAGTGCCGGCAGCGTCCGCCCCAGCACTTCCGCCGTCTTGTTTGCGTATCGTGGCTCAACACCTCGCCTTCGATAGGCCGACTTCTCTCGGGGTGTGAAGTCCTCGAAGGGCGGGTTGGCCAGAAGCACCATCGCCGTCCCGGCTTGCCGCTGAAGAACTTCACCCTCGAACATGTCGCCCAGGCGCAAATCCCAGCCGTTAGGATTGGGGATGTCGGCCAATGTCAACGAGAGACGAGCGATTTCAAGGGCAAAAGCATCGATCTCGTGCCCGTGCAGCCGCTGGCGCAAATACTCGTGCTGCGTCTCGAAATGGGATATGTTCTGCGGAAGCATGTCCCTCAATAGACGCATCGCGGAAATCAAGAAGGCAGCATGTCCGCACGCGGGCTCAAATACGTTCCTTTGCTCGGGTGGAATCTCCTCGATCCAAGGCGCGAGTCTGCCGACGACGTAATCAACGAGGTAAGACGGCGTGCTGTGCGTTCCGAGTTCGAGACGAGTTTCTTTCGAAATGAGTGTGTTCTCGTAGACGTAGGCCAGGCACTCCGTCGTCGTGACCGCCAGGTTGCTGAATTGCGCAATGGTGGCCGCAGCTTCGATCAGCGCATCACGCCGTCGGCTCCCGCCGACCGGAATGAGGGCACTTGTCCGGTAGTGTCGCGCCACGCGTCGGAAAACATCGTTCACGTCCGACAGATCGACGTCGACAAACGCCGGCACCATCTTGTCACGGAGGATTCGGGCGGCCAGCAGCCAGAATGCGGACTTCAGCAGCCAATCGGGCGTCAGGCGTTCCCGCCGCAACCGTGATTTGAGTCCGGAAACGGTCCTGGCAATCAAATCGCCCAGGCCCTTGCCAATATGGCTCTCGACAAGCGGCATCAGTCCAACGTCGACGAAAGTCCGTTGGTATTGCGCGTCGAACCGCCCCCAAGTCTTCGCCCGATATACCGCATTGGGCGAGAATTCATCGCCGTGACTCTGGAAGAAGCGGTCGACTTCCGCACAAGGAACGGTCTTGACGGACTCCGGGCCTTGCACCGCCTGTTTCCACCACTGCAAGTTCCCCTGCCAGCACGCAAAAACGACCGGCGCCCCTAGATCGCGGCAGTGAGAAACCGTGACCATCGGATCGGATTCGACATCAACCGCCACAACGCACGCCGACCGAGCGTCCGCCGGACTGTGAGCGAAACCAACGAGAGGAGCCACTTCATTGCCAAAGCGATAGTCGACGCGCAGCAAGTCGCCCACATACCCACAGGCTTGCAGGCGTGGCTTCAAAGAGGCGGCATTGAATCCCCGGTCACGAATGATGGAAGCAACCTCCATATTCCTGCTGGATTCGATTCAGCCGAAGGGATACGGCTCCGGCCGCAAGGACGCCCGTACTCCCTAGTTGTCCCTCGCGAACCATTCTATACCAAACAGCCAGACGCCGCGATGCCCTCTCCGGGAAACTTGGGAATAATAGGTGATCTAGCGAACATACTCCATGAGTAGTCGGAAACCAGGGATCGAAGCGAGAGTCGCCCATGCCGACCCACGCGCCAACGGCGGCGTCAGGGGACAGCGTACTTCCTGACAGTTCTCACGCCACCTTGAATTCCGGCCGGCGGTCGGCGAGTTGGATTTGGAGGCGTTCGACCAGGCTGCTGTGCATCTGGCTGACGCGGCTCTCGCTGAGGTCCAGCGTCGCGCCGACCTCTTTCATCGTCAACTCTTCGTAGTAGTACAGAATGAGGATCAGCCGCTCCTTGCGATTGAGCCCCTTGGTCACGAGCCGCATCAGGTCCGTCTTCTGAACGCGGCGCGTCGGGTCCTCGCCCTTGCGATCCTCGATCACCTCGATCTCGCTGACTTCCCGGGCGCCGTCTGTCTCCGACCATTTTTTGTTGAGGCTCACCAGGTTGACGGCCCTCGCGTCGAGCATCATCTTCTCGACCTCCGGCACGGTCATCTCCAAACGCCCGGCCAATTCCAATTCGGTGGGGCGGCGTCCGAGTTCGTTCTCCAGCGTCTTCGTGGCCTCGCCGAGCTTCCTCGCCCGGGAACGCACCAGACGCGGGACCCAGTCCGTGTTGCGAAGTTCGTCGAGCATTGCGCCGCGGATCCGGGGAACGCAGTAGGTCTCGAATTTCACGCCGCGGCCGAGGTCGAACGCGTCGATGGCGTCCATCAGGCCGAATACGCCCGCCGAAACCAAATCGTCCAACTCGACGCCCTGCGGCAGCCGCGACCAGACGCGCTCGCCGTGGTATTTCACCAGGGGCATGTAATGTTCAATGAGCGTGTTACGCAGTTCGGGGTTGGGGAACGTGGCTTTGTAGGTCTCCCAGAGTCCGGCAACCTCTTCCTGGGACGACAGCGTATAGGCCATTCGATCCTCCGTGATCTTGGGTATCGTCCGTGACCGGCTTGGCGGACGCCCCGACAGCGCAGATATCCCATATTGCGCGTTTTCCGCCGAGCGGCATGTAGATGAGGCTGCCTATTATCGGCCAGAACTGCAGGCAAACATGAGTTAAAAGGAAAATTCTTCCTAGTTTACCCAAGGTGCCGCCAGCGAGATCCGTCGGCTCAGCCAAAATCCGCCTGATTTCGCCGCGGCTTGATCGAGGTCAAGGACGCCATCGCCCAAACGGCCTACCAAGCGATCGCGCGGTGGTGGTCGGCTGCCCCAAGCTGGACGACGCCCGCGCCCACGTCGAGAAACTGGCTGCCATCCTCGCCGGATCGTCGATTCGCAGTCTCACGGTGGTCCACATGGAAGTGCCGTGCTGCACGGGGCTCGCGCGAATCGCCGCCGAAGCCGTCCGCCTTTCGGGCGCGAACGTTCCGCTCGGGGACGTCACCGTCACGCTGCGGGGAGAGATTCTCGAAACGGCGAAATATGCCTGACGGGCGGCGCGAGAAGCCGTTAGGATTGGCGCGGAAACGAGTGTCGCCATTCGCTCCGCGAAAGAAGCGAGGAAGGAAAAACACATTCGCGGTGCGAAAGGCGACAATACGACAGTTATGATCCGTCGGTCCTTACCCCATCGCCTCGCTCGTGCGGCGGACGGATTCGACCAGGGCCTTCATGTTCTCCGCAGGCACGTCGCGAGGGTTCATCTCGCCGGTGTTGAAGAGGTAGCCGCCGTCGGCGTACCCGATCTGGACGATTCGTCGGGCTTCGTCGGCGACTTGGTCGGGCGTGCCCCGCATCAGGACCTCGATCGGGTCGAGGTTCCCGCTGAAACAGTTCTTGCCCGTCAGCGATTGCCGCACGGCGGCGAGGTCGGCGTCCGGACCGCAGTTGATGATGTCCGCGCCCAACTCGGCCTCGGCGAGCAGGTACTTGACCGAAATCTCGCTGTTGTGCAGGTGGACCAGCCCGCCGTGCTCGTGGATCCGCTCGACGAGTCTCCTGCACGAAGGGAAGGCGAACCGCCGGTATTGATCGACCGAGAGCATTTTGGAGAAGGCGTTGCAGTCGCCCACCCAGATGGCATGGGCGCCGGCGTCGAGTTGGGCCTTGGCGTGGCGTGATTGAAGCTCGACGAAGAAATCACATGCGTCGGCCAGCAGACCGGGATCGGTCGCGGTGAGCATCATCGTCTCTTGCAGCCCGAAGAGCAGCCCGACGGAACTATAGGGCGCCGCCAGGCTGCCCTCGACCAGCACCGTGTCGCCGAAGCGTTCGCGGACGAGGCGGATCGCCTTGAGCTTCTCCGGCATGCGACCGTCGGCGGCGGGGTCGGGCATGGGGAGGTTGTCGAGTGTCTCGCGCGTGGCCGGCAGGTAGGTCTTCGTCGCGCGGAGGATGTTCTCACGGCCCTGGGTTTCGACGCCCAGCGGCTCGAACTCGAAGCAATCGTCCACCTGCAGCCATGCCCAATCGTAGTCGAACTCCTCGATGGCGGCGATCCACACTTCGGCCATCTTCTCGCCGTCCTGGCACACCTCCTCGTAGGTGTACTTGCCGTGCCAGCGGACGTCGAACTCTTCGCTACAGGCGAACACCGGCAACCGGCGAGGCTTCTCCAACCGAATCGCCGCAAGGATGTCGTCAATCACGCCGTCGTAGGCCATGGAACACCTCTCGTCTTCGGGGTCGCGTCAGCCGGAGTGATTCTCGCTCCTTCGCGGTCGCGCCCGGCCTCATGCCGGCGCGGGGAGGAACACCGACTCCAGGGCGCGCTGGTGGACATCGAGTTCCTCGACGAACGCGGTTCGAGCCTCCGGCGGAAGGTGCTCGGCGAACTGGTGGTAATACGCGATGCCTTCGACCATCGAGGCGTGAAACCGCCGCGCGTGGACGCAGCCGTCGGGCGAGGCGTCGCCCGCGAGTTTGCCGGCCAGCCAGGCAAAATACAGCCGCAGTTCCCGGAGAAACAGGTGCGGGCGCCCGGGCGCCAGCGGCAGCGACCGGCGGCCATAGATGTGGTCGACCATTTCCCGGAGCGACGCGATCTTCGAGAAGTCGGCGATGCCGGGGCCGGGACAGACCGCGGGCGTGGCGTCCGGGTCGATTCCGTTCTTACGAGTGGCTCCGCCGGCAAGATCGTGGCAGATGCACGACTTCACGAGCACCTTTTCGCGCTCGCCGTCGGGACAATCGTCGCCGAGAGACTGCAATTTCAGCCGTTGATACTCGCGCGCGGCGACGCAGATCGGCGTGGACGTAAACTCCTTGTTGAACAGCCTGCTGTAGCCCTTGCGGCAGATTGCCCCGGGCCGGCCTTCCGCGATCCGCCGCCGGCGAGCCTCCTCGCTCGCGGAGTTGCGCAGATTCCAGAACGGGTGCATGAACGGCGAACTCTCGCTGAGGAACACGTCGTCGCCGGTGGCCGCCGCCAACTTCGCCAGTTGCTCGTCGTCGACGTTGGTCACCTCGGGCACGAGGAGGAACGGAGTGGCCCAGCCCGTGCCGTCGAGTTCGTAATAGGCCAGCAGGAACCGATTTTCCTCGGCCGTGCCGATGCCGCCCTGGGCGGTGACGCGGGTTATGGCGGGCGCTCGGGTGGCGTCGCGGCCCGAGTCGGCCAGCCCCTCGAGGTAAAGCGTCAACAGTTCGGCGCGAAGCGAGTCGCGGTTTTGCTTGAACTCTTCGAGAATCGGCCCCATCAACTGTCCGCCGGTCGGGAACGAATGGCCGCCACAGTTCAATCCCGACTCGATCCGGAACTCGGACACCCACAGGCCGCGTTTGGCCAGATACTTGCCCTGGACGACCGCGGACCGGTAGTCGCTGACCTTGAGGATAATGTGCTTTCGCGGCTCGCCGTCGGCACCGGGGAAAAAATCGTCGAACTTCGCCATGTAGCCGTACAGACGGGGGTTCATGCCGGCCGAAAAGACGACCGACGATCCCCAACGGCTGTTGGCGAAACCGCGAAGCGCCGCCGAGGCGTCGGACACTTCGACCGGGGCCACGACGCCCGGCTCGAACTCGCGGCGGTCCGCCGCCGACATGATGTTGACGTCGATCCGCCCCGGCGCCACCAGTCGCCGGAGCCGCTGTTGCAGTTCCGCCTTGTCGTCACCGGACGCGGCGAGCATCTGGTCATACAGACGCCGCGGCGAGGAGCACTCGGGCAGGAGTTCGAAGTACTTGGTGATCTCGCTGCCGGCTTCAAACGGCGCGGCCCGCAGATCCTCGACCTGGCGGTGGACCACTCGGCCGAGCAGATCGAGGTAGGCCGTGATCCGCAGGGCCCTTGCGTCCTTTTCGGCGTTGGGAATCGGCTCGTAGGGCTCGCCCTCCCGTTCGCTGTGGAACTTCCGCATTTGCTCGATCAGGACGTCGTCGACCATGGAAATCACGGACGAGATGCCGTACTTCGCCACCCGCAACGGCGTGTCGATCGTGAACCCCGTTCCCATGACGGGAATGTGGAACGTGTGCGAGCCCGGCGCCGTGGCCTCGTGCATCCAAGCTTCCTCGTGAGTATGGTCGTTCATTCGGCAAAGGCGCTGCTGGAAGCCGGTCGGCCGGCGCGTGACGTTCCCCCGGGCTGGTCCGCGCGGGAGTGGGGCCCAACCGCGCGACTCTCGGATGAGTTGAAATGACACACGCTGCGAGTGCCACGGGCACCCCGGATGCGTGCTCGGCTACATTGGCGCAAACCTCCCCTCGATGGGGGTTTCACCGCGCCAACAGGCACGGCACGGATGAACGACGCCTGCCGAGGGCGATCCGGCGGTGGGCAAACGGTCAGTGATGTTCAGATCCAGTTCGATGGACAGTCGCCAGCGCGGAGTTTATTCTCCGCCCTATTGTTCCGACCCTTCGATCCGTGTCAAGCTCGACACGGGGCATTGGCTCGATATGGGCCGAGTATTACGGTAGTTTTACACAATGGGGCCGCCTCTCCCACGTCGACAAGCCATGGAAGAGGGAAATCCACGCCCGAGGAAGGGAACGTCCCTAACCGGCTGAATGCGACGCAGGCGTAAGCCGAACATCAACCGGTCGCCATACGCACAAGAGATGGGTATGCAGCCCCCGGTCGTAACCCCCACCCAGGGGAGGGTATCAGGATGCCCATTTCCTCATCAAATGATCTACCGCCGAATCCCGGAATTGGCTAAAAATGGCCCAGCGAGCACGGACGGAACGTCCGCCCCCCGGTCAAGGAGGATCCCGCGATGGCCCAACCGGCACCGAGGCTGCGAGTCCGCGGCACGAGTTACATCGTCATCCCCGCAAGGCTCGCCTCGACGCGACTGCCGCGAAAGCTGCTTCTGGACGAGACGGGCAAGCCGTTGATCCGGCACACCTACGAGGCGGCGCTCCGCGCGACACGGCCCGAGGGGGTCTGCGTCGCCGCCGACGACGAGGAGATCGTCCAAGCCGTCCGGGCGTTCGGCGGCCGGGTCGAAATGACCGATCCCAACGCCCCCAGCGGGACCGATCGGGTTGCCGAAGTCGCCCGGGGGATGAACGGCGTCGACATCGTCGTCAACGTCCAGGGCGACGAGCCCGAGCTGTCCGGCGAGTCGATCGACCTGGCGATTCGCCTGTTGGAGGAGGCCCCCGAGGCGGTGATGTCGACGCTGGCCACGCCGATTCGCAGCCGCGTGCAGTTGGAGGACCCGGCGTGCGTGAAGGTGGTTTTCGACGCCCGGGGCCGGGCGATGTACTTCAGCCGCAGCGTGATCCCTCACCCACGTTCGTGGAGCGACGACCTGCTCCGGGCGGATCCCCCCCATTTCTACCAGCACGTCGGCCTGTACGCCTACCGGCGTGATTTTCTCCTCCAAATTGCCCAAATGCCCGAGTCGGCGATCGAGAAGATCGAGAAGCTCGAACAGCTTCGGGTGCTCAATGCGGGCTACTCCATCATGGTGGGGGTCGTCGACGAACCCACGTTCGGGATCGATACCCCCGAGGATTACCGGGCCTTTGTCGAAAAGCGGCGCGCCGGCTAGAATGCACCGTTTGCGGTCAGCACGACGCTGCTTCGGCATTCTCAGGCGGTAATCCCGTTCCATGACAAAACACATCTTCGTGACCGGCGGCGTGGTCAGCTCGCTCGGCAAGGGTCTGACCAGCGCGTCGATCGGCATGTTGTTGGAAAACCGCGGACTTCGGGTCCGCATGCAGAAACTCGACCCCTACATCAACGTCGACCCCGGCACGATGAGCCCCTACCAGCACGGCGAGGTCTACGTGCTGGACGACGGCAGCGAGACCGACCTCGACCTGGGCCACTACGAACGGTTCACCAACGGCCCCTTGACCCGGGACAGCAACTACACGACCGGCCAGATTTACCTGTCGGTCATCAACAAGGAGCGACGCGGCGAATTTCTCGGGCAAACGGTCCAGGTGATTCCGCACATCACCAACGAGATCAAACACGTACTGGCCAAACTGGCCGGCGACGACGTCGACGTCGTGATCACCGAGATCGGCGGCACCGTCGGCGACATCGAAAGCCAGCCGTTCCTCGAAGCCATCCGGCAATACTCGCTCGACGTCGGCAAGGAGAACTGCGCGTACGTCCATCTGACGCTCGTGCCGTACCTCAAGGCCGCGGGCGAATTGAAGACGAAGCCGACGCAGCACTCCGTCGGCCAGCTTCGCCAGATCGGCATCCAGCCCGACTTCCTCGTCTGTCGCACCGAACGCTCGCTCAGCCACGACGACCGCGCGAAGATCGCCCTGTTCTGCAACGTTCCGGTCGAGGCGGTGATCGAGGAGAAGGACAAGGACTTCTCGATCTACGAAGTGCCGATCAGCCTGGTCGACAACGGGCTGGACGAACTGATCGTCCGGAAGCTCGGCCTCAAGGCCGGCAAGGTCAACCTCGACGAGTGGCACGACCTGCTGCACCGCCTCCGGAATCCCGAACACGAGATCAGCATCGCGGTGGTGGGCAAATACGCCGAACATCACGACGCCTACAAGTCGATCTACGAATCCCTCGACCACGCGGGCATCGAAAACCGCGCGCAGGTCCGCACCCACCGCGTCCACAGCGAGGCCATCGAACGCGAAGGGGCCGAACGGCTGCTCTCGGGCATCGACGGCATCCTCGTGCCCGGCGGATTCGGCGAACGGGGGATCGAAGGGAAGATCGACGCCGTCCACTACGCCCGGGAGCGGGGCATCCCGTTTTTCGGCATTTGCCTGGGCATGCAATGCGCGGTGGTCGAATTCGCCCGAAGCGTCGCCGGTCTGGCCGACGCCAATTCGACCGAGTTCAACAAGAACACGACCTCGCCGGTGATCTGCCTCTTGGACGAGCAAAGAACGATCACCGACATGGGCGGGACGATGCGGCTGGGGGCGCAGCCGACGGTCCTCGCCTCGGGCAGCAAGGTTCTGGCGCACTATGGCCAGCAGGACATCTCCGAACGGCACCGGCACCGCTACGAGTTCAACAACGTCTATCGCGAGCAGTTGGCCGCGCTGGGCTTGCAGGTCGTGGGCACGAGTCCGGACGGTTCGCTGGTCGAAATCGTCGAGGTTCCGGATCATCCCTGGTTCGTCGCCGTGCAATTCCATCCGGAGTTCAAGTCGCAGCCTACGCGGCCGCATCCGCTGTTTTCCGGTTTCATCGCCGCGGCAGTGGCGCGGCAACGCACGAAGACGGTAAGTGGCAAGTGGTAAAGTGGTTGGTGGTGGGTGATCGGGGAGGAACGTGGCATGGCTGAAGAATCGAGCGGCGAGAAGAAGCTCCACGTCGATGAAGACTGGAAGAGCCATGTGGAGACCGAGCGGGCGGCGGCCGAGAAGCCGAAGCCGCGGGAGGAGCCCGAGCGCGCGCGGCCGATCCAGTGGCCCGAGCCGTCGCTCGCCCTGCTGGTGACGACCTTGGCGACGCAGGCGATGTCGGCCTTCGGTTTCGCTGCGCACCCGGTCACCGGCAAGGCGGACGTCGACTTGCCTCAGGCCAAGCATTTCATCGACACGCTCGACATGCTCCAGCAGAAAACCCGGGGCAACCAGACGCCCGAAGAGGCCGAGATGTTCGAGAGCGTCCTGCACGAACTGCGAATGACTTTCATCGCCGTCCGGGATCGGCAGGAGTAGGGTGGGTCGAGGCCGCCGGAGTCTGCCAGGTTTCGCGGACAACGTCGGATCGGCGGCCGAGCCCCACCGGCGTCACTTGGCCAGCCACGCGGCGACGCCTTGCTCGACGCTCTTCATCTCGCCGAGGAACTCGCCGGTGATCTCCTCGGCCGGCAGAAAGATGGTCTTCGAGCCTGGGATTGGCTCGGGCGGAACGTGGACGGTGCCCTTCAGCGGCTTGTAGCTGAAGTGGACCTCCGGGATGTCGGAGTCGAGCGGATAGTGCATCGGCGCCCAGCCGCCGGTGGGAAGCTGGTTGTCCAGGAACGTGAAGACGGCCACGCGCTCCGCGACGCGGTACGCCGTCTCGATCAGTTCCTCGCTGCCCAGGCCGTGCCCGACCAGCACTCGCAACAGTTCGCCCGCGCCCCAGGCGACCTTGCACTTCGACGGCCACAGATAGGTGTCCAGCGCCGCAGTGCTCTCGAAGTCGAGCAACTCGATCGCGGCGTCGAGATACGGCCGGGCTCGCTTCTCATCATAGTTCCAGCGGGTCCGCATTGCCTCGTAGAGGACGACGAGGTAGGCCATTGTGGTGCCGAGTTGCCAGCCCTCCTGTTGTGGATGGTAGCGATCGACGACTTTGCCGATCCGCTCGCCCGGCCCGACGTCGGTCACGAGCCGGCCGTCGGGGGTCACCTGGCTGTAGAGCCGGCCCTCGGCGGCGTGGGGGCGATTCAGTTCGACCCAGTGTCGCATCCAATCGCCGGCCGAAACGGCCTGCTCGCGCATGTCCAGGGCAACCATCAAGTGGCCGAAGAACGACGTGTTCAGCGTGCCGAGGGTCGGCTGCTCTTCGACCCGCTTGGGATCGTCGCCGATGTAGTGGAAGCACCCGCCGGACGGCTTGTGCCAGTACTGGAGGATTCGATCCAGCACGACGGGCTTGCGGATGATCGGGTGGCCGATCCACGCGGCCACCTTGCCGAACGTCATTGGGCGGTACACCCGTTGGAGATCCTTGTACTCGGGCGGCTCGCTCGGGAAGTAGAAGTCGCCGTTGGGCCGCAACGCCTCCCGTTCGGTCCAGTCCAGCAGCCGGGCGATCAGAGCGTGGTCGACGCCCGAGGCGTACATTCCCCACGTGGCCTTGTAGACGTAGCTGACGTTCTGCTCGCGGGCGATGGGTCCATAGGGCGCGACGCGGCCGGTCAGGAACGCGGCGCCTTGGGCCAGCGAAACGCGGATGGCACCCAACAGGTGCGCGGGGTCGGTGATTCGCCAGGTCATGTCGGTCTCCAAAGGAAGAGTTTCTCTACAGCGTCGCCAGAACACCCTTGACGTAGCCGATCGATTCGGACAGGCCCGGCATCGGGTCGTCGGCGTCCTTCTCGTATTCGAACGAGACGATCCGCGAGTAGTTGGTCTCGACCAGGGCCCTGAGAAACGCGGGTATGTCGATCGCGCCGCGTCCGATCTCGAGCGTTTCGCCTTTCGCGCTGGCCTCGGAAACGTCCTTGACGTGGACGTCCAATAGGCGGTCGGCGTAGAGCTTCGCGTCGGCCACCGGGTCGGCGCCGATCCGCAACGTGTGGCCGATGTCCATGCACAGGCCGATCCGCGGATCGAGATCCTTGATCCGATCGTAGGCGGACTTGGGCGTGGGATAAACCTTGTCGCCCGGACCGTGATTGTGGATCGCCACGGCGATGT
The DNA here is from genome assembly GCA_026401055.1 of Planctomycetia bacterium. Taxonomy (GTDB): domain Bacteria; phylum Planctomycetota; class Planctomycetia; order Pirellulales; family Thermoguttaceae; genus JAPLNP01. The sequence continues at coordinate 38,709 of JAPLNP010000435.1, forward strand.
CGTACTGCTTCACCTTCTTGTCCACCAGCGGCAACACGTCCGGATGCGGCGAGCCGACAATCACCCGCATCCCGGCGGCCTTCGCGTAGTCGAACGCCTGGTCCACTTCAGCCGGCTTGCTCATGCCGACCACGCCGCAGCCGTACAGATCGAGCCCGGCGGCTCGGCACTTGGCGGCCGCCTCGGCGCACTGCTCGGCCGTGGCATCCATCGGCAGATGGAACGATTTCAGGCAAATGTGTTTCAATCCAACCCGGCAGGTCATCTTGATCGTCTCGTCCAGCGAGAACTTGCGAAGCGTGTACGACGCGAGACCGAGTTCGAACGGGATCTTCGTTTTCGCCTTTTCGCTTGCCCCGGTTTGCGTAAGGGGACTTCCGGCGAAGGTCACGGCCGCGGCGCCGGCGAGACCGAGGAATCGTCGTCTGGTGTGCTTCCGCATGGTTGTTCCCTTTCTGAGATGGACGGAAGACAGAGGGCCCACGAGGCTTATCCTACCGTAGCGGGAGGCGGGATGCAACCGGAGCCCTCGTGTGGAACCGTCGCCCCCGGCGGTGTTTGCCGGATGGTCAACACAGTCCGCCCAGCCGGGGCGGCTGGGCCACATTCCACCCTACAAATGTTGTTTGCGTCGGGCCACCAGTTTGAGTATACTGGGCCGTGATCCATCGTTCGGATCGTACGAGGCGGCATCGTCCCTTGCTCTGGAGAAACCGCTCATGGCTGCCGCGCAGGCGAGTCGTCGGAACCCTCGTGGATCGTTTTGGAACACTTTTTCGGTCAGACAGCCGGGAAGGATGACGCCGCCGCGCCGGCTCCGGCTCGAGCCGCTGGAGCCTCGGGCATTGTTGACCGGCGCGACGCTTGTTCCCAGCGGGTTGATCCATCAATGGCGACTGGACGAGGCCCAGGGCGGCATCGCCTATGACGCCGTCGGATCGGCCGACGGGACACTGGTCGACTTGCAGGCCGACGCCTGGACCGACGGCCGTCTCGGCGGCGCGTTGGATTTCAACGGCATGGACGGCCACGTCTCGGTCGGCCAAGTCGCCTCACTACAGCGAACGGGTTCCATCACCGTCTCGGCCTGGGTCAACGTCGAGCGCTATTACGACTGGTCGGGGATCGCCGGTTGGCTTCACGACACGGGCACGACCGAGTCGGGTTACGTGTTGATGGCCAATGGCGCCGACGGCCTGGGTTTCGGATTGAAAACCGTCAACGGTGGATTCAGCTATCTGATCGACGACGGCAATCCGACCGGCCAGTGGATTCACGTGGCCGGCACCTACAACGGCACGTGGCAGAAGCTCTACATCAACGGGCAACTGGCCGGCCAGACCGCGATGACCGGCGCGATCGACTGGGATCCGCTGGGCGACGACGGCTTTGAGATCGGCCGCTATCACGACGACAACGAAGACTTCACCTTCGCCGGCCTGATCGACGAGGTGCGCGTCTACAATCGGGCGATCACCGGCGCCGAGGTCACCATCCTCGCCGCCGAGCCGCCCTCCGCCAACCACGCGCCGGTCGCCATGAGCGACAGCGCCTTCGTCCCGGGCAGCGGCGCCTCGACGATCCACGTCCTGGGCAACGACCGCGACGCCGATGACGACGCGCTGGCGATTGGCAGCTTCACGCAGCCGCAGCACGGGCTCCTGGTCGACGGCGGCGACGGCACGCTCGTCTTCACCCCCAATGCC
>JAPLNP010000222.1 GCA_026401055.1 Planctomycetia bacterium
ATTGAGATAGCGACGCAGCGACCATCATGTGGCCCTCCATGAAACGAGTAGAAATCCCAGCCGCAGCTCCGCTACGGTCCCTGTTTCTACGGCAACACCCGCCACATGGTTTGCCAAAATGGACTTTGCAGATCTCCTGCCCCGGCCCCCCGGTTGTTTGACAGGCGGCCTCGGGACCGTTAGGATGAAAGTCGCCTCCCACAGTCCGTCCCCCCCAACCCCATGCGTCGCAAAGGAGCCATCATGTCCCTCACGCGCAGACAGTTCCTCGGACATTCGACCGTCGCGGCGGCGGCGCTGGCGATCCCCATGGTCGCCGACCGAAGCGTCTTGGGAGCCAACGACGAGATCCGCGTGGGCATCATCGGGCTGGGCGTCCGCGGCATGGGGGCCCATCTGCCGGGCTTCGAAGGCCAAAAGGGCGTCCGCGTCACGGCCGTCTGCGACCCCGATCGCCAGCGACTCGACCAAAGCGCCGACGCGATCCGGAGCAAATACCAGCACGACGTCGAGAAGTTCGTCGATCTTCGCAAGGTGATCGAGAGCAAGGACCTCGACGTCGTCGCCGTCGCCACGATGCAGTACTGGCACGCCCTGCCAACCATCTGGGCGTGCCAGGCCGGCAAGGACGTCTACTGCGAAAAACCGCTCTCCCACTTCATCTGGGAGGGCCAGCAGATGGTCAAGGCTGCTCGAAAACACAACCGCGTCGTCCAAACCGGCACCCAGAGCCGCTCCAGCGAGACCGCCCGGGCGTCGATCGCCTACGTCAAGAGCGGGCAGCTCGGCAAGATCAAGTACCTCACGGCGTTTGCCAACAAGCCGCGGACTTCGATCGGCAAGCGGACCGAGCCGCTGCCGATCCCGGAGACGCTCGACTACGAACTCTGGTGCGGCCCGGCCCGCAAGGAGCCGATCTACCGCGACCGGATCCAATACGATTGCAGCTTCACCTGGAACATGGGCGACGGCGAGTCGTGCAACCAGGGCGTCCACGAAATCGACCTCGCGCGATGGGTCTTGGGCGAAGAGAAGCTCCCCCGCCGGGTGATCAGTTGCGGCGGCCGGTTCACGTTCAACGACGCCGGCGACGTTCCCAACACGCAGATCATCTACTACGACTTCCCGTCCGCCCCGGTCTTGTACGAAGTCCACAACATGGTCGCGGGCAAGGGCTCGAAGGAGGCGCCCGACTTCCTCGGCGTCCGGACCGACACCTGTGTCCACTGCGAAGGCGGCCACGTGATGCTCCGTAGCGGCTTCGCCTGCGACAATGAGGGCAAGAAGATCAAAACGTTCTCCGGCGGCGAAGACCATTTTGGCAACTTTATTGACGCCGTTCGCGCCGGCAATCGCGAATTGCTCCACGCCGACGTCCTCGAAGGCTATCGCTCGACCGCGGTGACCCACGCGGGCAACATCTCGTACCGCCTGGGCAAGCCGGCCTCGGCCGCCGAGATCCGCAAATCCGTCGGCGACACGCCGTACTTCAACGACATGGTCGAGCGGCTCTTCACCCATCTCAAGGCCCACGAGATCGACGTCGACGCCGCGACGATCACGCTGGGTCCCTGGCTCGACGTGGACCGCGACGGCGAGTGCTTCAAGGACAGCGCCGAGGCCAATGCCCTCGTGCAAGGGACGTATCGCGAGCCGTGGCTGATCGGGGAGGTGTGACGGGCCGACACGAACAAACCGAACCGCGACCGTAAGGGAGCGGCGTTCGAGACTCGCCAGTCACGCCGCGTCATGCCGTTTCCTGATGGGCGCGGTTTGGCTTGCCGCTCGGTGGTCGAAACGGAGACATGCTAATATTGACGCGTTGAGGCGACTCGTGGTAGGTTTGTGCCGTGATCGCTTGGGTGCCGGGGGCGGCTTGTCCGCCCCTGCGATTCCGGGCAGCGGCAGACAAGCTGCCGCTGGCACCCGCGCATTAGCTGCGCAGCACTCGATAATCGCTCGGGGGCTCAATGAACTGGCCGCGTCCCCGTGTCGGACGCGGGCAATGTCGTTCTGGGGTGGAGTGGTGAGGATCCCATGAATTCTCTTTGGCTGGTGATTACGGCTTTGGCGGCGTTTCTGGTCGCGTATCGGTTCTACGGGGCGTTCTTGGCGGCAAAGGTGGCGGTGCTCGACGACCGGAACCCCACGCCCGCCCATCGGCTCCGCGACGGCGTCGATTACCACCCGACGAAGAAGCTCGTGCTCTTCGGGCACCATTTTGCGGCGATTGCCGGTCCCGGGCCGCTGATTGGGCCGGTGCTGGCGTCGCAATGGGGATACTTTCCCGGCTTTGCGTGGATTGTCATTGGTGCCTGTCTGGCCGGCGGGGTCCACGATTTCGTGGTTCTTGTGGCGTCGGTGCGTCAGGATGGACAGACGTTGCCGAAGATTGCCCGAAACACGATCGGCCCGGTCGCCGGCGCGACGACCGCGATTGCCACGCTGTTTATCGTGGTCGCTGTGCTGGCCAGCGTCGCGATTGTCGTGGTCAATGCGCTGAGTCACAGTTCATGGGGCATGTTTACGATCCTTGTAACGATCCCGGCCGCGCTGCTGACCGGGGCGTGGATGTACAAAATTCGCCCCGGCAAAGTGGGCGAAGCCTCGGTCATCGGTGTGACGATCGTCATGCTGGGCGTGATTCTGGGCAAGCCGTTCGCCGACTCGTTCCTCGGGCAGTACTTGGTTCTCGACCCCAAGGTCTTGACGATCATGCTGCCCACCTATGCGGCCATCGCCTCGATCTTGCCGGTTTGGGTGCTCATGTGCCCTCGCGATTACCTGAGTTCCTACATGAAGATCGGCGTGATTATCGTCTTGGCGGTGGGCATCTTCGTCGCCCAGCCCGAGCTGAAAATGCCGGCGACGACGCCGTTTCTCGCCGGCGGCGGGCCGGTGGTCTCCGGCGCGGTGTGGCCGTTCGTGTGCATCGTGATCATGTGCGGCGCGCTCTCCGGCTTTCATGCACTGATCGCCTCCGGCACCACGCCCAAGATGATCAACAAGGAATCGGACATCCGGCCGATCGGCTACGGGGCCATGATCCTCGAAGGCTTCGTTGCGCTGACCGCGCTGGTGGCCGCCTGCGCGTTGGAGCCGGGCGATTACTTCCGCATCAACACGCCCGAGTCGACGCCCGCCGAAGTCGCCCGGTACGACGCGATGGTCGTCGACGCCAAATTGCAGCACAACTGGGACCTGACGCCCAAGGAACTGCCCGCGCTGGAGAAGGGCGTTCAGGAATCGTTGGTCGGCCGGACGGGCGGGGCGGTGACGCTCGCGGTGGGCATGGCCAAGGTCTTCTCCAGCCTGCCGTTGATGAAGGACCTGATGGCCTATTGGTACCACTTCGTCATCATGTTCGAGGCACTGTTCATCTTGACGCTCTTGGAGACCGGCACGCGAGTGGCGCGGTTCGTCTTCCAGGAGACGCTGGCCCAGTTCAACCCGCGGTATCAGCTTGGGCACCATCCCAACTGGGCACTGAACGTCACGATGAGCATCGTGGTTTGCAGCCTGTGGGGCGGCCTGTTGTACATCGGCAATCTCGATACGCTCTGGCGGATGTTGGGAATCGCCAATCAACTGCTGGCCACCATCGCGCTGGCCGTGGGAACCACCTACCTGTTGCTGCACGCTCCGAAGCGGGTTTACGCCCTGTGCACGGGCATCCCGTTCGTGTTCGCCTTTGTGACGACCTTTACCGCGGGCGTCGAGAGCATCCAGATGTGGTGGCGGAAGCCCGAGACCGACCCGACGCAGATCTTTCTCTCGAAGCTGGCCTGCGTTCTGGCGGCCATCATGCTCAGCCTGACGGTCATTATCGCCTTGGACACGCTCCGCCGCTGGTACGTGCTCTTAGCCAACGGCGCGAAGCAGCCGGACGCGGAACCGGAGGAGGTGGCGGAGGAGGAGCAGGCGTGAGTGAGGGCGCGTCGCGACACTCCGGGAAGTGGCAGTTTACGATCGCCCAGGCCCTCCTGGCCACGGCGTTCATCGGCGTGTGCACTGGCTGCGCGGTGAACTACGGCGTCGGCACGGCCGTCGCGTTCGGTGTACTCACATCGCTGTTGTGCATTGATCTCGTTCGGACTGTCAGACGCTGGAATACACTCGTACTGTGGCGCCGCGCGTACGGCTGCGTCGACATTAGCGTCCTTGGCGTACTATTGGCCGCGTACGTTGTGTTTCTTGCGTGTGGCACGTCGCCTGCTCGGCAGCGCAACGCTCGACACTTGCAGCGTGATCTCCAGGGAGACAGCCGTTTTTCGTCCGTTCATGTTGAGTATCTCGAACTCGAAACAGCTTTCCTGCGCGTTGACGGTGAAGTGGACTCGGATCGCGATGTCGACGCGCTGCGAGAGATCGTATTCGCGTACGATTGGCGCAACATGGACGACGTCCGGTGGAACGTCACCGTCGGTTCGCCAAAGCGAGTCTACGATGGCTGGGACAGCGAGTTGTTTGGAAATGATGGTTGAAACGTGGACGCGCCAAGTGCATCGCCGTTTTGGGCCCCCAACGAGTCGGCTGAACCGATGAATCGACCGCATCCGAAATACGACGTGATCGACGACGAGATGGCCGCCATCCTCGCTGAGAAGACCGAGCAAGAGCGGCTGGAGATCGCCTTCGGCATGTGGCGATCGGCCCGGGCGATAATCCAGGCGATCGTCGCCGCCGAGCACCCGGACTGGAGCGAGGAAGAAGTCCAGAAGGCCGTCGCGCGGAGGATGTCGCATGGAGCCGTCTGATCTATTGCGCCGAGTCGCCGAGGTGTTCGAGTCGCTGGAGATTCGCTATCTCATCACGGGTTCGACGGCGACGATCGCCTACGGCGAACCTCGTTTCACGAACGACATCGACGTGGTGGCCGCGTTGCCGGAGACAAAGGTGGACGCCGTTTGCGCGGCGTTTGCCGCTCCGGAGTTCTACTGTTCTCCCGAGGCCGCGAGGGAAGCGGTGAAGCGGCATTTCCAGTTCAACATCATCCATCCGGCGTCGGGGCTGAAGGTTGACGTGATGATTCCCGCCGTTACGCCGTTCAACGCGTCGCGATTGAGCCGCGCCGTCCGCGTTCCGGGCGGTCCGGCGTTCTCCGCGTGGTTCGCGTCGCCCGAGGACGTCATCATCAAGAAACTGGAGTATTATCGTCTGGGCGGCTCGGAGAAGCACCTGCGCGACATTGCGGGCGTGTTGAAAGTGCGAGGCGAGCGCGTGGATCGAGACTACATCTCCGATTGGGCCACTCGGCTGGGATTGTCCGCCGAGTGGCAACTCGTTCTTGCGAGCGAAGCCGAGTAGCCGCTACGGCCCCTTCTTCTCCGCTTTCTCGGGTTCTTCGGCTTTTTCGGCCGCTTGGCCGCTCGGGTCCTTCATCTCGATCGTGAGGATCTGGACCACCAGAGGCTCCTCCTGGGGCTTCTTGACGCCGCGGGCGCCGGCCGCGGGGTCGATGGCCGGGACGCCGGCGCTGCCCTGCGGTCGCGTGATCAGCACGTCGATCGAGAGCTTTCGGCCGGGCGTGCCCGCGGCGGTGACGCTGTCGAACCACGCCCCTTCGTTATTGCCGACTTCGCGATGCTTCTTCTTGGTCTCCCGGGCGTAGTGGCTCAGCAGTTTCAAGGGTTGGGCGGACTCTTCGATGCGGGCGTAGTGGATTTCGACGGCATCCAGCTTGAACTGGGCGAACTTGCCCGGGGCGTTTTCGGGCAGTTTGAAATCGTAACGGCGGGCGACTTCCGCGTCGGGGTGCAGCTTGATCGGCAGGGCGTCCGCCGAACCACCGCCTCCTCCGACCGCGGCCGCGGCCTCGCACTGCGCGCAGATTTCGCGCAACAGCGCCTCCGAGGCGTGCATCCACTGTTCGTCAACCGAACCGCCGGCCATGCCGCCGCCAGCCATGCCGCCGCCAGGCATGGCACCGCCGGGCATGGCGCCGCCGGGTGTCATGGCGCCGCCGGGCGCGCCGATCTCTTCGCCGCCGCGAGGATTGCCCCGCGCCGGCTTGGGTCGCGCGGCCCGGCCGTCGCCCTTCTTGTCGCGCGGGAGCATCTTGACCACGACGTGGAATCCCGGGTCGAAGAGCAACTTGCCGGACATGCTCGCAGCGCCGGCGCCCGGGCCGCCCATGCCGCCGGGCATCATTCCACCGCCGGGCATCATTCCACCGCCGGGCATCATTCCACCGCCGGGCGCCATCATGCCACCGGGCGCCATCATTCCGCCGCCGGCCATGCCGCTCGGAGAGATCACGGCTTCCGGCCCGTCCTGGAAACGCGCTTGCAGCATCGCGAACAACCCCGCTCGGACGCCGTCCAGCGGCATCGTCCGCGCCAGGGCGACCAACTGGCTGTCCTCCTTCAGCGACGAAACCGCCGCGAGCCGCTGCGCGACCACGGCGGCAACGCCGGGGTCCCAGAGCTGCCGCGCGGCCTTGTACAGCAACTCGGGATCGTCGGCCACGTTGGGCACGTTCATACCGGCTGGGTATCCCATCCCGCCGGGCATCATCCCACCGGGCATCATCCCGCCCGGGCCCATCATCATGCCGGTGCCCTTCTTCTGGACCTTGCGGAACACGGCGATGAGGCGTTGCGTGGGTGACCAGGCGGCGGCCTCGATGTCTTCGCCGACCTTGCGCTTCTCCCCGCCATCGGCGGCAACCTCGAACAGCATCTTCTTGGTCTGCGGGGCGCCCATGCCCATGCCGCCCATCA
>JAPLNP010000116.1 GCA_026401055.1 Planctomycetia bacterium
GGCCCACGTCCACGTCGTCATCATCGGTTTTGGGCTCTCGCCGTCGCGACGGCGGCGGCTGTTCGAGTACGAGTGCATCAAGGGCGAGCCGCACGAACGCGCGGTCTCGAACATCAGCCCCTACCTAGTCGAAGGCCCCGATGTGGCGATCACAAACCGCTCGACGCCGCTGTGCGATGTTCCCGAAATCGGCATCGGCAACAAGCCGATTGACGACGGCAATTATCTCTTCACTGACGAAGAGAAGGACGCCTTCGTCAAGATCGAACCGGGCAGCAAGAAGCTCTTCCGGCGGTGGTACGGCTCGCAGGAGTTTATCAACCGCTCGCCGCGTTGGTGCCTTTGGCTGGGCGACTGCCCACCGAACGTCCTGCGAGCCATGCCTGCCGTCATGCAAAGGGTCAAGGCGGTGCGGAAGTTCCGGCTCAAGAGCCGAAGCACGCCAACCCAAAAGCTTGCCGAGCGACCGACACGGTTCCACGTCGAGAACATGCCCAAGCGGAAGTACCTTGTGATCCCCGAAGTGTCGTCCGAACGTCGCCGTTTCATTCCCATGGGATTCATGCCCCAAACGACGCTCTGCAGCAACCTGGTGAAGCTCATTCCGGACGCCACGCTTTTTCACTTCGGCGTGCTCACCTCGACGATGCACATGGCCTGGGTGCGACAAGTCGCGGGGCGACTGAAGTCCGACTATCGCTACTCCGCCAAGCTGGTCTACAACAACTTCCCCTGGCCGGAAGTCGTCACGGAGGCCAAACGCCAGGCCGTCGAGAGGGCCGCGCAGAAGGTGCTCGACGTTCGCGAGGCGTACCCGGACGCGAGCCTCGCCGATCTTTACGACCCGCTCTCGATGCCCGCCGATCTGGCGAAGAGCCACGCCGCGCTCGACCGCGCGGTCGACCGCTGTTATCGTTCGCGACCCTTCGCCGGCGAAGTGAATCGCATCGAGTACCTCTTCAAAGAGTACCAGCGTCTTGCGTCCCCCCTGATGCCGGCAAAATCGGCGCGAAAGAAGAAGTAGGGTGCTCGCGGCCTGTCGACTTGGTTTGATCGACTGCGTCCTTGGTCGTCGCGAGCGAGTCCGCCGGCCGAAGAGGGACCGCCGACGTGTCGCCGGCCGCGCGCGGCCTACCGACGGCCCGCCGGATCGGCTTCTACCTCCTCGGGCATCCAGGACGGGCGAATGCCGCCTTCGGCGCGGGCGAGGACCCAGTTGACGCCCTGGGAACGGAGGATTGCCGGCCGCCGCGGCACGAGATCGACGAAGAAGGTTTTCGTCGAGCCGGCATCGGGGTACGTCACCGAAAACGTCTGGGTGAGCGTCTCGCTTCCCTCCTCGCCCGAGAAGTCCTCGGTGCCCCAGTAGCGGACCGTCGCCTTCTCGCCCAGAGCCAGCAAGGTCTTCACCAGCGGCCCGTCGACGTACTCCTTCAGCGCCTTGCGCCGCTCGGGACTATTGCGATACACGGTCCAGAGGTCGCTGTCCAGCGGCTGCCGATCGCCGGGCTCGAGCGTCAGTTGGAAGGCCATCTGCGGCTGCCGCTCGGCGAGCAGTTGGAACCAGGCCAGGCCGAACGCCCGGGCCTCGTCGCGAACGAGCCGGTTGTACGTCGCCGAACGGCTGATCGCCGCCGCGCCGAGGAGGACCGAGAGCGCCAGGCCCACCAGCGCGGCCTTGCGACCGACCATGGCCGGGTTGCTTCGGGCGATCCGCCACAACGCCACCGCCGAGAGTAGGATTCCGACCGGCGGCAGGAGCCAGCCGATCGGGTCGAGCACGGCAACCGCCGAAAGAAGTCCGAACACCAGCCCCGCCACCGCCAGCCCGCTCACCGGGTGATAGTCCGGCAATTCCAGCCCGTGGGCTTCGCTCAGTTGGACGTGGCTCGAATGGATTTCCGGCATGGCGACCTCGTTTGGAAAAAAGGGGATAAGTCCAATTTGTCCCAGCGGCAGGACGGGCGCCGCGCGTCAATCGCGCACAAATTGGACTGATCCCCTTTTTCCTCCTCTAATTCGTGCGAAGCGTTCCCGTTTTCTTGACGTGGTCTTCGATCGCTTCCCGCCGGGCTTCGTACGTGCTCCGGAACTGGCCCTGCGGGTCGAAGACGACCGCCGGCGAACGAGAGAACGAGCCCCGGGAGACGGCTCGGGCGAAGTTCTCCCACGCGCGATCCGGCATCAGGCCGAGCATCATCCGGCTTTCCGATTGGAAGCCGCCGAACAGAAAGTTCTTCGACAGCGGGGCGGTGTGCATCGTGAACGTCGCGAACGAGACCATCACCCAGGCGACCATGCAGGCGAAGGCGACGCTCCCGATCTGCTCGGCCATCTTGAGGAAACGGACTTTGACCTTGCAGACCGAGTCGGTGATTCCCCGCAGGACGATCATCGAAATGGCAAACAGCACCCAGAGCGACAGGAAGTCCAAGGCGTAGCTGTAGCTTTTGAACGTGGCGCCCATGCCTTCGATCCAGTTGGCCAACGGCTCGAAGTAGTTGGTCGCCACCAAGGCCGAGGTCACGACGTCGATCAACCGGATGGCGTTGCCCCACATCCCCTCGGTGTACAAACTCGCCACCACCGCGACGAAGATCACGAACAACAAGGCCGTAAAGATTGCTGACATGGCTCCGCTAGGGGCTAGCGATCAGGGGTCTGGAGGGATTACGTTTCAATCACTGACAACTGACAACTGACAACTGACAACCGCCTACTGTTTCATCACTCTCATCAACTCGGGCAGCGACGTGACGCCCTTGGCCACCAGGACGATGCCTTCGGCCTGGAGGTTTTGCATGCCGGCTTTTCGGGCGGCCTGGCGGATGTCGTCCATCTTTCCGCCGGTGGCCACCAACTTGCGGACCGTGTCGTCGACCATCATCAACTCAAACACCGCGGTCCGGCCATGATAGCCGATGCCGCCGCACTTCTCGCAAACCTTCTCCGGCTCCTGCGGCGGACGGAAGAACGCCTGGACGCGGCCGGGCGGGATCCCCAGTTGCTGCAGGATCTGCGGCGTCGGGGCGTAGGCCTCCTTGCAGCCGTCGCACAGCTTGCGGATCAGCCGCTGGTTGAGCACGCCCGTCAGACTCCGCGCGAACGCCTTCGCCGAGACTTTCAGCGCGAGCACGCGCAGGATCGCCTCGGCGCAGTCCTTCGCGCGGACCGTGCCGACGATCAGGCGATTCTCCAGGATCTTCTCGCACGTGAAGTTGATCGCCTCGCCGTCGACGAGATCGCGCATCACGAAGACCTCGGGCTCCATGCGGAAGAGCTTCACGAGGACGTGCATCAACTGGCCTTCTTCCGGCACGTTGGGCCCCGACTTGTACGTCGTGACCGGGATATTCTCCACCCCCTCGTACGGATGCGCCTCGTCCTCCATCGCCAGAAACTCGCGCGTGAAACGGTCCGTCTTCTGCAAAACAACGTTCGTCGTGCTTCGCAGCCCGGACGCCGGCATCGCCGAAAGAAGGACGAACCCTTGTCTCTGGGCGAGCAGCCCGAGGAGTTGCTCCTGCATCTTCGGCCGCATGCCGAGGTCGTCGAGCGTCTTGAACTGGACCTTCTCGCTCTCGAACTGAATGACGATGCGTTCGCCGGTGGCCGTTCCCTGGGCGGTCACGGCGGCGGCGTAGTCGATCGAGTCGTAGTTGGCGGTAAAGGCGCCCTTCTGCCGCGCCTGCCGCTCCTGGGGATTCAGCCCGCACAGGAGTTTCAAGGACTCGAGCATCGGGTCGCAGACCTCGCGGGTCTGCGGCTCGTCGTTGTGCCAGACGCCGTCGATCATGTAGCGGACGTCGACCTGCTGCTGGCCGAATTCGAGCATCGCGGCCGTCGCCCGGCGACCGAGCGTCTCCGCCATGACCCGTCGCGCTTCGTTGAACCCGAGCGACTGCCGGGCGGCGAGGGTGTTGACGCGGTTGTCGCGTTCGCCGCGGCCGGCCCCTTCGAGTTTGACGGGCGGTCCCAACTGCCAGGCCGCTTTTTTCTCCGCCTCGATCTTGACCCCGAGCCTGCCCAGGTTCACGGAGAACCAGTAGCGCAGGTGGGGGCGCGTGAGCACGCGCTGGCTCAAGGCGACGTGCTGATTGCGGTAGATGATGTAGGTCGTCAGCGGCGTGACGTAAGCGACCACCAACAGCGGGAAGCCGAGCCAGAACAACGGCAGCATCCACCCCAGCACGAAGAAGCCCACGAACGTGCCGAAGACGATCGGATTCCAGCGGATGTACTGGAGGTGCATGGTCTGGCAGTCGGTGCTGACCCAGTCGGTCGTGTGGACCCAGCACAGGAAGACCAGCCAGAAGGCGAGCATCTTCAACCAGCTCATGTAGTTGCCCGACCCGCGCACAAACGGCGCCGGAGCCGGGGCACCAGCGGCCGGGGCGCCGGCAGGCGCGCCGCCGGGTTGCATGCCGGG
>JAPLNP010000155.1 GCA_026401055.1 Planctomycetia bacterium
GATGGCCGAGACCGCCGCGCGCCGGCCGCTTCGCCCCTTGCCCCCGGACCGTCGCCTTGCGCGTAGCGACGTTGCCGAGGCCGCCGCCGTCGAATACGCCCGCGCCCACCGCCCCGTCCCCCGCGTCTACGGTCCCCAAAAGCTCGCCGTCGACCGCGTGCTGACGCAGTACGGAGAGTAGGCCGGGTCGCGCGACCCGGCAATGCCAGGCCGTGGCTCCCGTCACCATGCCGGGTCGCGACCGGCCTACAAACCACGGTCGAATCTCAGTCGCAGCGATGCTGCTTGGGTCGGGGTTGCGTTGATCCAGAGTGTCTTGCCATCCCAGGCGTATTCGCTCGGACCAAGCGGGCGGCCGTCCAACCGGATGTCGACGAGTCGTTGCGGCGCGCCGGACAGCTCGAACACCGGATTGACGCACGCCGCGTCCGGCTTGATGCCGATCGTCACGGCGTCGGATTCGACGATCAACCGGATCGCGCGTCGCTCGGGCACGTACGACCCGGCTTCCAACCTTGCCCCGTCGAGTTCCAGCGCGGGCGGTTTCGCGAAGCTCGCGGCCCACCGCAGGAGCCGCGCGTCGTCGGCGTCGCTCATGCCGATCAGCCACGCCCAGGTCTGCACGATCATCGGTTTCGAGCGGCCGAGGGTGTCGAGCGTTTCGAGCCGGGCGGTGCGAACGGGTTCCGGCCGGCAGCGCGCCCAGCTCATCACGCTGTTGTGGCACGGCGTGAACCGGACGCGGTCGTCGATGGCCCAGCCGGTGGTTTTGCCGCGGGCAAGCGGCCAGTGGCTGCCCCGCAGGTCGACGTCGCTGTCGGGCGAAGGGAATCCGTAGAGATGCGCGCCGCTGACCGTGACAAACAACGGGCGGTAATCGAGGGATTCGACGTAAGCCTTCCATCGTTCCAGATCAAGCATCGACCATTCTCCTGCGTGCTCGAACGAGGAAACCGTCAACTCGGGCGTAGTCCGGCTGCTCGGGCAGCGCTGTCTCGTCCAACGCCCGCTGAAACTCCTTGTCCAGGTCCAGGGCTTTCTGTTTCACCTCATCGAAGGAGAACTCGCCCCGACGGATCCGGAGCAACTCATCGCGGTGGTCGGCGACGTCGACCCGGATTTCGCCGGTTCGCAGTGCGGTAGTGCCCGAGTAGAGCAAGCGGACGAGATGCATGGCGTGCTTGGGTTTGTAGGTGCCCTTGTGCTTGACGGCGTTGGCCATTCGGCGAAACTGGCTCAGGACATAGCCCGAATAGGTCTTGTACAGATGCTTCGACAAGAAGGCACGCCGGATCGTTCGCAGTTCTTCGGCGGTCTCGTCCGCTCGGATGACCATGGGCGTCCAGAGCGTCTCGAGCACGTTCGGGTTGGCCTTCAAGGCCAGGCGGAGGAACTTCTCCAACTCCCAGTAGACCTCGTCCTTGTCGGCGTCGACTGATTCCAGTTGCTCCGGGAGACCGTAGAGCGACCAATGCAACCGCGCCGGCGGCAGGTAGATTCCCCGCAGATCGTCGTCCGACTCCTCGGTGGCCAGCCCGTATGCTTTTGAACCAGCCTGGCAGACGTAGATGACGTAGGGCCGCAGGTCTTCGCTCGTTTGCGCCAACTCGTTGTCCACCTCCTCCCGCCGGAGCGTCAGTTCGTCCGCGTACGCCTTCACCGTTTGGCCGTCGGTGAACTGGACAACGTAGGGTCCGGCGCTATTCGGTGGGCTCTCCACGACCACGCCCACCGAGCCCGGCTTCCTGTACGCAACACCGTCCGGCAGGGCCTTCGAGACCTTCAGCACGACCTGCGATCCGGCCGAAATGACGAAGCCCCGCGAGACCTGGCGAAGCGTCTTTTCGTGTCTCGGCATGGGTGAATTCCAAGAAAGGGTTACGTATCACTTGCCGTCCTGGGCAGTCGTCAAGTATTCCTTGACAACTGCGGCGGTGTGCAACTCTTCTGCTTCTCGGGCGTTCGGAATGTGCAAACTAACGTCTTGCCTGGTGGCTTCGCGTAGTTCGGGCAGGGCTGTACCGCCACAGTGTACCCGATTGCGAGGTGACTCGCCAGCCATCGATTGTGGTGCAGGCGTCTCGCCTGCCGGAAAGAGGGGCAGGCGGGACGCCTGCACCACAAAAGACCGCGTCTCAGAAATCCGTGTCGATGTCCGCCCGGGTGAGGAACCAGTTCTCCTCGTCCCAGAACTGCTCGTCGGCGGCCGGGGCATGGACCATCGCGGTCCAGGAGGAAGCGCGGCGGCGGAAACCGAAATGGACCAGACGGCCGGCGACCGAGGCGGCACCGGTGTAGATGGTGACGATCGCCTTGGCGTGGTCCTGTCGCATCACGCGGATGAACTCGCTCAACAGGACGTCGAAATGCGCCGGTTCGGCGAAGAAGAAATCGGCCAGGTAGGCCACGCCGTCGCGCCGCGAGTAGACCAGGTAACCGAGCAGCCGGTCGTCGGCGTCGGACAGGCAGAACGTGCGATAGCGCGCGCCGGGACATTCGGCGAAACGCCACCGCAGGTAGTCGGCCGTCCGTTGGCCGACGATCCCGAACCGCTCCCGGCCGACTTCCCAGAGCCGATCGAATCGCTCGTCAAAACGGTCGGTCACCTCGACGCGGAGGTTCTTCGGCCGCCGGTAGAACGTCTCCGGCGAGACGAGCCGCAACGCGGCGTCCAGGGCCGTCGCGGCGACCTTGCGCGCCGAGCGGCGGCGGAGCCATTTCTCGAGGACCTCGTCAGTCGTCAGCGGTTTCGCCCAGCGACCGACCTGGGCGAGGCTCCGGTAGCCCACGCGGCGGAGCACGGGCTCGGACTGCGCGTTGGGAAATCCGTAGATCAGCCCGAGGCGTCCCTGTTCGACCTCGGCGGTGACGGTGCGTTGCAACCGCACGGCGATGCCGCCCAGGCGATGGCGCCGGTCGACGTTCAGGTCGATGGGCTGCCCGGCGGGCTGGGATTGGTCGAAGACCTTCATCGCGCGGGCCATCAGTCCGATGGAGCCCATCGCTTCGCCCTTTTCGTCGCGGACGATCCAGCTTGCCGCCCGGCCGGTTTCGTAGAGCCAGTCGAATCGCGTCGCGGCCGCCTCCGGCAGGTTGCGCCGCCAGAGCGCAAGGATGCACTCGCGGTCGGCCTTCAGGTCGGGTGGGGTGATGGTTAGGGACATGGCGATTGGGGACTAGGGATTGGGGATCAGGGATTGGAGTTCCGCGGTGTGAAACGCCCGCCGACTGCGTCGGCGGGGTTGCGCGCGTAGGCCGCACTGGAAAACGTCTGTCCTGTCAATCGTGTCAATCCTGTCCAGTTGAAGCCGTTGCCACCTCACCTACTCGACCAACAGTGGTTTCTCGTGCAAGTATCGGGCGGCGTGGCGTTTGGCGTCGATGTCGCGCCATACCCACTGGACTTGCTCAGCAGTGATTCCGATCGCGGCGGCGACCGCCTCGGGCTCGATGTGGTGGTCTTTGCCCCAGAGACACAAGTCCATCTGCTCGTAGGGCAGCGAGAAGAAGAACTCCTCCTGCGACTGCGGCATCGAGTAGGTGTCGGTGGTCGGCGGGCGGTTGCGTATTGCCTCGGGCACGCCGAGGTGCTCGGCCAACTGGTAGACTTGGGTCTTGTAGAGGTGGGCGATCGGCTTGAAGTCGGCCGAACCGTCGCCGTTCTTGACGAAGAAGCCCTGGTCGTATTCGAGCCGGTTCGGGGTGCCCGCCACCGCGTAGTTCAGCCGGTCGGCGTGGTAGTATTCCATCATTTTCCGCACTCGCTGCTTGAAGTTCGTGGCGGCCACGACGGTCTGATACGCCCCGAGCGGCAGCCGTTTTCGGTGGACCCGGCCGTCGGGCGAGTGGATCACCGCCGAGAACACGCGATAGGGGCTGCCGTCGAGCACGTTGGAGAGCACGATCTTCGAGCGATAGCCGGGGCCGAACTCGGGAAACACGCTCCGGATTGCCTCGTCGCGGCGGCGGTAGCAGCCCACGGCGTCGAGCGTGTCGGTAATGTCCTCCAAGACGGTCGCGATGCCCAGGCTGTCGGCCACCGCTTGGGACAAGGCGAGCGTGTCGTCGGAGGAGTCGCGTTCGGGCATGAACACGCCGAGCACGCGATCGGGGCCGAGTGCCCGGACGCACAGCGCCGCGGTGACGCTGCTGTCGATGCCGCCGGAAAGCCCGACGACGGCGCCCTTGCGACGCAGTTGCCTGGTCACTTGATCGGCGATCGTCGCGGTGATGCGCCGCGCGGCGAGTTCGGGATCCAGCCGCAGCGCGTCGGCGGTGAAGGCGGCTTGGGTGGTTTCGGTTCCAATCATGAGAGGACCCCCTGTAATGCTCGTTTCTGGATCTTGCCGTTGTCGGTTCTTGGAAGCGAGTCGCGGATTTCGATCGTCTGCGGGACCATGAAATCTTCGAGATGATCGGCGCAGTGGCGAAGCAGCTCCCGCTCGGTCACTTTCACGCCGGGCTTGAGCGTGACGAAGGCCGCGATCGCCTCGCCCAGGAGCTTGTCGGGCACGCCGACCACCGCGGCCTCGGCCACATCCGGATGACGGCAGAGCACGTCCTCGACTTCCTTGGGGCTAACCTTCTCGCCGCGGCTCTTGATGATGTCGTCCTTGCGGCCGACGAAGTAGAGATAGCCCTCCTCGTCGGCGCGGAACAGGTCGCCGGTGAAGAGCACGGGCTCGTCGCCGATCGGGCCGGGGCGGAGTTTTTCGCGGGTGGCCTCGGGCATTTCCCAGTAGCCCTTCATCACGTGCGAGCCGCGGACGACCAGTTCCCCGACCGCGCCCGGCCCGACGCGGCTGCCCTGCTCGTCGACGATCGCCGTCTCCTGGTTGGGCATCCCGCGACCGACCGACGTCGGACGCCGGTCCAACTGCTCCGGCGCAAGATACGTCACCCGGGCACACTCGGTCTGGCCGTACATCGGGATGATTTTCACCCGGGGCAACAGGCCGCGAAGCCGCTCGGCATGTTTCGCCGGCAGGGCCGCGCCGGCGGTCGTGATATAACGCAGACACGAGAGGTTGTACTTCGCCAGATCCATCTGCAAGAGCATCGACACCATCGTCGGCACCAACGGCAATCCGGTCGCCCGCTCGTCGATGAGCCGAGCGAGCACGGCGTGCGGATAGGCGAACGACGGTTCGAGGACCACCGTGCCGCCGAACCGCGCCGCCATCAACACATGGTACAGCCCGTAGCCGAACGACAAGGGCAGCACGTTGAGAATCAGGTCGTCCGGCGTGTTTTCGAGGTAGCTGATGATCGACAGCGAGGCCGAGACCATGTTGCGATGGGTGGCCATCACGCCCTTGGGCGTCCCCGTCGAGCCCGAGGTGTAAAGCAGCCCGGCCAGATCGAGATCGATGTGTTTTTTCGGCGGCGGCGACGTGTCCGACGCATGACGAGCCAGTAGCTCTTCCATCATTGCCCATTCAGGTATGCCACTGCCGGCCGCGGGCGTGCCACTGCCGGCCGCAGGTGTGCCACTGCCGGCTTGCCCGGCAGTGTCTCCGGACCCCGCCTTTCCCGTGGTGATGACGGTCTGCAAATGCGTGGCTTCGGCGAGCGTCTGCCCGACGGCGGCCCGCTTTCGCGCCGGCAGGACGATCGCTCGGGCGCGGGAGTTGTTTAGCATGTAGGCGAGTTTCTCGGCCTTGGCGGTGGGGTTGACCATCATGAAGACGGCGCCGGCCTTGAGCGTGGCGAAGAGGCTTACGACGGCCTCGACGGAGTTGCCCAGGTAAATGGCCACGCGGTCGCCCCGCCGCACGCCCTTGGCAGCCAGCGCGTGGGCGAGCCGGTTGGACCGGGTCTCCAACTCGGCGTAGCTCAGCCGCTCGTGCCCGCAGACCAACGCGGTCTTGTCGGGCGTGGCGGCGGCGGTCTGTTCGAGAAAGGATTCAACGAGCACGTGATCGGTTCCTTACGCCGAAACATCCAGATGTTGCGTCTTGCGTTTGATAAACTTCACGAGGTTGTGGATCGAGTCGAGGTTTTCGGGCACGAGTTCATCGTCCTCGATGGTGAAGCCGTGGCGGCCTTCGAGGTGGGCGACGAGCTCCAGCACGCCGGTCGAGTCGATGATGCCCATATCGAGGAACGAATCGTCGTCGGAGAAACTCGGCTCCTTCCCGTAGAGGAAGTTCTCGCGGATGAACTCGCGAAGGGCTTGGGCATGGTCAGTCATGTGGTTGTGCTCCATCGGTCTACCACTGTCCCCCTTCCGGCGATGTCGCCGTGGAGGGCGAAATTGTCAGGGAATCGGCGTCCACCATGGGCCCGAGGACGCCAACGGGCTGTTTCTGTTCCATCGCATCGAGCACCCGATCGGACGGCGGCGTGAAGTTGCGCACGAACTGCTCGACGACCAGTTGGGTCGAGAGGATGCCGACCAGGGCCATGTTGTCCTTGAAACCGATCGCGTTGCCTCGCCGCGCCTTCTCGACCAATCGTTCGACCGCCTCCGGCTGGAAGAGTCCGTCCTCCTCGATCCGTCGCGGCGAAAGCAGGGTTTCGACGTACTCGGGCACCGACGACGCGGAACCGCCAGGGCCGAAGAAACTCTCGGCGTCGGGCGCGCGGTAGGGCTGCTTCGTCCGTCGGGCGACAGCCTCGGGCACGATGTGCCGGGTGGCGCGCTTGAGAATGTACTTCTCGCAAAGCCCCTTCATTTTCAGCCGCGGCGGCACCCGGGCGGCAAACTCGGCGACGCGGTGGTCGAGGAACGGGAAGCGGCCCTCGACGCCGTGGGCCATCGCCATTCGATCGCCCTGCGACGAGAGAATGTAGCCCGGCAGGAGCGTCGTCGTTTCCAGAAACTGCGATTGGCAGAACGGCGGCCACGCGGCGAACTCCGCCGGCAGCATCGCGAGGCAGTCGGCATAAACGTCGTGCTCGCGCATCGCCGCTTGAAGCTCCGCCGTGCAGAACGTCTTCAACCGCGAGGTCATCTCCCAGCGGGGCAGGTGCGAGAACATCGGGTTGTCGAGGTCTTCGCTTCGGACGTGGAAGAACGCCTTGTGATAGGCCAGCGACTGCGCCCGCATGTTCGGCAGGTACGGATAGAGCCGGCCGAGCAGCAACGCCCGAAACGCCGATTCCGGCTCGGCCGCCCAGAACCGGCGGACCTTGGCCTCCTTGAAGATGTCGTAGCCGCCGAACATCTCGTCGGCGCCCTCACCGGTCAAGACCACCTTGTAGCCGCCGTCGTGGACCAGTTCGGACAACAGGAACAGCGGTGCGGGCGCGGTGCGAAGGATCGGCTGCTCCGTGTGCCAGATCACCTCGGGGAAGATCTGGCCGATGTCCTGCCGCGTGCAGCAGATCGCCTGGTGCTCGGTGCCCAGGGCGTCGACCACCTGGCGCTGGTACGCCGTTTCGTCGAACTCGGGCGAGTCGAAGGTGATCGAAAACGTCCGCAACGCCGCGCTGGTGCATTGCTGCACGAGGGCCGCGTTCACGGTCGAGTCGAGGCCGCCGCTGAGGTACGCGCCGACCGGCACGTCGCTCCGCAGCCGCAGGCGCGCCGCGTCGGTCAGCAGTTCGAGCAGCTCGTCTGCCCACTCCTGCTCCGGCCGCCATCGCTCGTCAACGTCGTATCGCAATTGCCAATAGCGCCGGGTCCGTAGCCTGCCGTCTTTGAGCGTCAGGTTGCAGCCCGGCGGCAACTCCGAAATGCCCTCGAACACGGTCCTCGGGGCCAACGGCGACCAGAAGGTGAACAGTTGACCGAGGCCGATCGGGTCGATCTCTCGCGGGACGTCGGGGTCGACGAACAGCGATTTCACCTCGGAGGCGAAGAGGAACTTCCCCTTGGCCACGGTGAAAAACAGCGGCCGAACGCCGAGGCGATCGCGGGAAAGGAACATCCGGCGGCGACGGCGGTCGTGGATGGCGAAGGCCCATTGGCCGTTGAAGTGCTCGACGCAGTCGTCGCCGTACTCATCGTAGGCGTGCAGGATCACTTCCGTGTCGCTGCGGGTTCGGAAGCGGTGGCCCTTGGTTTCGAGCTCGGCGCGGAGTTCGATGTAGTTGAAGATCTCGCCGTTGAAGGTGACGCTCAGCCCGCGCTCGGGAAAGTGCATGGGCTGTTGGCCGCCGGCCAGGTCGATGATGCTCAGCCGGACGTGGCCCAAGCCGACCGGGCCGTCGACGTGGACGCCGTATTCGTCGGGCCCGCGATGCGCCAGCGGCGCGAGCATCCGCCGGACGAGCCGCCCGGAGACGTCGCTTCCGTCGAAATGAACGATGCCGGCAATTCCGCACACGGTAAGGTTCCCGCTCTCATGGATTCCCCATCGCCATCTTGCACGCCCGGAGGGGTGCAAAATGACCAATGACCACGCGCCGACGACCAACGCAGGCGCGGTCGGGTGGCACGCCAAAGGGAGTACGAAACCATAGCTTTTTTTGGAGGCCGAAACGGCGGGATTGACGACGGATTTTCCGAATCCGCGGGACGTGCGGATGGGAACGAGCGAACCCGGAGTAGCGGCTGCGCGGCGACCCTTGGGCTACGATGCCAAGGCCCGTTCCGGGCCCGCCAAGTAGCACGCCCGCGCCGCGATTCCGCCTTCCGCTTTCGGACGACCGTTCACTCGACCGTCGGGCTGCGGTACAACGTCTTGCCGGCCAGCTCGATGTGGACGTCGACGAGATACTTGCGGATCGCGCGGGGGTCGGGCTCGATGCCAAGGCCGGGGGCCTCGGGAAGGGTGA
>JAPLNP010000103.1 GCA_026401055.1 Planctomycetia bacterium
CGATCGGCAGGCCGCGGTGGAATTGGCCCTGGTCAATTCGCCCGATTATCAGCAGCAGTTGGAGAACCTGTACCTTTCGGCGTTGGACGTCAGTTTCCAGCGGTTCCGGTTCGACGCCCAGTTCTTCGGCGGCAACTCGACGTTCTTCGAGACCGACGGCAAGGTTGGCGGCGGCGGTTCGCCCCTAAACACTTTGACCACGGACACGAACCTCGAAATGCGGAAGCTCTTCGCCACCGGCGGCGAGCTGGTCGTCGGCGTGGCCAATTCGCTCGTCTGGCAGTTCGCCGGTCCCGACGACCACAGCGGGACGACGCTCCTGGACTTCACACTCGTTCAACCGCTGCTTCGGGCGGGCGGTCGAGCGGTGGTGCTCGAATCGTTGACCGATTCGGAGCGGGCTCTGTTGGCCAACATCCGTCAGATGGAACGATACCGGCGCGGGTTCTACACCGAAATCGTTGCCGGCCGGAACCCCGGTCCGGGGCCTTCGCCCGGCGGCATCGGGTTGGGCTCGGTCAGCCCGGGCGGCGGCGGCCTGGGCGGGTTTCTGTCGCTGTTGAGCCAGCAGGTGTTGATCCGCAACCAGGAGGCCAACGTGGTGGCCTTGCGGGACAGTCTCGCCCAACTCCAAGCGCTGTTCAAGGCCGACAAGTTGGATTCGTATTTTCAGGTCGACCAGGCCCGGTTGCAGCTCTACCAAGCCCAAATCCGACTGTTGAACCTCCAGACGGCGTACCAGGACGCGATGGACAACTACAAGGTGCTTTTGGGGCTGCCGCCGTCGTTGGAACTGGAGATTTCCGATCCGTTGCTGAACCGTTTCGATCTGATCGACCCGGCGCTGACCGCGGCGCAGGACATGGTGACGACGCTGCTGGAAAACCTCCGCAATCCGGAGCCGGGCTCGGTCCTGGTCGACGACGTGGCCGAGTTGGAGTCGGTCGCCCGAGAGTGCACAATCCAGATCGAGGCCGTCCAGAAGGACTTCAAGGCGTTGGACGAGACGTTGCCGACACGGCGAGAGCACCTGCGGCACCTGGCCGCCCGACCCGAGTTCAAAGAAGGCGACGTCGATCCCGACATCGTGAAGGTGAAATTGCTCGACGAGCGGGTGGCCGAACTTCACGCGGGCTATTCGGACCTCTCGGCGAAGATCGGGGCCACGTTGGCCCAACTCCAGCCGTACCAAGGACTCACGGCCGAGAAGCTCCAGCAGTTGTGCGAGAAGGATGGCGTAAAGGAGGACGACGTCCGAAAGAAGCTCTGGGACACGGTTGCGATTCTCTCGGGACAGATGATCGAGCTTTCGCTGACTCAGGCGCGGGCGCGGCTCGATACGGTCACGCTGCAGCCTCTCACGCTCAGCCCGGAGAAAGCGCTGGAGATCGCCCGCGAAAATCGCGGCGACTGGAAGAACGCCCGGGCGGCGCTGGTGGACGTGTGGCGGCAGGTCGAAGTGGCCGCCAACGATCTGGAAAGCGACCTCAGCGTCAGCTTCAGCGGCGACCTGAGCACGATCAATGGGGACCCGATCCAGTTCAGCGGGACCAACGGGCGATTGCGGGTGGGCGTGGAGTTCGACGCGCCCCTGACCCGGCTCGCCGAACGGAACGTCTATCGCACGGCGCTGATCAATTACCAACGGGCGAGGCGATCCTACTATGAGTACGAGGACGGGGTCAGCCAGGTGCTGCGCCAGAGCCTTCGCCAGATTCAGTTGTCGCAGATCAACTTCGAGCAGCGCCGAGCGGCCGTCACCGTGGCCGCGTCCCAGGTGTGGTTGAAGCAGTACGATTTGCTGCACAAACCGCAGGTCGGGGGCGGGTCCTATGGGGCGACCACCGCGCGGGACGTGGTCGACGCCTTGAACAACCTGCTGAGCGAGCAGAACAACTTCCTCGGGGTTTGGGTCGCCTACGAGGTCCAGCGGATGAACCTGGCGTTCGACCTGGGCACCATGGAACTGGATGCCAACGGGATGTGGATCGACCGCAACGAGTTCGATTCCGACTCGTCCGCCGGCGCGGACGCGAACGGCCCGGGACAGGCTCCCGCCGTCGACGCGCCCGAGCTGCGGCAGGTGCCCGCGATTGACGCGATTGAGGCGCCCGGACCGCGGCAGGCCCCCGTCAAGAACCCGACGGAGTTGCGGCAGGTTCCCGACGTCGACTCACTCGAGGAGATTCCGGTACCCCTGCCCGCGCCGCCACGATGAGCCGGCGCCACGATGAGCCGGTGCCACGATGAGCCGGCGCCACGATGAGCCGGCGCCACGCCATCGCCTTCGGCTCGGGGACGTGCCACCCAATCCGCCAGAATCATCCTAGCGCGGCAACTCACTCACTCGGCCGGCGCGGCGGCGCCGGCGGGCGCCAGCATCTGGGCAAGCCGCCGGCCATGTCGCTGGCGCCAGTTACCCTTGTGGTAGGCGTAGCCGGCCACCAGCGGGACGGCGAGCGTGGCTTCGCTGTAGACCATCTGTTCGTAGGCGGTGTCGACCTTGCCCCAGCTACACGCCTCGCGCAGGGTCGAGCCGGACAGACCCCCGTCGCGGACGTCGGCCACCGTGACCTGGATGGCGTATTTGTGCATGGGGCAATCGCCCTCGAGGATTTCGGCGGCGACGACGATGTCCTGGGCGAAATTCTTCGGCACGCCGCCGCCGAGCATCAACAGGCCCGTCTCCCGGCTCTTGATCTTGCACTCGGTGATCTCGAGGAAATCGCGAACGCTGTCGATGCCGACCTTGGGCTTGTCCTTTCGCGCCGCCTGGTGGGCCACCAGGCCGAACCCGGCCGAACAGTCGCTGAACGCCGGGCAGAAGATCGGCACGTCGCGACGGAAAGCCTCCAGGACGATGCTGTCGGCCGAATCCCGCCCCGTGGTCTGAAGGTACTCGCCCATCGCCCGGATAAACTCCCGCGACGAGTACATGCCCGGCTCCAAGGCGTCGGCGATTTCCCGAATCGTCTCGTCGCAGACGCGGAGCTCGTCCTCGTCGATCAACGTGTCGTAAATGCGGTCGAGATGGAGCCGGCGGAGTTCTTGGTCGTCCAAGCCCAAGCGGAGCCGGTCGTCGGCGACGTAGTGGTGGAATCCCAGGGCCTCGAAGAAGTCCTGATCGACGATGTTGGCGCCGGTCGAGACGATCGCGTCGACCATGTTGCTCCGGATGAGATCGGTGAAGACGCACTTCAGGCCGGCGCTCACGAGCGAACCAGCCAGGCAGAGGAAGATGGTGCAATCGTTGTCGCACACCATGCGGTCGAAGATCCGGGCGGCGCGGGAGAGGTCTCGCGCGCTGTTGGCCAGGTATTGCATGTCTTCGACGAGCGACACGACGTTGTGCCGTTTGATGTCGATGTGCTCGATTTTCTGGTTGAGATACGCTTGTCTATCGCGCATGGGGGGGCCCTCGATGCTCCGGGGGAAAGAATCGTGTCCCGGCCGCGCGGACTCTCGCGAGCCAATGGGCCGGGACACGCCGGTCCACGATCAAATAGGAGCGGAATCACGACTCGCGGCCTCTAGCCGCAAGGCGCCGGGGCGTCCGCCAAGGCCAGTTGTGTCTCCGGCTCGGCAACGAACCGTGACACCTCTTGGACGGAAATCGTCCCCAGGTCAAGCTCTTGACGCATGTACTCCAAGACCTTCTTCGGGTCCGTTGAGCCACACGTGAAGACATCCATGGCAATCTGTCGCGTTTCGGAGTAACAGTGTGCCGAACAATGACTCTCGTCCAGCATAACTATCGCGGCGAAACCCGGCGGCGAGTTATGCCCAAAATGGTACCGTACCTGTGAGATAACGGTCGACCCTGCACGTCGGGCGGCTCGCGCCATGACGTCCAGAACCAGTGCGTCGTCATGGCACACCGATGGTGAAACGCCATGACAGTCGATCAGAAGATGTCTACCTTGTGCCAACTCATAAATCCTCCAAGAAGGTGGGTTCCGGAGCCGAGTACAATGCACGATACATCGTCTCGGAAAACCAAAGAGTTTAAGATCAATTGCAACTATACGCAAGCCGTCCGCGGAAAATTCCCCCGCTACGGGCTCACCCCACCCGACCGTCTGTCGCGGCGAACCTAAAGTGTTTCATAATAATAACTTGCGACTCGCATGGCCGATGGCGACAATACCCAAGACCATTGTGGGACACTTGCTCTATCCCCGAAATAGGCGATTCCTCTTGCCTATCCCGCTCGGGGCTCTTACAATCGCCCAGCGATGGAACCCGCTTGTGCGTCTTAGTTTGCGAGGAATCGGATGCCGAAGAAAGTGATCCTCGACGTCGACCCTGGCATCGACGATGCCATGGCGCTTTGCATCGCCCTGTTCGACCCGGACTTGGAGGTCGTCGCGGTGACCGCCGTCGGTGGCAATTGTCCGCCGGATCAGGCCACGCGAAACGTCCAGGCGGTCATCGAGCAACTCGATCCGCCGCGGTGGCCTCGCGTCGGAGCGGCGTCGCCGCCGGACCACGACTTGCCGGTTGACGGCCGCAACCTGCACGGGCTGGACGGCCTCGGCGGCACCAACCTCGAAGTGGCGGAACTGCGAAGCCGCCACCCCTCCGAAAAGGTGATCGCCGACGCCGTCCGCGCGGCACCCGACGCCGTGACCATCGTCGCCCTCGGACCGCTGACGAACATCGCCCGGGTGTTCCTCCGCGATCCCGAGCTTGCCTCGTTGGTCGGCGAAATCGTGATTTCCGGCGGGACGGTCAGCGGCCCGGGGAACATCACGCCGGCCGCCGAGTTCAACATCTTCTGCGACCCGGAATCCGCCCGGGAAGTCTTCCTTTCCCCGTCCACGAAGACGTTGGTCCCGCTGGACGTGACCAACCAGATCATCCTGAGCTACGATCTTTTCAACCGGCTGCCGGACGAATCGACGAAGGTGGGCAAGCTGCTGCGCGAGATCCTCCCGCCGGCGTTTCGGGCCTACCGGCAGGAGTTCGGCTTGGAGGGCATCCACGTTCACGATTCGGTGGCGCTGATCGCGGCGGTCCACCCGGAACTGTTCGTGACCGAGGAGATGGCCGGCGACGTGGAAACGATGGGCGAGCTGACGTGCGGGGCGACGGTATTCGATCGGCGCCGGGTGCCGGCCTGGCGCCACAACATGGAGGTGGCCGTCGGCATGGACAAGGAGAAGGTCGTCCAGCAGATCATCCGCGGCCTGGGCGGCACGCCCTATTGACAAAACTCCGTCTGTCCAGAAGTCCCGGGCCATGCAGTTCCCACCGTTCCTCGACGTCCCCGCGTCGGAGCCCGACGAGGCCGACGTGCTGCTCTTGCCGTTGCCGTTCGAGGCAACCGTCTCCTATGGCGGCGGCACCGCGGCCGCCCCGGAGGCGATTTGGCGGGCGTCGGCGCAGGTCGAGCTTTGGGACGAAGAGACCGACGTCGACCTCGCCGGACTGCGGATCCACAGCGCCGAGCCGCTCTTTCCGCGTCGAAACGAGCTGGTCCAAGAGTATCTCGATCGGGCGTGGACGGCGGCGGCCGAACTTCATCGGCACGCGGGACTCGTGATCGGCGTCGGCGGCGAGCACAGCGTCAGCCCGCCGCTGGTCCTCGCCGCGACGGGCACCGAGGAGACGGGCACCGAGGACCTGTCCGAGCTGACCGTCGTCCAGTTCGACGCCCATGCCGATCTTCGCCTTGAGTACGATGGCACGCCGCACTCGCACGCCTGCGCGATGCGGCCCTTGTTGGACCGCGGGGCCAGAATCATCACCGTCGGCTGCCGTTCGGCCGAGCGCGAGGAGTATGCCCACGGCCTGGCCAGCGGTCGCGTGCGGACGTTCATGGCCCGAAATCTTGCCAGGGATCCCGGCGAAGAGGCGGCGCTTCTGGAGTGTCTCGACGGGATCGAGGGCAGCGTCTATCTGACCGTCGACGTGGACGTACTGGAGGTCCACCTTTGCCCGGGCACGGGCACGCCGGAGCCGGGCGGCCTGGGATGGTGGCAGACGCTCGGATGGCTCGATCGGCTCCTGCGCGGGAACCGGCGATGCCGACTGATCGGCGTCGACGTGGTTGAAACCGCGGTTCAGCCGGGTACGCGGGTCAACGAGTTCGTCGCCGCCCGGCTGCTGGCCAAAATCTTGGCGTATCACGCATGTCCGACCACGAACACTACATGATAATTGCCCTGGAGGAGGCTCGGACCGCGATGGGCGAAGGAGAGGTGCCCGTCGGGGCGATCGTCGTGCGCGAGGATCGGGTAATTGGCCGGGCGCACAACCAGCGCCAGCAGCTTCACGATCCGACGGCGCACGCCGAGATGGTGGCCATCACGCAGGCGGCCGAGTCGCTCGGGAGCTGGCGGCTGGACGGCTCGACGCTCTACGTAACGCTCGAGCCGTGTCCGATGTGCGCCGGCGCGATTCTGCTGGCGAGGATTCCGACGGTCGTCTACGGCGCGGCCGACCCCAAGGCCGGCGCGGTCCACTCGCTGTTCCGATTGCTCGACGACCCAAGGCTGAACCACCAGTGCCTGGTCGTCTCGGACGTGTTGGCCGAGCCTTGCGGCCGGATTCTCTCGGAGTTTTTCCAGGAGCAGCGACGGCTGGGGAAGAAGTAGCAGCAGCAGGAACAGGTACTCCATTGGTGGGGAGTTTGACTGAAACTCCGCGGCTCGGTATCTTGGTGTTGGGGGATACCCTTGGGAGGACGCGCATGAGCGTCGACATTCCGGCCGAATTCCAGCAATTTGTGCAAAGCGCCGTCGAAAGCGGCAGCTTCCACAGCGAAGCGGAAGTGATCGGCGAGGCGCTCCGTCTGCTGCAACAGCGGCAGTCGCGTCTGGGACTCCTGAAAGAGCAAATCGGATCGGCCATTGGACAATTGGACCGGGGCGAAGGGATCGAACTGGACGACGAATCGCTTGCAGGCTTCTTCGACGATATCAAGACGCGTGGGCGAAAACGGCGAGAGGCCCAACAGCAAGGCGATGCATGACCCGATATGGCGTCGCGCCAGATGCCCAAAGCGATCTGGACAGCATTTACGATTATGTCGCTCGTGAAAGCCTCTCCGCCGCCGATGCGATGCTTGACGCCCTCCAACAACGATTTCGGCTGCTTGCTTCGCAGCCATTCCTGGGCCAACTTCGAGCCGAACTTGCACCCGATCTTAGAAGCTTCTCGGTGGGAAACTACGTCATCTTTTACCGACCGGTTCGCGTCGGCATCGAAGTAACCAGAGTACTCCATTCCGCTCGTGACATCGACAAGCTGTTTTGACCTACCTGTTTTGACCCGCCTGCTTCAACCCATGGAGCCCCCCATGATCAAACTCAATCGCCGCCAATTCCTCGATCGCACGAAGGCCACGGGCTTGGGGATGGCCGCCGGGCTGACGATCCTCGCCAACGCCGCCTCGGTCCGCGGCGCGCCCGAAAACGACAAGATCACCCTTGGCCTGGTCGGCGCCGGGGGCCGCGGTCCCAACCTCGCCCAGGGTTTTCTCGCTCGGGGCGACTGCCAGTTCGCCGGGATTGCCGATCCGAACACCGCCGTGTTCGAATCCCGCGCGAAGGAAATCGCCGACCGTCAAGGCGGCAAGAAGCCCGCGTGCTTCGAGGACCTTCGCAAACTCTACGACGACAAGTCGATCGACGCCGTGGTGATCGCCACGCCCGACCACTGGCACGCGCTGGCCACCGTTTGGGCATGCCAGGCCGGCAAGGACGTCTACGTCGAGAAGCCGCCGACGCACAGTTGCTGGGAAGGCCAGAAGATGCTCGAAGCGGCGCGGAAGTACAAGCGAATCGTCCAGTGCGGCTTCCAGAACCGCAGCGCGCCGTACAACATCGCGGCGAAGAAGTACATCGCGGACGGCAAGCTCGGCAAGATTCACTTCTGCCGGATCTACAACCAGAAGCCGCCCTGGGGCAACTGCCCGGCCGTGCCCGACGGCGATCCGCCCAAGGGACTGAACTGGGACATCTGGAACGGCGCCGCGCCCGAGCACAAGTACAACAGCGCGTGGCACCAATGTTGGCACCACCAGTGGCGTTACTCGGGCGGAGACATCGCCAACGACGCGAGCCACACGATCGACCTGGCGCGGTGGCTCTTGGGCGTGGACTATCCGACGACGGTCTACTCGACGGGCGGGCGCTACGCCTTCCCGGCGGCGGCCGAGACGCCCGACACGCAAGTCGCGCTCTATGACTTCGACAAGCTGCTGGTGAGCTTCGAGTTGACGCTCTATACCGAGTACATTCTGAAGACGGATCAATACGTCCGCGACCATGACATCTTCCCCTACTGGATGCAGAATGCCACGCGCATCGAGCTGTTCGGCACCGAGGCGATGATGATCGTCGGCCGTCACGGCGGCGGGTGGCAGGTCTTCGGCCGCCCCAAGGACCGACAGCCCGTGGTCATCGACCAGATGTACGGCCGGTTCCCCGACCCGGAGCACAAGGAGAACTTCGTTCAGTGCCTGCGTTCGCGCGAACTGCCCAACAGCGACATCGCCGGCGCCCACCTGAGTTGCCTGATGATCCATTACGGCAACATCAGCTACCGGCTGGGCCAGAAGATCGCCATCGACCCCAAAACCGAACACGTCAAGGACAGCCCGGAGGCCGAGGCCATCTTCAAGCGGACCTACCGCAGCCCGTATGTGATTCCGGACGAGGTGTGAGGATAGGGGCTAGGGACCAGGGATCCGTAAAACGCCCGCCGACTGCGTCGGTGGGGTCGGTTGTACTCTACCGGCACCACAACGCAAACACCTCCGCGTTCTGAAGCGTGATTCGCAGCGTCACCGGCCCTTCGAGACCTTCCAGGCTGCCTTGTTCCCACGTTACGGGAATGTCCAATGCGTCGCGGTCGATGCGTTCGCTTCGGGCGACAACGTGGCCGTCCGGGGCGAACACTTCCACACGGATCCAGCCGCCGGCGGCGTTGGCGTTGAGGTGGAGTTGCCCGGCGGCCAGTCGCACGGGCGGGGTGACGATTTGGCCTTCGTCCGCGCCCGAGCGCATCGACACGAACCGATCTCGCGGGATCGTCGCCAGGCCGATGGCCCCGCGCGCCTCGCCCCGGTCTTTGCCGTGGTAGGGGAACTGCGGGCCGTTGTAGGGCGAATGGCGGTAGCTTCGGCCACCGTAGTAGAAGCGGAGCGTGTCGCCGACCGGCAGCGGCGGGTTGGTCGGCAGCGAGTTGTTGAAGCGGTCCCAACTTCCCTCGGGCCCAACCGGGATGAACGCCGCGCGGTCGCCCACCCGGGTGAAATGGACCGTGTCGCGGCTGACGGCCAGCTCGATCTCCAGCCGGCACGTGTCCCGCTCTTTGTGGAACATCTGGACCAGTCCGATGTAGACGCCCTCGTAGGGGAAGACCATCATCGAGTAGATTTCGCTCCCCACGGGGTCGCGCGTGTCGGGGGTCAACACGAGTTCGCCCGAGTCGGGCTTCGTTTCCTTCCAGTGGACGAAATCCTCCGACTCGGTACGGATTACCGAGCGGCCCCAGAAGTTCAGCCACGGCTTGTCGGCCGCGGCGGCGGCGACCTCGGGCAGGGCGTATTTCGTCCGGCCGTAGAGGACGTACCGCCCGCCGGCCGGGTCGAACATCCAGTGCGTCGGCCCGTCGCACGTGGCTTGCGTGGCCCAGTTGTTCTCCAGTCGCCAGTGGATGCCGTCGGGGCTGACGGCCACGCCCAGGCCGCGACGCTGGTTACCGTGGTACGGGTCGCGCATCGGGCCGTCGTAGTCGCGCTGAATGCTCAGGAAGCCCAGCTTGTAGCGGCGCGACGCCTCCAGGTCGCGATCGTCGCGCAGGACGCCGAAGTTCTCGTACAGCAAGGGCATCGCGCCCTGCGTGTCCGGCGGTGCGTCGCGGAGAACGACGAGGTTCGTATCCCGCCCATCCTTCTTGACCACGCCCAGGGGCGGCTTGCGCCAGCGGATGCCGTCGTCGCTTTCGGCATAAGCCACGCCGCCGCCCGTGAGATACCACATGCGGTACCTGCCCTCGTCGGCGAGCACGGAACCGTACAGGATGGCGGCGTTGCCTTCCCAGGGCTCACTCGGCGCGAGCACCGGGTCGTCCGGATGCTTCGTGGCCGGATGGATCACGCGCGTCACGTTTTGGCTTGACGCGATCAGGTAGTCATCGAGGAACAACTGCCGCCTGGCGTCGACGGTGATAGGGTCCTCGACGGCCAACAGCGACAGGGCAACCAGCAGCGTGGAAGGGCACATGGGCGGCGAACTTCTGGGGCGAGCCGAACTACCCGAATGAGTTCCCTCATCATACCCCAGCCGCCAGGATGGTCAAGATGCCCAGCTTGGTGTAGGCTAGCGACACGAGGGGGACAGTCCCATTTTCGCGGCGAACACGCGAGTTGGTTTCGTGGGCGATTGCCGCGCCGCGAAAATCGGGACAGTCCCCTGAGTGCGTCGCCGAAAAGGAGTCGCCCATGACCGACCACATCCAGATCATCACCACCACGGAAACGGAGGAGGACGCGCGGCGGATCGCCTTGGCGCTGGTCGAAGGGCGTCTGGCGGCGTGCGTGCAAGTGCTCGGACCGATCGCGAGCACGTATCGTTGGCGGGGCAAGATCGAAACCGCCGCCGAGTGGCAGTGCGTGGCGAAGACCCGCGCCGATTTGTTCGCCCGGGTCGAGGAGGCCATCGTCCGCCTGCACCCGTACGAAGTGCCCGAGATCCTCGCCGTGCCCATCGTGGCCGAGAACGCCGGCTACGCCCAGTGGCTCGACGAGCAGGTTGCGATGTAGGAATCACATTCCCTCTCCCTTTGGGAGAGGGTGAGGGCTGATCTCACAAAACGACGTACTTACCCCTCACCCCAGCCCTCTCCCAAAGGGAGAGGGAGGCGACTCCGTCGCTGACGTCGGGACCCTTTGATCCCAAACCCGCCCGAGGAGAGAAGCATGTCACGCAGCGAATCTGCAATTACGCCCATGGGGCCGACACTCTCCCGCCGGCTGACGGCGTCGGCGCTATTGGCCTTGGCGTGGCTCGCCGCCGGTCCACTTCTGGCCGGCTCGTTGGAAGACCTGGCCAAGCCACAGGAAGGCCGCAGCATGAGGGCCACGTCGACCGAGGTGGACAAAAACGGCGACTACGCCCACGGCAACGGCGACAATTCCCGCGTTCCGCCCGGCGCGACCAAGGTAGTGCTGGACGCCAAGGGGCCCGGAATCATCACGCACATGTGGTTCACCTTCCTCGGGCCGGAGCCCCATCCCTGGGCGAAGGACGGCTCGGCCAACCATCAAGAGATGCTGCTGCGTATCTATTACGACGGCCGCGACCGCCCGGGCGTTGAGGCCCCGTTGGGCGATTTCATGGCCAACTGCTTCGGCCGGCGAACGCAGGTCGTCAGCGAGCCGGTCGTGGTCGAGGACGCCGATTCGTACAACTGTTTCTGGCGGATGCCCTTCGCCAAGTCGATCCGCGTCGAGATTGTCAACCAGAGCGAGAAGAACGTCAACCTGCTCTACTACAACATCGACTGGATCAAGCGGGACTCGCTGCCCGAGGATACGCCGTACTTTCATGCCCAGTACCGCCAGGAGTATCCGGTCGAACAGGGCAAGGACTATGTGATCATCGAGACCGAAGGCAAGACCCACAGTTGGAACGAGCGGCAGGACGACTACGCCAGCGTCGCCTTCTGGTACCAGACCGGCGTGCCGACGTTCACCGCCCGGGCGCCGGACGCGAAAGCTCGGGCGCTGCCGAACCTGGACGTGATCTTTCCCGCCAAATCCTTCATCGACGCCAGCCGCCACGGCGAGGGCGAGTGGCGAGTGCAAACCAACTTGGACTTCTATCGCGACGGCCAGATCCTGTTCAAGCCCCAAGCGGCCGAGAACGCCTGGGTGGAAATCCCCTTCACGGTCAGAGAGAAGGAGCCGCGCCGGTTGCTGTTGGCGGTCACCCGGGCCGACGACTACGGCACCTACCAGGCGTACCTCGACGGCGTGAAACTCGGCAAGCCGATGGACCTTTTCAACAAAGAAGGCTCGCCGTGGGAATGGCACCTTTTGGACTTCTGGCCCGAGCCGGGCGAACACACGCTCCGCCTGGAGTGCGTCGGCAAGCACCGCGACTCGGCCGGCTACCTCCTGGGCGTCGAGTCGATCCGTCTCCGCGAACGCCGCCCCCGCGTGAGAGAATGGGCCCGCGACAAGGACAAGGACTGGCGCGAGACGCCGACGCTTTATGATTGATCGGGCCGGGCTATTATCGTGTGCCACTGACTCCGCCAGTGCCCTTTCTGGTTCGCCGAACTACCCGGGGCACAAGGGACTACCGGTGACGCGATAAAGGAATTGCCCCCGTATGGCGCGAGTTAGACTCCATCGTTCCATCCGGCAGGTGGGTCAGGTAGGTGTTCGGCCGTTGGCCCGGCCAGCGTTTGGCTTTCACCGCATCCCCAGGACGTTGCCCTGGACGGGGAGAACGTAGGGCCTTCGGCCCAAAACACGGTCGAGAATGGGCGCCAAAGAGCATCCTCGCCCGTGCCGCTGTGCTTCGTGGCAGGTGCGTTTCGCCGGCTCATCCCACACACAGCACTGTCACTCGGTGATCACCTGAAGAGCGTGCGTCCCTAACCCCGGCTTGGGAGCCGCCGGAACCCATGGCGTGCCGGCGCCGCTTGCCGTATACTGAGCGTTTTCCCCGACTTTTCCCGACGGTGAGCCCGCTGATGGACGGGAGTCTCTTGTCGTATTTCCTGGCGGCGAGCGCCGCCGTGTTGGTGGGGTTGTCGAAGACGGGGTTACCGGTGGCGGCGATCCCGGCCGTGGCGCTGATGGCCCAGGCATTCCCCGATAATGCCGAACTTCACACAGCCAAACCAACCTGGTAACATGAAACCGATTGATTGGATTCGCTGGAGCACGGCGAGCCTCGGTTGAAGGAGTACGTCTGTATGTCAGTGTTTAGCAATCGCTCGGGTCTCCGCACGTCTGCATTGGTCCTATTGCTGATTCTTCTATTCAGCGCGGACTGCGCGGCCATGATCTATCGGCCGTCTGTCGGTAGATTCAAGGACGGCTTCCTTCTCTGGCACAAGGACCAGTATTACCTCTTCAGTATGTACAACACGACCGGAGAAGAGGCGAATTTCCGCAGCGTGTGGCTGGCGACGTCGAGCGACGGTGTTCACTGGAAACACGTCGGCCCGGTCATCAAGGATGCCCCGTTCAACATTTGGGCCATGTCCGTCCATCCCCTTGGTGACAGGTTCATTATGAACCACGGCAGCTTCAGCCGTCCCGGCGTGCAAAACGTCATCCGGTTCTGGGAGTCGTCGGATCTTGTTCACTGGACGTTCATGGGACATGACGCCGATCTGTTCCCCGATTCGCGATGGTATCATCCTGATAGCCGGCTTGACTGCATGAGCGTCGTGCCCGTGGTGAAGGACGGCCAGACGAAGTACTATGGTTTCGCCACGGGTCCGGGCGGTTTTCTCGAATCCGCGGACGGCATTCGCTGGTCTGGAAAGCCCCAACCGACGATCGACTGGGGCACCGTTGGGCCGCCTCCCACGCCGCCGGACGAGGGTGGATTCGAGATCGGGGGCTGCCACGAGATCAATGGCAAGTTCTATCTCGTGGGGGGCTGGTTCAACTACATGGGCAGCACCGGATACGGCGTCTATACGCTCGTCGCGGACACGCCGCTAGGTCCCTTTCGCGCCGACGCAGCCGCCTATCGACTGTGCGGCAACTCGACACGCTGGGTCGCCCTGTGGGCCCGTTTCTACCAAACGAACAACGATCTGCTCGTCAACGGCTATATGTATAGCGGCTACACCTATGAAACCGGCGACACTTGGCTACCTCCCCTTAAGAGAGCGGTCGTCGACTCCGGTGGGCATTTGCGTCTGGGATACTGGAAAGGCAATGACGCCCTCAAGGCAGCGCCCGTGAACGTTGATCTCAGTACGTGCAAGAAGGTGTATCCAGGCGATGCCAATCGTGATTGCCTCTGCGTCGCGTCCGCCAACCGCCTCGATATCCAGGCCCAACCCGAGCGGGGCTCCGTTCTCCGGATGAACGTACCAACCACGGTTGCCGTTCTCGACGACACTTTCGATTGCGGCAAGGGCGTTGTCATCGAAGGGACGATTCAGGCGACCTGCCGAGATCGCAGGCTGGTGGCTTCATCGGTCGGATTCTACCTGGAGGAAAAGCCCGGCGAAGGCACCGCGATCCTGCTTCACGGTCACGGTCGGACAGAGATCGGCAAGATGACCCTCAATGACCGCATGGATTTCCGCGCGGAAGATACGATTGGTCCCGGCTGCGCGGCTCCGAACGGAATCGTGCCCCACGCCAACCACACGTTCCGCCTCCTGATCCGGAAGAACATGTTCGAGCTTTACTTGGACGACATGCTCGTGCAGACTTTCAACACGACCCACGAACCCGGAGGCATCGGCCTCACTCCACGGCGCATTGGGTTCATCGCGGAAAACGGACAGGGCCTGTTCGAGAATCTGAGGGTTTGGTCGATGACCTTGGAC
This sequence comes from Planctomycetia bacterium, assembly GCA_026401055.1. Classification (GTDB taxonomy): domain Bacteria; phylum Planctomycetota; class Planctomycetia; order Pirellulales; family Thermoguttaceae; genus JAPLNP01. The sequence goes on from JAPLNP010000103.1 coordinate 14,542, forward strand.
GAGTAAGATCGGGAAGTCTCGGCCGGACGGGGGCAATAGCCGGTAATGCGGTTGATTTCGGCCAGTTGGCGTTGGTGAAAGGGGAGCGAATAGGGGGAGTCTCTTGGCGTATTTCCTGGCGGCGAGCGCCGCGCTCACGGCCGGGGCGAAGGGTGCCCTGATAGGCGGCGCGGGGGCGACGGTTGCCGCCATGCTGATCCCGGCGATCCCCTACGGTTGCGCCGCCGCTCAAGTCATGGGCGCCGCCGGGGTCGTCGTCGGCGCGGCCTCCGCGTACCAGAGCTTCCACGACGGCCATTACTACACGGCCGCCTTCGAGGCGGGTACCAGCGCGCTGGCCGTCTTCGGCGTCGCCCGGGGACTCTTTGCCAAGGCATCGAGGCTGGCCGGCGGGACGTGCTTCGTCGCCGGCACCGAGGTGGTCGTTTCGCTCTCGCCGTGGATCGCCGCGGCCGCCAACGCCACGACCGCCCGGCGCGACTCCGACGACGCCGACGCGCCGTGGAGTACCGCCTCGATGACCGTCGGCGTCGGGCTGGTGGCCGCGGGGGCTGCCGGCCTGGCCCACGAGCGGCGACGACGCGAGGAGGAACAGCGACGCGAGGGCCGGCGGCTGTTCTTCGCCCGGGCGTCCGACGACGACCTCGACGATGACGGATTCGAGCCCCTGGACGACGCCGCGTCCGACGCGACGCGATCGACGAGTTGTGCGACGCCCTGTTCCACGGCCGCGCCGCAACCGTGAGCCCGGTTGAGACCCGGCAACGGGATTGTCAGCCCGTGCCGTGTGCCGCGGCCGCGCTCGCCGTGGACGTGCCCTGCCATCGAGCCGGTAGCGTGCGCCAAGACGCACTACGGCCTTCGCGTGTCACTGCCGGCTTGCCCAGCAGTCCGTCGCGTGCCACTGCTGGCTTGCCCAGCAGTGCTCTGTTCCTCACCACCCATCGTCCTCGGCGCGCCACCGGCGCGTCGTCACCCCGTCGCCGCTGGCTCCGCGCCGGGCTGATCGCCTGCTTGTTCATCGGCGGCCTCATGCTCTTCCGCGGCGCGCCGTCAAGCGTGCCGTTAGCCCAGAACGAGGTGGCGTCCGCGCCGGTCGAGCCGCACGCGGAATACGCCACCACGGAAATTCAGGACCTCCGCGTGGGCGATACCGTCCTGGCGATGGACCTGGAGACGGGCGAGGTCGCGCCGCGGCGGATTGTCGATGCCTTCCGGCGGACATCGTACCGGCTGCGGGTGTTGACCCTCCGCAGCCCGGACGGGCAGGCGTTGCCGCCGATCCGCACGACCGACGAGCACCCCTTCTGGGTGATCGACGCCGAGGACTTCGTTCCGGCCGGCGAGTTGCAGCCCGGCGACGAGCTATTGGGCCCCAACGGCGAGGTCCAAACCCTCGCCACAACCGAGTCCGAGGAGCACCCCGAAGGCGTCGCCGTCTACAACTTCGAGGTCGAAGGCGCCCACACCTACTTCATCCTCCCCGGCCAGCACGAGGCATTGCACGGCGCGCCACTGCTGGTGCATAATGCGGCGGCCGGGGCGTGCAGGATGCCGTCCTTCAAGAAACCGCGCGGAGCGGGAGACAAGAAGGGATCGTACACGATCAAATTCGAGAGCGGAATGAAATATCATGGGAAGGGGCCCTGGTCGCGTGCACTTGCCTCGGCGCGGCGGATTCTCGAGCGCTTTGGCGATATGCCAACCAAGGTCAATTGGAAGGCCGCAAAGGTCGACACTGACAGACAGGCGTTTATCGACGAGGCGCTGCGAATTCGGCGCGACGGAGGCATAGCAAGTGAGTTGAATTACAACCAGATCAACTCGCCGGGTGCGAAGTCGCTACCGTCGAAACCGTAGCCCACGCAATCATCCGAAAGGAACACCAGAATGACGGGTAGCAAGCGTTTCCCCATTTGCGACTGGAGAAGCCTTCGTGGTCAGGACTGCAGGCTTCTCATTGTTGATTCACGGCACATCGACGAATGCATGCAGTATTACAGGCGTGCGAACCTGGCGGGACTCTATATTTCAAAGGCTCATGGCTATGCGCTCGATGATCTAAGGTTTCTGAAGGACTATCCCTCAGTCAAGCGAATCGTTGTGGCGTATGCGAGTGGCATTCACGTCTCCGAACTCTGTGCGGTCCCAGACCTTCGCTCAATTACGATTGCAGACAACAAGCAGGCGATCGACTTCTCGGTGTTTCCCGAACTCGAGGAATTGTCGATCGACTGGCATCCGAAGGTGACGTTTCCCGAGTCCAGCAAGGCGTTGAAGTCTTTGACGCTCAGGAACTACCGACCCCAGTCGAAGGATTTCACGGAGTTGCCCGATTTCTCGAATCTACAATTCCTCAAAGTGGTGCGTACGCCGGTCAACTCGTTGGCCGGGCTCCGACGATTCAAGAAGTTGGTGTTCCTGGACCTTGCCTATTTGTCCAAGCTGGAACGGATCGCCGGCTTGGATGCCTACTCCCTGGAGGAGTTGCGGTTTGATGTTTGCCGGAAGATAACCGACCACGAACATGTCGCGACACTTCCGAGATTATGGAAGCTGATACTTGGTGATTGCGGAACAGTCCCGTCACTGAAGTTTCTCGATCGGATGTCCACCCTTCGGTGGTTCTCATTTGTCGACACGAATGTTCTCGACGGCGATATGACGCCCTGCTTCCGTCTCGAATACGCGGGGACGTTGAACAAGAAGCACTATTCTCACACGTCGGAGGAGATCAAGGCCATCATCGCACAGCGAGAGGTGAAGGCGAAACGAAAGAAGTAGGTATCCGGGCACAACCCGGGTGTCGCCCCTCGACGGGGGCCGGCTGGATGTTGCGCTGCTGCGGCCGGTCGAGTGGCTGGAGGACTGCGAGGCCGCCCCGGGCGCGACCGTCTATCTCGAACTGCCCGAGTTGGGGGCCGAGGGTCCCGTCGAGGTGCTCGCCGTCGAGCCCTGTCCGCCGATCCGCCCGGCGCCGTCGCCCGACTCCCGACTCGTCACCGGCACGTTCGCCCACGGCTCGGGCGAAGTCCTCGACGTCTCGATCGAGGGCCTCGCCGAGCCGATCGGCTGCACGGCGAACCACCCATTCTGGAGCGAAGATCGCCAGGCGTTCATCCCGGCGGGCGCCCTCCGCCCCGGCGAAACCCTCCGCACCGCCACCGGCGACCTCCGCCACGTCGTCCAAATCGCTCGCCGCCGCACCTCCGAACCCGTCTACAATCTTGAAGTCGACGGCGAACACGTATATTATGTCTCCAGCACCGGCGTGCTGGTGCATAACAGCTGTGATCCGAAGAGAATAGTTGTTGACCCTGAACGATTCCCTGAGTCTGCTCAACACCTCGAGGAGGCAGGGGCGGTAGGTCGAGTGCTTCGTGTGAACCGGCAAGGTGCGGCTCGCAACCGCGCAGCCGCGCTGCGCGGGCGTGCCAAAGTCGCTGGACGTGACCTTGATGAGGCGCCTCCCGCCGTGTTGCGCGAAGCGGGGGCTCCGGTCAGTGTGCGACCTGTTCCACCAGGCGACAACCGTGGTTCCGGCGCGAGCATCGGGAATCAGTTGCGCGGTGTTCCAGAGGGTGGAGAAGTGATTATCGACATACCGAAACTGGGAGGTTGATCGTGCATACTGCCACCTTCAAGTTGCTGTCACTCTCGGGCAAGCCGCTCGGCGAGTCTCTCGTCGGGGATGGCCCCCTCGAATTCGTGCAGAAGTGGGGCACCATCGGCGACGAACTCATCGAGATGGCACGCCAGCGGAACGGCTTCTACGCCTTTGAGTCGGCGCTGCTGGTTCGGCCGTTCCAGCAGGGAGGGCGCCCTCTTGGCTTGGTGGAGTGGAATGCCGCTGACCTCTGGAAGGGGAAGTACACTGAAGACATGGCCGATGTACTCTTCTTCGCCGAAGACGTATTCGGTGCCCAGTTCTGCATCCATGACAACAAGATATGCACCTTTGACCCGGAGAGCGGGCTGTCTGAGCCAATGAGTTCCTCGATTGGCGCATGGGCCAGTGATTTGTTGGCTGACTACGAGTTTCTTACCGGCTACCCGCTCGCTCACACTTGGCAGATGAAACATGGTCCGCTACCAATGGGCGTGCGACTGCTTCCAAAGACACCATTTGTCTGTGGTGGAAAGTACGAACTTGAGAACCTCTACTCGCTTAGCGACGTGGAAGGGATGTTGTTCCGTTCCTGTCTCGCCAGCAGCATTCACGGTCTGCCCGACGGCTCCCCTATCATTCTCGAGATCTCACCACCAGAGCGCGATGCCGACAGGCAGGACTCTGACGATCCGAGCGAAGGCAGCTGCGTCTCCGAGTAGTGATGCTTGATCGCAAATCCTGACGCGCGCATATCAATTCCAGCCACGACTCCCCTGCTGCGTGTGTTCAGGCGGAAGCACGGTGTGTCACGGCGGAGATCCAGGACCTCCGGGTCGCCGATACCGTTTGGGCGATGGACTTGGAGACGGGCGAGATTGAGCCGCGGCGGATTGTGGATGCCTTCCGCCGGACGGCGTACCGGCTGCGGGTATTGACGGTCCGCGGCCCGGACGGGCGAGAGTTGCCGGCGATCCGCACGACCGATGAGCACTCTCTTCAACGGCACGATCCCCAGAGCCGGGGCCGCTGTTCCGTCTCCGGCGTCGTCGCCGTCCTGGGCGGCTCTGCTTGCCCGAGCTGACCACGTCGTCCGGTGGACGCCGGGGCTTCCGTCGGGTATCATGGGGGTAGTCTGGCTGCTTCTACGGTGGCGTCACCGGGATCGGGCGAGGGAGCGATGAACCGACAGATCGTTCTGGGCATGGGTGCGGGGCAGTGCGGCACCGGGCTGTTGGCCGAAATCCTCAATCAGCAGCCCTGCGCGCGGGTGACCCATCAGGAGCCGCCCCTGTTGCCTTGGACGCCCGACGGCCGAACCGGAGGGATCGGGGAGCGGCTTCGCCGCATGCTCGACGCCCGTCAGGAGCCCGTGGTCGGCGACGTGGCCTCGTTCTACTTGCCGTACGTCGAGGAGGCGGTCGCCTTGGAGCCGTCGATCCGGATCGTTTGCCTGACGCGGCCGCGCGAGGAGGTGGTCGAGGGTTTCTGCCGGTCTCTCGACGGCGGCTTCCCGTTCCCCGTGAACCATTGGTCGCGCGAGCCCGCGCCTGGCTGGCACCACGACCCCATTCTCAGCCGGACGTTTCCGCAGTACGACACGCAGGATCGGACGGAGGGTATCCGGCGATATTGGGACGAATACCACCAGCGGGTCGAGGAGTTGCTGCGGCGCTATCCCGACAACGTTCGGCTCTGGGACACGGAGATTCTGACCACCGAGGCGGGCGTCCGCGAGGTGCTGTCGTTCGCCGGCATCCCAGCCGACCAACAGGTGATCCTCACGGGGAGGCGCGAAGCGCCGAGCATGCCCGGCGCAGTACCGAACCCGCGGCGACGTCTCGACCCCATGGATCCGCGCCGCTGCCGAGCTTGATGCTCAATCTCTCGCCGTGCGAGTCCAGCGCGCCGTACATCGCAATGTACTACGCCGCACTGTTCCTCTTCGGCTGGATTACACGGATGCTCGCAGCGGCGGTCTTGCTGTGGGTGGTGGAGGAGCCTCGGAGAGCGTCTCTTCGGCCGCCTCTTTCGCGGTAAACCGCTCCTCGCGCCGGGCCAGCAGGGTCAGAAACGCCGGCACGAGGATCGTGCGAATAATGAACGTGTCCAGCAGGACGCCCAGCGCCAAGGCGAAGCCGAGTTCCTGCATCGTCCGCAGCGTGCCGGTGATCATCGCGGAGAACGTGCCGGCCATGATGACGCCGCAACTGGTGATGATGCCGCCGGTGCGAACCACCGCGACCCGCAGCCCCTCGACCGGCCCGAGACGCCGCTGCTCCTCGAACACCCGGGTGGCCAAGTAGATGTTGTAATCTTCCCCGACGGCGATGAGGATGACGAACAGGAAGATGGGCACTTTCCAGTCCAGGCCGGCGTACGTCGCCGGGTGCAGCCAGGAGAACAAGAGATCGGTCGTCCCGATCGTGACGTGGTAGCCCAGCAGAACCGAGAGCACCAGGTAGACGCAGATGCCGGGCCGGCGGAGAATCGCGATCAGAACGCCCAGGACGGAGATCAGCACGAGGATCTGGATTAGCGTTCGGTCGCTGGTCGTGACGACCTCGAGGTCGCGGATTCCGGCCGTGGTGCCGACGAAATCGAACTCGGCCCCCTGCCAGGGCGAATCCGGCTCGGCCGCCTTGGCCTTCAAGCGTTCCTCGATCCGGTTCAACAATTCGACGCTCTCCTTCGAGAACGGGGCGTAGATGGAAACGACGTCGAAGCGGGTGAGCTGGCCGGCCAGCGGCGGCGCCTGGCTGACGAAGGTGGCGACCGTCTTGGGGTAGCGCAGCGAAATGAGCTTGCGCCGGCCCGCCGCGCTCAGAGGGCTGAAGCTGCCCGGCTTGTCGCCCATCGGGTTGGTGAGGCTGCGGACGCTGACGATGGGGTGGACCTCGCGGCCCTCGGCGTCGGCCAACGTGAAGTCGTAGAATTCCCTGGTCAACAGGGCGATCTTGCGGCGACCCTCCTGGCTGTCGAAATCCTCGCCGTTGCGATGCGCCAGGACCGTGAGCGGACCGGTCTGGTCGGCGGGAAAGTAATTCCACAAGAGATGCGTTCCCCGCACGCTCGGCCGGTCCGCCCGCAGGTCGCTGAGCAAGTCGTAGCTGACCGGCACCGAGAGTTGCCTACCGCCTCCGGCAAAGTTCCCGGCGACTGTGTTCTCGCAAAGCACGCGAACCGGCCGGATCAGCGGCGCCAGCAGAAGGAGGCTGCCGATCAGGATCAGCCCGGGTCGGGCAATGATCGCCCGGCTCAACCACTCCCAGAATCCGCGGGTGCGGCCGCCGGAGTCCATGATCGCGCGGCCCTCGGTCGTCGCCGTTGCGACGCCGAACGGCCAGAAAACCACCCGCCCGCTGGCCCGCAGCATCGCCGGAGCCAGACTGATGCACGCCGCCAGAGTGACCGCGAGGCACAGGGCGATGGCCGGGCCGCTGTTGCTGAACTTGCCGAAGTCGGCGAAGAACATCGTGCCCAGCCCGAGAATCGTCGTCATCGCGCTGGCCGCCCGCGCGCCGCCCACGCGACCCAAAGCCCGGGCGATCGCCTCGGGATGCGCGAGCCCCCGCTGCAACTCCTCCCGATATCGCGCGATCAGGAACAAGCAGAAGTCCGTTCCGGCGCCGTAGAGGATCACGACGACGAAGATCCGCGTGGTCTTGAAAATCTTGAAGTCGAACCACGTGAAGTAGTTGCTCAACTGTGTCGTCATGGCCACCAGGTCCATGGCCAGGACGACCGAGGCGCCGATCGTCACCAACGGAATGACCACCAGGCCCGGAGCGCGATAGACCAACAAGAGGATGACCACGACCATAACGATGGTCGTCGTTTCGGTGCTGCGGATGCTCTCTTCGGCGGAGAAGAGCATGTCGGAGCCGACGGCGGCGGAGCCGGTGAGCCCCAGCTTCAGACCCGGCGGAAACCCCGGCTCGCTTTGGACGTCGGCCAACGCTTGGTGGATCCGCCGCAGCAGTTCCATGTTGTCGATCGCCATGAACTCGTTGCGCAGGTGGAGCACCACCAGGGCGGCCTGGCCGTGGTCGGTCACCGGGCTGAGCAGCTTGTCGCCGATCACCGGCGTCTCGAAGCTCCACGCGGCCGCGATGGGCTCGTTCGGGTCGTCGCTGGCCGGAAAGGCGGCTTCGAGGCGATGGGCCACCTCGAAGTCGGGCTCGCCGAGCTGGTCGTCCTCCCGCGCAATCACCAACGCGACCTGGCTCTTGGAGAAGAAGTCCGGGAACCCGGCCTCCAGCAGCTTCTCGCCACGGACGCTGGTCATCCGGTCGGGTAGATAGGCGAAGTCGCCGTCGTGGGTGACGTCGTCCCACCGCGGCGCCACCTGATGAACGCCCGCGACGAGCACCACCCAAAACAGCAGAACGAGTACCCACCGGCGCGAGACCAGAGAGCCAAGTCGATCGAATACCACCGGGCGCACACCTGTTGGGGGGTTAGTTCACCGCGTCTCCCGCGATCGAGCAGCCCGGCGTCAAACCGCGCGGGCTCCTCGCCTCCCTGAATCCTATCAGATCGAGGTGACTTGCCAAGCCGGCAAATCGCGACAACCGCCGCCATCGGAGCCGCAAAGTCATGCCAGACGACGCAGATTAAACCTCACCCGACCCTCACTGCAGCTCCGGCATGGGCACGACTTCCCCGCGGAGTTGCCCGGCTTGCTGGTCCGGGTCGTTCACGCCGTAGAAGATGGCGTTCAAGTCGATCCAGGTCGCCAAGCGGCGAAGCTCGTCGGGGCTGAGTTTGACGTTCTGGTGGCCGTCGCGCACCAGCCGGATCAGACGGCTCCCCAACGCCCCGTACATCCCGCCCGGCGGCGTCATTTGAATCTGATTCCGGCCGCCGAAGCGGGGCACGAGGGCCTTGGCGGCGTTTCCCGGATTGGTCCCGTCGGCCCAGAAATCGCGATCACTCCCGCAGAGCGAGCGATACGCCCGCGTGAAACCCTCGTGCGGCGCGCCGGTCAAGTCGATGCCGCCGTCGGGCTTCTCGCTGCCGTGGCACGAGACGCAGTGCTTATCGAGAATCGGCTGCACCGAGCGGACGAAGGAGAACGGCACGCCATCGAGCGGCCCCGGCTCGATCGTCGACGGCGGCCGGCCGAGGGCCACGAGCGGCTTGCGAACCGGCGCGGACATCCGCGCCTCGTGGCAACCCACGCACGACACCCGTTCGCCAGGCTGCACGTACGTCAGCGACCGCATCGTCTGGTAGGCGAAGCCGTCGGCGTCCAGGGCCTGGAGGTAGATCGGCGTCATCGCCGGCACGAGGAATCGGGCGGAGCCATCCTCCTCGACGGGCACGGTCCCGAGGATCGCCCGGCCGTTCTCCTCGCTGGCGATGCCGACCGGCGGCGTGTTCGCCCAGGGGGTCGACTTGGGAAGGAGTTGCACGATGCGGATCTGCTTGATCGAGCCGCGCGGCGCGTCGCCCAAGCCTTGGTACACGTCGGCCACGATCATTTCGCCCACCGGAGGCCCCTCGGGCGGAAGCTCGCTGGGGACCACGGGCGGCGTGGGCCGCGCGGCCAGCGGGCAGGGATTCGTGCTGCCGATCTCCGGATCGCGGTAGATCAACTCCCGGTTGCCGAACACGTCAAGCAGGTAGATCCCCAGCGCCGCCGGATCGTTCGCCCCTTGCGGCTCGAACACAAGCGGCGTCGGGCTGTACGCCACGAGAAAGTACTTCTCCGACAGCGGCCAGGGCGATGCATAATACTCCTTGAGTTCGCCGTACCCGTTGGCGTTCTGTGTTTCGGCCTCGGGGAAGGGGACCTCGGGCGTCACGCGGAGGATCGCCTGTTGCCCGTCGACGTTCATGCTCGGATCGACGATGCAGATCGAGCCGGCGGTGATCGAGTGGTGCGACGAGGCGGTGAACACGATCTTGCCCGTGCCGGGGATGGGCTTGGCTTGAAAGCTGCAATGGGGCTTTGGCGTCGCGTTGCCCCAAACGGCGACGGGATTGGTCCCGTCCGGCCGCGTCGACCACAGGTTCTGGTGCGTCACGGCGTCGCGGTCGACATAGTCCCAGCGGGCATAGACGATCTGCCCGGCGTTGGTCACCGACGGGAACCATTCGTTCGTGTCGTGGAACGAGAGCGTGCGCAGGCCGCTGCCATTGGCCT
>JAPLNP010000474.1 GCA_026401055.1 Planctomycetia bacterium
GTGGGCAGTAGAATGGGGGGCGGGCAGGCTGTAGGGTGGGTCGAGCAAGCCGCGAAGCCGGTAGAGTTTCACTCTTGCCGAGACGGGTGATGTGCCGAGCGACCGGCTTGCGAGCCCCACCAGCCTGCCGTGACGCCGGTGGGGCTCGGCCGCGAAACGAGTGTGATCGGCCGCGGCTCATCAAACGCCGGCGGCCTCGACCCGCCCCACATGATCGCTTTACCGCCGCAATGCCCAGCCGTCTCGGGACGTTGGTTGGGCGGGCGGGCTCGATTTCGCGGCGTTCTCCGGTGGCGTGACCAGCCATTTCGGCAGCGACAATGTTGACGTAGACGGCGTGGTTGGGCCGGCCGGCTTGTCGGGCGACGGCTTCTCGCCGGGAGGCGTCGGCACGAGCTCCGGACCGGGCACGCTAGGCCCGGAAGGGACGCCCCGCGGCGGGCGATTCTCGATCGGCATCGCGCCGCGAGTTCCCGGCGATCCGTCGGGCTGTTGGGCCACGCCGGGAGGTGTTGGCGGGCCGGAGAGATCGGCGCGGGCCGAGAAAACCGGCCGAGTGGGCACGGGGAAGAACCGAGGTTGGTTGTAGCAGCCGCCGGCCGCCGCGACAGGCGTAGCCGCGGCGGCAGCCGCAACGGCCCCATCGCCACTGGGGCAAGACCGCTTGGAGCCGCCCGTCGCGCAGGCCTCGCCGGCGCCGGCCGCCGGCTCGCGCGAGTCGGTACACTCGGCCTCGCCGCAGTCGGCCCGTGCGTGCTCCTCGCCGCGTCCGGTCATCCAGGGGATCCGATTCAGTTCCAGTGCGAAATCGCCGCGGACGATGACGCCGTGTCGCGGCCGTTGCCAAGAACAGCCCGAGTAGGCCGCGACAAGACAGCATCCCACGATCAGCCAGACGGCATGATGTCGCGGCAGTTCTCGCACGGCCTATCCCCCACCAAAGGTGGTATGCTCGATTCGGATGCACGGTACCCCGGGGCAAGAATCGGCATGCGGGTGGCCGCAGTATTAGGAATAATCGTTACAGCTCACCTATTTTGACATTCCACACCAGAAAAGGGGACCGGCACCGTCGACGCGAGCCGTTTCGGCAACATCCAACCGTGCCGGGGCGACGGAGCCAGTCCCCTTTTTTTCGGCTCCACCCTACAAGGTGCGGATGTGGAACCCGCCATCGACGTGGAAAGTCTGGCCCGTGCTGAAAGGGAAATAGTCCAAGACGATGGCGGCGACGGTTTTGGCGACGTCTTCCGGCTGGCCCCAGCGGCGGATCGGCCAGAGGCCCTCGGCGATCAGGCGGTCGTACTTTTCGCGGACCGGGGCGGTCATGTCGCTGGCGACGACGCCCGGGCAGACCTCGAACACGCCGATGCGGTGTTCGGCCAGGCGCTGGGCGAACAGCCGGGTCATCGTGACCATGGCGGCTTTGCTCATGCAGTAGTCCGCCCGATTGAGCGAAATCGCATAGGCCGAGATCGACGAGACGTTGATGATTTTGCCGTCGGGGATCGTGCCGGAGTCGATCTGGCGGATCATCTCGTTGGCGGCCCGCTGGGAGAGGAAGAAAGGGCCCTTGAGGTTGGTGTCGAAGACGACGTCCCAGCTCTCCTCGGTGGCTTCGAGGAGGTCCTTGCGGCCTTGGGAGGTGATGCCGGCGTTGTTGACCAGGACGTCGAGGCGTCCGAACTCGTCGAGGGCTCGGCGCACCAGTGCGTCGCGGTCGTCGGCCGCGCCGACGTCGCCCCGGGCGGCGACGGCCCGGCCTCCGGCGGCGGCGATCTCGGCGACGACAGCGTCGGCGGCGTCGGGTCGCGTGGCGTAGTTCACGACGACGGCGTAGCCCAGCCGCGCAAGTTCCAGACAGATTCCCCGCCCAATCCCTCGCGATCCTCCGGTGACCAGCGCCGCGCGTGGTTTCGACATCACGGTATTCCTGGTGGTTGATCGAGCCCCCTGGCATCGACCCCGGTAGCGTAAGGTCTGAGGGGCCGGGTGTCAACTCGCGCAACGTCGGGCATCCGGCGCCGGCTTCGGACGATGGTTGGGACCTTTAGCGGCAGGATAAGGTGTTTTCCTGCCGTATTGCTTTGGCATCGCCGTCGCCGTCGTGTACATTGTGGATTGGCCGCCGAGGATCGGCGCGGAAACGAGTGTCGCGTTTCGCCGGAGTGAAAGATCGCTGCTTTCGCGGAGCGAAAGGCGACTGTGCGAAGCGAGGAGATTTGGAATATGTTGAAACGAACGATACCGCACACGTCGGTTCTTGTCTTGTTGGCAGTCTTGCTTATGTCGCGACCGGTCCTGGCGGAGGACCCCTTGACGCGGCAGAACGTCGTCTGGGACGCGCCGAGCAAGGACTCGTCCGGGTCGATGCCCATCGGCAACGGCGACGTCGGGCTGAACGTCTGGGCCGAGCCCAACGGCGACGTCGTCTTTCTAATCGCCAAGACCGACGCCTGGAGCGAGAACGCCCGGCTGCTGAAGCTCGGGCGGGTGCGGGTGCGATGTTCGCCCAATCCGCTCGCCGCCGCCGGGCCGTTTCGCCAGGAGTTGCGGCTGCGGCAGGGCGAGATCGCGATGCAGCTCGGAGAGGGTCCGAAGGCGATCGCGGCGACGCTTTGGGTCGACGCGAACCGCCCGGTGGTGCATCTGGATGCCGAGAGTCCTTCCGCGTTCGAGATGGAGGCCAAGCTGGAGGTCTGGCGAACCGCTCCGCGAGAACTCGGAAAACAGGAGGTCGACAGCGCGTACGGCTTGCACGGCGGGCCGAACCCGATCGTGGTGTCGGCGGACACGGTTGTCGACGGCCGCAAGGACCAGGTGGTCTGGTACCATCGCAACGCCCGGTCGATCTGGGCGGCCAACTTGAAGCACCAGGGGCTGGAGAGCTTCCAGGCCAAGGGCGTCGATCCGCTCTTGGGAAGAACGTTCGGCGGATGCCTCCTGGGTGAAGGGCTCGTGAGTGAGAACGCCACCACGCTCCGATCGGCCGGCCCGCGGAAACGCTTCTCGCTCCACGTCTACCCGCTCACCGCCATGGCCGCCGAGCCGAACGAGTGGCTCGCGCGGCTGGAACAGAACATCCAAAACACCGGCGCCGTCGCCGCCGAGAAAGCGATCGCCGAGCACCGGGCGTGGTGGGACGATTTCTGGAACCGGAGTTGGATTCGCGTTTCGGGCACGCCGGAGGCCGAGGCGATCACCCGGGGCTACACCCTGCAGCGGTGGATCACCGCGTGCGGCGGCCGGGGCGCCTACCCGATCAAGTTCAACGGCTCGATCTTCACGGTCGACTCGCCGCCGCTGGACCCGGACTATCGCCGCTGGGGCGGACCGTATTGGTGGCAGAACACGCGGCTGCCGTACTGGCCGCTGTTGGCCTCGGGCGATTTCGACCTGATGAAGCCGATGTTCCGGATGTACCGGGAGTCGCTGCCGCTGGCCGCCGAGCGGACCCGGGTCTGGTTCGGCCACGGCGGGGCGTTCCTGCCCGAGACGATGTACTTCTGGGGAATGTACGTCAACGAGAACTACGGCTGGCAGCGCGACGGGCTTGCCGTCTCGGAGTTGACCAACCACTACATCCGCCGCGAGTATACGGCGTCGCCCGAACTGATGGCGATGATGCTCGATTACTTCGCGTTCACCGAGGACGAATCGTTCCTGCGCGAGACGCTCTTGCCGACGTGCGACGCCCTTCTGGAGTTCTGGGACAAGCACTACCAGCGGGACGCGGAGGGCCGGCTCGTGATGTATCCGGGCCAGGCGCTGGAGACGTATCAGGACGCGGCCAACCCGACGCCCGACGTGGCCGGGCTCCGTTGGGTGCTCGGGCGGCTGCTGGAATTGCCGGAAAGGCACGCCGGCGCCGAGCGACGCGAGTTCTGGACCCGGCTGCTGGCCGCGATTCCGCCGCTTCCCACGGGCGACGAGAACGGCGAGAAGATCATCCTGCCGGCGGGCAAGATCTTCGGCGGCCCGGGCAACTCGGAGAATCCCGAGCTTTACGCCGTCTTTCCGTTCCGGCTCTACGGCGTCGGCAAGCCGGACCTCGACGTCGGCCGGCGTACCTATGCAAAGCGAAAGTTCCGCGGCGCCAGCGGCTGGCGCCAGGACGACACGCAAGCGGCGCTGCTGGGTCTGACCGACGAGGCCGCCGGGCTGGTCGCCTCTCGGGCCGCGAGCCGCGACGAGGGGAGCCGCTTTCCGGCGTTCTGGGGACCGAATTTCGATTGGATCCCCGACCAGGACCACGGCGGCAACCTGATGATGGCGCTCGAGACCATGCTCTTGCAGGCCGACGCCGGCAAGATCCTCGTCCTGCCCGCGTGGCCCAAGTCGTGGGACGTCGCGTTCAAGCTGCACGCCCCCGGCAGGACGACCGTCGAGGGCGTCTACCGATCGGGCAAGTTCGAGTCGCTCAAGGTGACGCCGGAGCGGCCGGTTGAGGTCTGTCCGCCGTAGTTGACTTCGCGACCTGGGTCGGGTAAGATGCGCTCGCTGGTAGGGACGAGGTAGCCTGGATCGTCACATTTCCTCGGTCGTAGGGAGATGAAGAACATGGCTTACCGAATGCGCAACGGCCGACGTTCCGGCACGCGAATCGACAGTGTGCCGGAACCCCCGAGTTTCGGTTTTACGCTCGTGGAACTGCTGGTCGTGATCGCCATCATCGGGATCTTGATCGCCCTGCTGTTGCCGGCCGTTCAGGCGGCGCGCGAGGCGGCCCGGCGGATGCAGTGCGGCAACAAGCTCAAACAGATTGGGCTGGCGATGCACGCGTACAACGCGGCGCACGGCGTTTTTCCGACGGGCGGACTGGCCAATACGGATACTCGCCCTCCGTCGGGCAGCGAGACCTTGCAGGGGGCCGGCTGGTCGATCCTGATCCTCCCTTACCTGGAGCAGTTGACTCTGTACAAGCAGTTCGATTTTAGCCTGCCTTTCTCGGCGAGGATTGTCGACGGCTCGCCGAACCAGCTCAAGCAATGGCAACCCAACTCGGCCTTCCAGTGCCCAAGTGATCCGAACTCGAAGCCGGACGTTCCAAACTCGAACTACTACGGATGCGCTGGCGGCGGCATTGACGGCGAGGCCGCGTGCAGCTCGAGATCGGACCGGCTGCGAGTCTTCTTCACGAATGGTGTCTTCTACTTGAATTCCAAGGTGAGGATTCGGGACATCAGCGACGGCACCAGCAACGTTTTCCTCGCCGGCGAGACGATCTACTGCAACCTGCTCACCGGCGAGATCGACGACTACGGCACGAGCAGCAATGGGATGTCATGGTCCTGGGCCTCGACGGTCCAGGTTTATTCGGGCGGCGGCTACTCCTATCTGGCCTCCTGCGCCGCGGCGGTCGACCCCATCAACCTGCCGATCAGCGGTTCCGGTCCCAAGCTCGACGCATCGAGGGCCTACGACCCGGCCATGGCCCTGAACTACCACGTGCCCATGCGCGGTTTCGGCAGCTTCCATCCCGGCGGTTGCCAGATGATGATGGCCGACGGTTCCATCCACTTCGCCTCCGAGGCCATGGATCTCGCGGTGTATCGCGATCTCGGCGCGCGCGACGACGGGGAGCCCGTGGGCCGCCGGGGGCTCGAGTAGAAACGGTCGGAAGACGCGTGGAAAGGACAGCAAACGTGCCAATCCCCACTCTGCGGACGCTGGCGTTGGCGCTCGCCGGTGCAAGCATCCTCTTCGTCGGCCTGCTCGGCGGTTGCGGTCCGAGCGGTCCACCCCGGTATGACTTGTCCGGAAAAGTGACCTACAACATTCAGCCCGTGCCGGCCGGTCGCGTCATCCTCGAACCCGATCGCGCCGCCGGCAACACGGGTCCGCGCGCGGTGGCCAATATCAAGGACGGCCATTACAGCACGCCGCCGGGCGAAGGAACCGTCGGCGGGCCGCACCGCGTGATGATCTACGGCGGCGACGGCAAACCGGTCGGCGGAACGCCGTATGGCAATTCCCTGTTCCCTTTGTACGAGACCACCGCGAACCTGCCCCAAGAGACGGCCCAGCAGGACTTCACCGTGCCCGCCCAACGCTAGCCCGCACTACTCGTATAGTGTGGCACACGGCCTCCCACAGTCCATACCGAAGGAGTTCCACCATGAGAATCATCGTGTTGTTCGGTTGCGCGGCGGCGCTGAGCGCCGCTGTCGGTGGCGCCGTCGGTGGCGCCGTCGTCGGCGTCGTCTTGGCCGCTGAGGCGTCGGATGAAAAGGGCCCCAAGGGCTGGGAGACGATCCTCGTGCCCGCGGATCCCATCATGGTCAACTCGGTTCCATCTCCGCGCCAGTTGATCTATCAGACCAACCAGTACGGCGCCTTTCTCCACTACGGTCCCGCCGTCTTTCTTGACGGAGATTGGAAGTCCACGCCCGACCCGAAGATCTTCAATCCAACCCAGCTTGACGTTGAACAATGGGTGCGCGTGGCGAAGTCGTTCGACGCCAAACACATCGTCTTCAGCGCGAAGCATCATAACGGCTTCTGCCTTTGGCCGACCGGGACGACCGACTACAGCGTCCGCGGCTCACCGTGGAGGGACGGCCGGGGAGACGTGATCGGGGAACTCGCCACCGCGTGCCGGAAGCACGGGATCGGTTTGGGGTTGTACTACTCCGGGCAGGATCGGCGTTTCCCGTGCCATACGGACGACCCGTCGGCGGACAACCGAGCGGCGTACTGGCCGGTCTACAAGCGGCAACTCGACGAGCTCATGTCGAACTACGGCGATCTTGTCTGCCTGTGGCTCGACAGCTACCTCAGCCCGTTTGACTGGCGCGCGGTCGACCCGGCGACCGGCAAGCCCTATGGCGACGAGATCGTCGCGATGGCGAGAGCCAAGCAGCCGAAGATGGTGATCTGGGGAGGTACCCAGCCCGATCTGACCAGTTGCAGCCATCCGGAGGACGGCATGGCGCCTTATCCCTTGTGGAACGTGATGCGGCAAGGGCAGATGCACCCGGGCTTCGGGCCGCCTTCGACGGAAGGCTGGATCATTCCCGAGGCCTACAATTGTCACGGCACGTTCGCCTGGGTGCCTAGCACTCCGCGGCAACTGATGGAGCAATACTATGCGTCGGTCGGACGCGGAGCCAATTTCCTGCAAGCGCTTGTGCCCGACAAACGCGGCCTGATCGACGACGCCCAGGCGAAGGCCGTGGCGGAATTCGGCGCCGAGGTTCGCCGTCGCTTCCAAAGCCCGCTGGCCCGGACCGACAGCAGCCGGGGTTGGCTCGAACCGGGAGTCCTGCAACTCGATCTGGGCGGCGCGAAGAAGATTGCCCACGTCGTTCTCGAAGAAGAGATTGCCAAGGGCCAGCACGTTCTCAAGTATGGGGTGGACGTGTTCGCCGCCGGAACGTGGAAGACCGTGGCCGAGGGGCAATCGATCGGTCGGAAACGCATCGAGCGGTTCGAGCCGCCCATCACCGCCGAGAAGGTCCGCTTTCGCGTTGTCCAGGCCAACGCGATCCCGAACGTCATCACCATGACGGTCCACGGCCCAAACGGAGGCTGATCGACCAGTCGCGAATCACTTGGCCAACCGCGCGATCCGGAAGTTGTCGAAGCGGATCCAGTGTTCCTCGTCCGTGGGGCCGTGGTAGCACTGGATGCTGATCTGGTCTTTGCCCCCCTCGGGCAGCTTGGCTTCGGCGGCGGTCTTGAACTCGCCCTTGGCGTCCGGGCGGAATTGGGCGGTGACGCGGTTGCCGTCGACGACCAAGCGTAGCTCAACCGTCTTGCTGTCCATCGGCGCCCGGCCCGGGATGATGAGTAGCTTGCCGTCGACCCGCTCCTTGACGAACTTGAAGCCCGGCTTGCCGTCGTTGTACCACGTCAAGCCGGCCTGCTCGTACTGAACCGTCGGCGGCGTCATGCTCGTAACGGTCACCTCGATGGCGAAAGGCCCCTTGCTCCGATCGGGCACGTCGCGCAGGAGGGCATTCTTGACCGTCTGCGCATCGCCGGGCTCGATGTGGATCTCCAAGGCGTCCTCGTTGATCCGCCACGCCTTGGGATTCTCCCGCAGCCACGTCCAGCCCTCGGCCGGCTTGCCTTTGAAGGCATCCTCGAAAACAACCGTCGGCTCGGCGGCCCAAAGCGAGCCGCCCAACACCATCAGCCCCAGAACAGTCAAGATGGACCATTTCATCGCGATACTCCCAGGAACCAAGTGGATTCGGCCGCCGCGGCCGGATGGGGGCAATCCTACCCCCGCAATTGCCAGATGTCAATGTGGAGCCAGTGCCTGGCGCGTCCTTAGAAGGCGCTGGCCGAGCCCACGGCACACCTCGAGTTACTGGCCCGCGCTCTCGGCGGCAATGGCAACCAGGATCATCAGACTCAACAGAATTCTCAGCATGGGACCACTCCTTGTTTGATGGGTAGCGTAACGGTTGAAAATTCAATCCACGCCGGACCACGTCGCAACGCCAAGCCGAAGGGCAATTCATGGTGCGTCCGGACACGCCCTACGGCACTGTGCGGGGCGGAACAGGGGCTGGGGCTGGCATTGGGGCTGCCGTTGGGGCTTTGGCCGGTGCGGAGATCGACGCTTGGGTGCCGCCAGCGGCTTGCCCGCCCGTGTCGGCCTTGGCACTGCTCGTCGAGCCGGCGGCGGCATCCGGCAGGATCTCGCAGGCGACACGGAAGCCTATGAGGTAGCATCGGTGGTCCGGCGCGCTCCAACTGCGGAACGCGGAGCGTGTGACGCCCGGCCCGTCGCCCCACGAGCCGCCCCGGAGCACGCGATCGTTTCCGGAATCTGGGCCACGCGGGTCGTCGACAGGAGAGTCGCCGTAGTAGTGCTTACAATGCCGGTCGGCGCACCATTCCCACTCATTCCCAACGATGTCGAACAGGCCCCACGGGTTGGGCAGCTTCTGGCCCACCGGATTTGGCGTGCCATTGGAGTTGTCCTTAAACCACGCATGAGTCCCGAGCAGCGCCTCATTGTCGCCAAAGTAGTACCGCGTGGTCGTGCTCGCCCGAGATGCGTGCTCCCATTCGGCTTCCGTTGGCAACCGATATAGCCGCTTGGCGGTCTTTTCGGCGGGCAACTCTGACAGCCGCCGGCAGAACTCCACCGCGTCGTCCCACGAGACTTGCTCGACAGGGTTTTTTGGATCCCCCGTGAACTTGCTCGGATTGCTGCCCATCACACGCTGGTACTCCTCCTGTGTCACTTCGGTCGCGCCCAGCCAATACGGCTTGGGAATCCGTACACGATGCTGTGGCCCCTCGCTCGGCAGACGCTCCATGAAAAAGCTGTCGCCAGCGTGTGTCCGCAACTCCTCCTCGATCAACTCCTTCGGCGAGCCCATATCAAACTCGCCCGGCGGGATCAACGCCAGCTTCATGCCAATGGAATTTGTTTGGACCACCGGCACGCCCAGATATTTGGCCGAGGCCTCTTGGCATGCTTTGGCGTTCTTCTCGTCTAACGGCGCGACGGCCGGGGCAGGGGTGCCGAACGGCGTGACGCGCGGGGCAGGGGTCGGGGATTGGGGCTTGCCATTCGACTCCATCGCGTCAATGGCTTGCTTGAATTCCTGCAATCGGCGAACGTATTCGAGGGGGATTTGTCCGGTCTTGTCGGGCGTAACGTTCAGCAGCAGGTTCGCGCCGCGCCCAACGCTCTCGCTATACAGTTTCTTGAAAAGATCCACGCTATCCAGCGGATCGTTCGGCGTCCAGAACGAAGTCTTCGACAAGCTCTTATGCACTTGCAGGGGCAAATAGTAGGTCTTTCCGTTCGCTTCCTTGACGGGGTTATAACGTGGAGGCGAGATCGCTATGCCCGAGTTTACTGTGTATACGTCTGCCGGAAACGAGGTACAAGGCACTTGCGCGCGGTTTGGCTCGAAGGAGCCGCACACCGTTACGACACAATCCGGGCTGAGTCTCTTGACCAACTCATAGAGTTCCTGCCGCTGCTCCGGGTTGAGCTTGTCCCACCAGATGAACGACTGGTAGGCAATGCCCGGATAACGCGTGTGAAGTTCCGTGATGTGTTGTCGAATGAGTTTGAAGTAGGCATCGCTGATGGGTGACCCCCACTCGGCTTTACCCTCATTGCGCTCGTCGCGCAAACCGTAGTAGAGCCCGGGCTTGATGCCTTCTTCCTTGCAGGCTTTCATGAACTCGCCCACAACGTCGGTCTTGTCGCCGCCGGACTTCACGCTGTAGTCATCCACGTCGCTAGGCCATAGACAGAACCCCGAAAAGTGTTTCGCGGTCAGCACGGCGTATTTCATGCCGGCCCCTTTTGCCACGCGAATCCACTGTTTAACATCGAGTTGCGTGGGCGCGTAGGTGCTGGGCGATTCGTGTGCGATGCCGTACGGGTTTCCTCCGGTGAACGTCGCCATGCCGAAATGGATGCACATCCCATACTTGAGGTTCTCCCACTCGGCAAGCCGAGCGGTACGCTGCGAGGCAGGCGATGGGCCACTGCTGGTGGAGCCGGCAGCGGCGTCTGGTGACGGAAGCGGCGCCACTTTTGGAGCCGCCGATGGAAGTGGAGCAGCCTCCTCGTTCGGAGCCTTCGCTGGAGCGTTCACGGGGGCTGGAGCCTCCTTCGCTTGAGCCGGCGATGGAGCGTCCACTGGATCCATCTTTGGAGCCTGAGGCAGTGGAGCAGCCATCTCTTTAGCCTTCGCTGGGGCTGGAGCCGGGGCTGGAGCCGGAGCCGGCGTTGGAGCCCTGGGTGCTGGCGTTGCTGGCGTTGCTGGCGTTGGAGCCACCGTTGGAGCCGACATTGAAGCCGGCGATGGCTGTGCCGCGGAGATATTGAACGGAACCACGCATACGAGCGTGTCCGGCTGGGCCGCCTTCAAGTAGAAAGCGTTGACCTTTTCGCCGTCGGCCGAGACGAGCACCGTTGCCTCTTTGGCGAGCCGCTGGGCCGCCGTCGCCGCTTCGACCGGATTGCCCTCCGTATCGAAAAACTGAACGTACTTCGGCTCGACGGCCAACTCTTCTAGCATCTCGAACACCGGCTTCAATATCGTGGAACACACTTCCTTGGTCTTTGGACCCGTCTCGGTGTTCTCGGTAATCGTTTTCACTCTCTGCTCGGGGACCAATTTGATCCGTATCGGTCGGAAGACGACACGTCCTTTCTCGTCCATGTAGGCGCGGATCGGAAGGGGAGACTCCGGCGCCGGCCCTTGCTGTGGCGTTCCATATTCGAAATTCAGGCTCGCCCCTGGGGGGGTGACCGCGATGAGCAGATCCGGCCTGTAGGACTCCAGCAGCAGTCCTCCGAAGGGCGCGGGAAAACACCGCTCCTTTTCCTGGGGCAACACGAGCACGGGCGTCCACTTCGCCAGTTGTTTCCGGGCCGCCGCCGCATCGACCTGCTTGCCGTTACGGTCGAACCATGACACGTCCGGGGCGTAGAATAGATCATAAACGACTCCGACCCCCGGTTTGAACGTTCGCCCCATTCGCGGCTCTTCCGCCGTCTTTCCGTCCGCCATCTTCTTCAGCGCAACGCAGGGAATAAGAAGATCGCCGATCTGATCGTGGCGGCGGACAACGAGCTCTCCTTCGGCGTTGATTCGTGCCGGCGCCAATGCACGCGGATCACTCGGAGACCTCGGCGCGCATGTTGCGGTTGCGCATGTTGCCGGAACCTGACGGGGCCGTCGAGGTGGAAGAGCGTCCGATTTCGCCGCTTCGGCCGACGGGGCGGCGGCCGGTGGAGCAGGTGGAGCCGTTGCGGCAGGCGGCTGGCCCGCGCTCTCGGCGGCCACGGCAACCAGGGTCATCAGACTCAATAAGATTCTTAGCATGGGAGCACTCCTTGTTCTACGGTAGCGTAACGGTTGGAAGATTCAATCCACGCCGGACCACGATGCAACGCGAAGCCGAAGGGCAATTCATGGTGCGTCCAGACGCATCTACGGCACTGTGCGGGGCGGAACAGGGGCTGGGGCAGGCATCGGGGCTGGCATGGGGGCTGCCTCTGGGGCTGCCATCGGGGCTTGGGCCGGTGCAGAGATCGGCGCCTGAGTGCCGCTGGCGGCTTGCCCGCCAGTGTCGCCCTTCTTCTGTAGTTCCTCGACGGCCTTCTGCATCTCCGGACTGAGGAGAACCTCACAGTTGGGCAGGGCCGCCTTGAACTTGACAACTCCGGCGGCGGTCACTTTTGAGTCTATAAGCACAAGACCTATGCCGTTGCGCTTTCCCCTTGAAACTTCGGCTGGGGCCTTGGTTTTTCGGGGGTTTGAGGGTGTTTTTTGGCCATGACGTTACGCGACCTGACAGGGGACGTGGCGACGCAGTTCCCGGAGCACGCGGCGCGTGCC
>JAPLNP010000416.1 GCA_026401055.1 Planctomycetia bacterium
GGTCGTGTTGACAAGTTCGATGGCGTCGACCTGGGGAGGATCGGTATGGCTGAGCACCTCATTGACCAGCACGTCGGTGATCGGTCCCAAGCCGGCCTCGCCCGGCGACCCGCCGTACTCGGTGCTGCTTCGCCAATTGGCCGGATCGGCGATATCGGCGACCGTGTCGATCCGTTCGAGCGCACTGCCGTGGCCATCGGCGCGGCCGGGCCAGTCGCCCGAGGTGCCGTACTCGACCGCTTCGACGGTCACGCCGGCGCCGTATTCCAGGGCAATCCGTTCGCCGCTGTTTGCGAGTCCGCCGGTGTACTCGCCGGCTACGTTGATCCCGGCGCCGTAGCGTGCCTCGAAGGCTTCCCGGTCGCGGACCACCACGACGAACTCGCCGGGAGCGAGTGTCGCCGCGCTGCCGGCGGCGAAGTCGAACGTGACGCCGTCGACGAGCCGCACTTCGGCCAGGCTCACGGTCTCGACGCCCGCATTGGTAATCTCGATGAACTCGAACTGTTCTTTGTCGTCGAACCCGGCGGCAAGTTCCGTGGCGGTGGGCGCGGGCGGGTTGTACATGATTTCGGTGATCGCCAGCGGCGACTCGACGACAAACGCCGCCTGGGTCAAGCCGCTCCAGTGGCCGCCGTCGTAGGCCCGGGCCGTAAGCAACGTGTTTTCGTCGAACGCGACTTCGCCGCTTGAGCCGCTCGAGGTTGCCGTCAGTTCCAGATCGAAACTGATGTCGGGGCCGGCAAGGCTGGACTGATGGACCTCGACGGCGATGAGGTTGTCGCCGTCGACCAGCTTCGACGGGTTGAGCACGAACACGCGGTACCGGGATTCGTCCCCGTCGGGGATCTCGGAATTGGCCTTCGTCGAGTTGGAGATGGTTCCGCTGGGCATGTTGAATCGGGCAATCTCCGAGCCGTTGAGGTAAACGACGGCGCCATCGTCGCACAGAAGCCGCAGGCGCAGGCCGGTTATCGCGGATTTGTCCGCCAGTCCGAAACCGTGGCGGAAATAAGTGGTGACGTACTTGTGATCTGGATCGGAGCCGTAATCGACGATGGTCGTCTCGTCGCCGTCGCCGTAGCCGAAGTGCGCCGGCCCATACTTCCAGGGCACCTGGACCGTGAACCACGCGTACCCATAGTCCCCGAGTGGGTTGAGGGGGTCGTGGTTCAACTGGTTCCAGTTCGGCTTCCCTTCGTCGGCTAATGGGTAGGCTCCGTTGTCGACGTACTGCCAGTTGGCGCCGAAGGGAACGAGCACGCTATCAGACGATTCCCTGCCCAGCGCGACGGCCGTCGGCGAAAGCCCACCGCCGGGAAGCCTGGGGTCCGAGCCGTCGGTCGTGTAGTAGACCGTGCCGATCGGGGTCGAGGCGGTGACCGAGCCGCCGACGTCGATCGTGCCACCGTCTTGGCTGAGCTGCGGCGCGGCGAGGAACTGGCTGTCGATCCACGCCAGCCGGTCGTGCAACCACATCCGCAGGATGTCCATTTCATCCTCGTAGGTCTGGCCGATGTAGAACTCCGGCCAGACGCACGTGCCCAGGACATCATCATATCTCTCGTAATTCCTCTGTTGCGCTTCGTCGAGGTACGCGGCGGTGTCGTCGACGTCCTGCATGAGGCGCTCGTCACTCAGGATGTCGCGCCGCAGTTCGGTCCAACGATCGGCGACGGCCTGCACGAAGTTCGGGTCCTGGAAGAGTCGGTTATAGAACGGACACTGCGTGTCCGAAGAGCCCGCATATTTCCATCCCGCGGGATTCCACGTCCCTCCGTACCAAGCGTTGGCCATCGTAAGGTTGTAGTCCCAAACCGGTCCCGCGACGAGCTTCCCGTTGCGATCCTTGTAGAAGTAGCTGCTCAGGCCGTAGCCGTCGACGTTTTTCGCCAGCTCGACGCTGATGAAACTGTCGATGAACGAATCCACGTCGATGTACTTGGCGTAGCCGTTGACCGGATCAGCGAAGTTGGCGCCCCAGAGCACGGTCTCTACCTCGTTGACATACGCCGTGAGATAGTTCTTCTGCGTCACCGTGAGCTCGTTCTTGCCGGGATAGACGTTAACCCAGGTCCCCGAATGCGTGGTCGTGAAAGTGCTCTCGTACTCGGTGCGGTCTTTCGCGAAGATGTATCCGCCGGTGATGTCGGGCAAGGTGTTGTCGGTGGGGTCGAGCTTCTCGATGTCGACGCGATTCTGGCCCGGCTTGATCTTCTCCACGAGCACGTAGACGCCGCAGTAGTCCTCTTGGCCGATCGTGCCGCCGTCCATGTTACGGTAGAGTTCGAAGTACTGGGTGCGGGGCGCGTACTCGCCCATGTCACTGCTCCACTTGTACGCGAGGTAGTCCCGCATGAGCGTCTTGTCGGTGTAGGGGCCGAGGAGGACCCAGTTCGACTCCTCCGGCAGCCCGAGCAGCGAAACCGCCAGGTCGTCGCCCTGTTCGTTCCAGGTCTCCAGGGCGTAATTCCACTTCTCGAAATTCCTCTTGGTTACGGTGGCGGTCCAACCGCGGCATTTCACCCCGGTCGGGCCGCAGAACGCGGCCGCGTCGGTCAGCGCCGCCCGGCCGTCGACGCCCGGCTCGATGAACAGGGAGGCCGAGGACACGAAGGGGACGTCCGTATTCACGTTCCAAACGGTCTGACCGAACGTGTCAATCACCACCAGCGGCAAGTTCGAGTCGAACGACGCCAGCGCGGGGTCCAAGGCGAAGTAGGTCTGGCTGACCGGGACGCTGGGCGGTTTGCCCTCCACAAAAATGCTCGCTCGAACCATCGTCGTCGCGCTGATCGTGATCGCAGCGGTGTACAACGACGACGTGACGGTGGGAACCGTCCGGTCCAGCGTGTACCGGATGACCACGCCGGGCGTCTCGGTCGTCAGTGTGAGTTCAAACGGCTCGACGAACGTTCCGCCGGGTCGCGAAAATGCCAGCATCCCCGACAAGGTTGGCGAGCCGACCCCGTTGGTTTCTCCCGGAGTCTGAATCCCAAAGAATGCCTCCGGACCCGACGCGATGGAACTCGCAAGGCCGTAGGAGATGTCGCCCGCTTGCGCGGGAAACTCGGGGGCGTACTCGTGGGCGATCGTCGCGCCGTCGGGCCGCACCAGCGCGAGGTATTCGCCGTCGCCGTCGAGTTTGAAGTTCGTGTGCAGCGGCGCGGTCGGATTCGCGCGGTCCTTGCCCGAGGCGTAGACCAACAGATAGCCACCCGCCGCGATATCGACGTTCGGAAACCGCCACTTCGTCAGGGCGTCGGCGTCATCGGTCACAAAGTAGCCGTCGAGGTTGATAGCTGCACCGGTCGGGTTGTGGATTTCGATCCAGTCGGAGCGATCCCCGTTGTCGTCCTTCAACCCGATGTTGTTCAGCGCCAGGAACTCCGAGATCAGAAGCGGCCCGGCGGCCAACGTCAGCCTCGGCTCCAACGGCTCGTGGAGGAGCCGTCTGGCGGCCGACCGCCGCTCGCGCCCCGGACCACGTACCCCGGTGATTGCGCTGGCACCGAAGCGGACGCTGGAATCTGCTTTTTTCGCGAAGAATGCCCGGAACACGATACTCTCCAATCGAAGGCATGGGGACCCCAAGCTCCACGCGGCCCAAGTCGCGTCCACGTACATCATCTTCGCCGGGAGGCCGCATGTCAAGTTTTCTTGACGATTTACGACCCGTGGAACACCAAGTGTCGGTCGAGCGAAGTCGCGGCGGGCCCCAGGTTTGGGCATCGCGGATCGCCACGATTCGCGAGGGCGTCGCCATCGAGAATGCCGGTGTCGCCGCCGGGCAGCAGGTCGACGCCGGTCCAGCGGCATTCTTGCCGCCGAGGGGGGAGTCCGTCGAGGAACGTGAATCGCTCCCGGTGGAACTGGATCCGGCAGGTTGCTTCGGGCCGCCGGCGCCGGCCGAGCCGCTGCCTCAGCTCCGTGAGAGGCGCAACACCGGCTTTACGCCGACCGGCGCTCGCGACGCTGCTTTTCCAACCGGCGGCGCAGGGCCTTCTTCTCTTGATGGGTCAGCTTGCGGCCAACCCGGGTTTCGGCGGCTTCCATGCCCGCCGAGAAAGCGTCCGGCTTGGGCTTGCTTGCCGCGCGAGTCGTCCTTCTCGATCCGTGCGGCGGATTGACCCGGACGTTCTGGCCGAACAGGATCGCCTCCTCGGCCGCCAGTTCCTCCTCGTCGCGGGTCTCTTCTTCCTCGTACTCTTCTTCCTCGTCGGCTACCTGTTCCTCGTCGTCTTCTTCCGGCTGGGGCAGCAGGCCCTCGGCGTCGAGGATGACGTAACGAGCGTGAAGGACCATCGCCAGCAAGAGGAACAGGTTGCCGACCATCTCGGCGCCCTCTTCGAACATGACCTCCTTGGCGCCGCCATCGGGCAGGATCCAGCCGAGTTGGGCGACGACGGCCGAGGCGTAGCTGGCGGCCACCATGACCATCGAGCCGGTCGAAAGGCGGCAGTGGCGCATGTCGATCACCAGCCGAGCGCCGACGCCTCCGAGCAGGAAGAAGTAGGCGATCACCCACCACATCGACCCGTCGCCAAACAGCCGCGTGCCGGTCACCAGGGTCATCATCTCCTTGAAGCCCTCGTGCAGGCTGGCGGACTCGTCGACGCTCAGGAGAAACCAGCACAAGGCCGCCCAAAGCCAGACGCGGTAGTGGCCCTGGTAGTCGTTCTTCTTGTAGCGTCGCACGGTGTAAACCAGCACGGCGACGACGGATGCCAGCAGCAGGGTGATCGAGGAGAACCAAGCGCCCAGGCTCCCCTCGCCGTCGAGGTCGAAGGCAGCCACGCGACCGTCGGTCGTTTTGTCGGCCAGACTGGGCATCCAGGAGTACAGGGCCTCCAAGCCCGCCACCACGAGAAGGCCGGCCGCGAAAAGCAGGAGAATCACGCCCAGCCGCTTGGGCACCAGGTCGGTCAACCGAAGTTGTTCGTCCATGAAAAGGGCATCCCCATAGTTTGCCGAGGCTTGCGGGACCGGCTGCCGGGCCGGCGTGGCGCGGGATCGTCTCATGCCCGGCGCGGCGCCCGACACCAGGTCGGTCAGGACGCGGCGTCGCCGCGAATCACGTTGGCCACTTCGACGAAACTGCATCAGCACGGGCGGCACGGTCTAGTATCAGACCGGTTACGATAGCCTCGGCGGGGATTTGGGGCAAGCCGGATTTGGCCGGCCCGGGCAAACGTCCTGGCGCGACACCCCACTATCTCCCTTCGGCACGCACGGTCGGCCCGATCGATTCCGGCAGTCTTGGCCGGCACACCCGGGGCGATGCAATAATCCGACGCAGCTAACCCACTCTACCGCCTCGCCCCAGCTTCACACTCGAAAGATGCACGCCAGTCTCCCGAATCCACTTTCCCATTGACCCGATGCCCGCTGCCCAGTTACCCTGCCGCCCATGCCCCCGAACCACTTGCCACTTACCACTTACTGTCCAGTGCCGTCGAATCGCCACCTCGCCGCCGTCGCCGTGATCGTCGTCCTGTCGAGCTTCGTGCAGGCGGCGACAATCTGGCGCGCCGCGGTCCCGGGCGTCGACGCGGTGCGCTTCGTCCGGATCGCCCAGGCAATGGACCAACAGGGCGTCGTGCCGGCAATCCGGGGGCAGCGGGAGCAGCCGCTGTTCCCGCTGCTGGTTTGGGTGGTCCACGAGGGACTGGAGCCGGCGCTGGGCGACTCACCGTCGCTCTGGGCGGCCAGCGCCCAGGTTGCCGCCGCCCTGGCGCTCGTGTTGGCGGTCGTGCCGCTGTACTTTCTTGCATGCCGGCTCGTTGGCCCGGACGCGGCGTTGGCCGGCTGTGTGTTCTTCTGCGTCCTGCCGTCGGTCAGTCGGCTCGGGGCGGAGGGGATCAGCGACAGCACGCACCTGCTGCTGTTCACCGTGGCGTTTTGGGCGGTGGTCGAATGGCTGACCGTCTACGGGGGACTGTCCCGGTTTTTGCGGCGCGGCAGACGCTGCGCGGCCGATTGCGTGTCTTCGCCGCGAAAATGGGACTGTCTCCCTCGCGGCGCCCCGCGGCGCAAAAGGGGACAGGTCCATGTTTTCGGCCATGGTTTGGCTCGCGAAACACGCCTTGGGGCCGAAAAATGGACCAGTCCCCGGCTCGACGCGACGTCACGCTGGCTGCTGGTGGCCGGCGTGGCCACCGCCCTGGCGGTGCTCGCCCGGGCGGAAGTGCTCATTCTGCCAACAGCGTTGGCGTTGGCGGTCCTGGCGTTCCAGTGTCGCAAGGACTGGCGACAGCCTTGGAGCCGGTTGACCGTCGGAGCCGGCGGTCTTGCGTTGGGGATGCTCCTGGTGCTCGGGCCGTATCTGATTGCCGTCGGATCGACCACCCCCGGAGCCGCCCTGGCCCGCGTGTTGGGACGAGCGACGGCCCAGGAGCGTCCCTCGGCCGAACTGCCCGCCGATTCGCCCGTCTGGCAGTTTGACGACGGCGGCGCGATGGCCTTCCCGGTCAAGGAGCCCGACAGGAGCATCCGGCGAC